>DASREY010000183.1:0-3529 GCA_035651775.1 Terriglobales bacterium
CGATTGATCACAAAATTATGGTCGTAACCCAGAGCAAGCTTCAATGGTTCATAATCCGCATTGATGCGGCTGCCGATAGGCGTGGGCTGGCTGAAATCCAGAGGCGTTCCTTTTACCGAACGGAGTTCGCCGGTGGGAATCATGGTTTTATCAGCCGGGGTAAAGCGATCGGCATTCAGCATGAGTTCATGCCCAAGCACGTCGCCTGATCCGTCGCCGGCCAGGTTGAAATATGTGTGCTGGGTAAGATTGATGGGAGTCGCCTTGTCGGTAGTAGCCTGATAATCGAAAATAAGCTCATTCCGGTCTGTAAGCGTATAGGTTACGGTTGTGTTCAGGTTGCCGGGATAACCTTCTTCCCCATCTTTGCTCATATATATAAAGATGACTCCCGCTTCATCCGGGCCCTGGAAAGACCTGGCCTGCCAGAGGGCTTTGTCGAAACCTTTCAGGCCTCCATGCAGGGCATTGGGCCCATTGTTTTTTGCCAGGGAATACTCCACTCCATCAAGAGTGAATTTTCCGTTGGCGATTCGGTTGGTGTAGCGTCCGATGATTGCGCCGAAGTGGGGACGGTTGACGAGATATCCTTCCAGGTCATCGAAGCCAAGGACAATATTATTTTGTTTGCCATCTTTTCCGGGGGCGAGCAGGGAAGTGATGGCTCCGCCCAGGTTGATGACCCGCACTTCGATTCCCTGCGAGTTTGTGATGGTGTAGATATCAACTGGCTGGCCCTCGGGTGTGACGCCAAAAACTTGCTTCTCAATCACTCGGGATTCCTTCGTGAGAATAGGGTTTGCACAAAGGACTATATAGTAAAGACAAGCGGGGCTGCGATCAATCTGAGAATTTTGCGGGAGTCCTGCTCCTAAGCTTCTGTATTCAAGCAATTTCATAGCAGGTGTATCCGCAATGACAATTTTTTTCGCAGCCTCTCAAAGCCGTGTTCTTCCTTG
This sequence comes from Terriglobales bacterium, assembly GCA_035651775.1. Taxonomy (GTDB): domain Bacteria; phylum Acidobacteriota; class Terriglobia; order Terriglobales; family Acidobacteriaceae; genus QIAW01. The sequence continues at coordinate 960 of DASREY010000183.1, forward strand.
GCAGTGAATATTGAACCGCCATAGTCAAGCCGCGCATGCGGAGAATCTGCGCTAACGCGGATGGACCTCCAACTGTACTGGGCGCGCGACCGAGCTCACCTGCGGATCATAGTATTCATACACCCGCGATTGGAACGTCTTGGCGCGGATAGGATACTTGGCCCGCAAACGAAAACGCAGCTTGACCGTGTCGCCGGGAGCAAAAGAGTCGAAGTAGAGAATGGCCTGGGTCGCGGTCTGGCTGAATTTTTCCAAGCGTCCACTTTTCTGGCCCGCGCTCTTTTCCTGGTAGGCCTGCAGGTCTTCGCTGAGCAGGTCAAAACCAGGAGGAATGCCCAGATCAACCATCACCATGTTGGCATTCTTGCCAAGATTATTCTTGATGGTTGCGGTGGCTGTGGCAATGTCGTCTTGAGCGAGCCGCGTGCGGTCGTAGACGACGTCAATCGAGAGGGGCTCAACAGCCGGCAGTCCCTTTCCATGAGAATTTACGTCGTTGCAGATTGCCTCAGGAGGGCAAGACGGTTCGTTATTCCAGGGCAGGAAGTAAGTTCCCACGACCTGGTAGGCGAGGCCGCCTTTGCCATCAAAGCGGATTTCCACGTTGTTGCCGCCCTTGGGGGCCAGATCTTTGAAGACGAACTGGTGCAACAGGTCATTGTTGTCTGGAGTCAGAACAAGTTTTTCAATCGGCTTGCCGTTGAGCAGGACTTCCAGCGTGCCACGAACGTCTGCCGAGCCTTTTTCGGTGGCAAGCAACAATGAGCGCAGCGCCATGATGGTGGCCTGTGTCGTTCCCCATGTGCCCGAAGAGTCTTTCTTGGAGGCGATGTAAGTCAGCGCTTTGCGCGCAGTGCCCGACGCTTGGCCCCACTTCAACAGTGCCTGCACGGCCAGGCCTGTGGTTTCAACGCTGGCGCTTTCCCCTGTGGCATAGACGCTGGTCTCTTCCGCGCTCCACCAGGCTTGTTCATCTTTCTCGATGCGCGCATCGAGCAGAAGCTGCATGGCATCGCGGGCAAAGTCGCGATCTTTGCCGTAGTCAACGGCAAAGTTGGCAAGCACGGCGAGGGTATAAGAATCCATTTTTCCACTCATGTGCTTCTCGATATATGTCCTGGCCTTTTCTACCGCCGGCCCCTGATAGCCTGTATTTTCCAGCGACCACGCGATGTAAGCGGTGATGCGCAGCGCGTCAGTGTTGTAGCGGTTAGTGGCACCTTCATTGATAAAGTTGGTATCGGGTTTCCAGCTTCCGTCTCCCTGTTGCTGCGCGGCGAGCCACTGCTGGGTCCGCTGGATCAAGTTCGGGTCTACGTCGTAGACCTTTGACATGTCGTAAAACTCCATCAGTCCATAGGCAGTCAGTATCTTATTGGCGGGCGCCTGGCCAAACCAGGAGAAACCGCCGCCCGGCACTTCAAAGGTGAGCAGGCGTTGATAACCGTTGGCGATGTAGCCCTCAGCTTTGGCGTGCACTTCGGGAGTGAGTTTCTTGGTGCGCTTCATGTAGTCGAGTGCGAGAACGTTGGGATATGTGCTCGAAGACGTCTGTTCAAAACAACCACCAGGCATGCGCAGGATGCTATCCATACCTTCGATTACCTGGCTCAACGGGCCGGGGTAGAGCCTCACAAAGATCTTGCTGGCCTCAGGGATCGAGGCTGCGGGAAAATCCAATTCGTGCTGTACGCTGGTTTCAAGCCGCCCATTGAAGACCAGGTTCTGCTCGCGGCCGTTAGGAATGACTTCAATTTCCCGGACCACGATATCAGCGCGATCGCTGCCGCCCTTCATGCGCGCCGAGAGCGTGAGTTTGAATTTGCCAATGCGATTGGCCTGCACGGTGAACTGCGAACCGCCTACGCTGCCCGAGTCTACGCTGACGTTCTTTTCGGGAACGTCGTCCACCAGGGAATACCAGCCGCTACTTTCGAGTTTCAGGCTGACTTCCCCACTCGCGCCCGAATAATTATAGGCGGCGACGGGAATGGATACGCGGTCGCCCTGCGTGAGCGTAACCGGCAGATCGAGATCAACGAAGAAATCCTGAAAAACTTTAAGGCTGGATGTGGCGCTGCCCAAGGCGCCGTGCGAAGTTGAAGCCAGCATGGCCATGCGCCAGGTAGTGATGGAGTCTGCCATTGGAATGGTGATGCTGGCGCGGCCATCGCGATCGGTAATGATTTCCGGATTGATGTACAGGGCCTCAGGGAAGTAGGAGCGCACGCGCGGAGCCGCGGAGCCGGCTTCTTCTTTATCTTTGGCGAGGCTTGCGCTATTGGTAGTCTGGAGTACGGGCGCGGCCGCAGTGACTTCGACTGTTTCAGCAACCGCCGGTGGCGGGGCAGGTACAGCACCATCAAAAGCGGCTTGTTTGCGGTTGGCGACACGCATGTCTTCGAGCATGCCGCCCATGACGCCGCCGGCGCGGAAGGCCCCGACACCACCGCCTACCCCGGCGAACCCATTGGTGTCTAATACGGCAAAATCGGTATCCGTCCCCTCAGACTCATTGATCGCCACCACGGCCGTTCCAGCAGGCTGGTGCCTGAGAAAAGCGGAGAGGA
>DASREY010000184.1:0-11956 GCA_035651775.1 Terriglobales bacterium
GGGCAAGTTCCTGTTTGGGGAATCCATCTCTCGCGGCCGATGGCTGGGTATTGCTGTGGTGATGCTGGGAGTAGCGCTCATGCAGCTCTCGATAACGAAGGAGCGGGCATGAGCGCATTCTCGGCACTGTGGCTGACCATCGTTCTAAGCGCTTGCGCCCAGGTATTTTTGAAGCGCGGAGTCACGCAAAACAGCGCTTCCGCAGCATCGTTTTCTTATGTCTCGCTGCTGAAATCGCCGTGGGTTTGGGCATGGATGGCCAGCTTTGTGCTGGCCACCGGCTTGTGGCTGATCGCGATGTCGCGCATCGAGGTGTCTTACGCTTTTCCGCTGCTGAGCATCAGTTATCCGATTGTTGCGGTGCTCTCCATCTTCGTTTTGCGGGAGCGTGTGCCGGCTTCCCGGTGGATGGCCATCGCGGTGATCACCTTTGGTGTTGCCCTTATTTACAGGAGCGCATAAGTTGACTATGACCAAGGCAAGCGCGCCAATAAAGTCTGAAACGCATCCAAATGCGCACGTCGGCGTCCTGGGCGGCGGGATAACCGGCCTGACGGCTGCATTTTACCTGCTGCGACAGGGCTTCCGGGTGACGGTGCTGGAGGCGCGTCCGCAACTGGGCGGCCTGGCGACGTACTTCAACTTCGGTCCATTCTATTGGGACAAGTTTTATCACTGCATCCTTACCACCGACGCGCCTTTGCTCCAGTTAATCGATGACCTTGGCCTCAAAGACGAACTGCGCTGGACCGAGACCAAAGTCGGCTTCTTTACCGAAGGCCGGCTCCGGTCTATGACCACAACGCTGGATTTTCTGCGCTTCCCCGCCATCTCGCTTTGGGAAAAATTTCGCCTTGGGTTGGGAATACTCTACGTATCTCGTATTCAGGATGGGCTTGCACTGGAGCAGAAACCCATTGGCCCGTGGCTGGCAAAGATTTTCGGTAAAGGAAATTACCAGAAACTGTGGGAGCCCCTCCTGAAGTGCAAATTGGGGGCAGCCCGAAAACAGGCATCGGCAAGTTTTATCTGGGCGACAATCAAACGGCTTTACTCTACGCGTGAAAAAGGCGCCAGCAAACAGGAGCGCATGGGTTATGTGCGCGGAGGCTACCATGCCGTATTTTCCCGTCTGATCGAAAAAGTGGAAGAAATGGGAGGAACGATTGCGACCAACACCCAGGTGAAAGAGGTTCGCAATTCGCGGCCAGGCCGGCTCGAGGTCATTACCAGCTCGGGCGCCCAGGAATTTGACTACGTGGTTGCCACGACGCCCAGCAGCATTTTTGCTCAACTGGCGCCCACGCTGACCGATGAGTACCGGGCAAAGCTCGAGAAGATGCAATATATGGGAATGGTATGCGCTGTAATGCTGCTCAAGCGCAAACTCACCCCTTACTATTGCACCAACATCACCGAAGATCTTCCTTTTACGGGAATCATCGAGATGACGAACCTCATTTCGCTGCAAGAGACCCACGGACGTCATCTTGTGTATCTGCCGAAATATACGTCGCCGGGCGATCCCCTGTTTAAGGCCAGCGACGATGAAGTGTGGAAGCTGTTTTATGCGAACCTGAAGCTCGTGATCCCTGACTTGAAAGAAGAAGAGATTGAACGGCATTTCATCTTCCGTGAGCGGCTGGTGCAGCCCATTCCGGTGTTAGACTACTCCGCCATTGCCCCCAGCATGGAGACCAACATCCCGAACCTGCTGCTGGCCAACACCACGCAGATTGTGAATTCGACTCTCAATAACAATGAGATGGTAAAGATTGCCGGCAAAGCTGTAGATCTGATCGTAGAAAAAAACGTACAACGCGCTATCCATCAACCTGTGACGGAGTCACTGGAAATGGTGGGCTAGCATTGGGCAGGAAAGCTGCAACGGGTAAAAATATGAAATCTGTATTAACTGTGATTCCGATTTTTCTGGCGGGCCAATGGGCAAATGCCGCCTCGCAGAGCGGCCAGGGCAACGGTCTGCTGCATGTAACCGCCAATTCAATTGCCGGCCTGGTGCCGATTCCATCCGGCATGACGGATGCCGATGGTCTGCTTTTCCTGGGGGTGTGCCTGGTGGTCATTTCCTGGTTGCTGCGCAAAAAGCTGTTCGGCGCCAATAACTAATCTTGAATCCAACGCATCGAAGCTTGCCCTTGGCAGGGTAGCCACCAACTATTGAATATGATCTCAGCGAATGCTCTCTCAACCACAAAGCCGAAGCACATCCTTACCGTGGATGTAGAAGATTATTTTCAAGTCGAGGCCTTTGCCGGCAGCATATCGCGCGAATCATGGAGCCAGTTTCCCTGCCGTGTAACAAGAAATTGTCGCCTCCTGCTCGATATTTTTGAGTTGTATGGCGTCAAAGCCACGTTCTTTGTGCTGGGATGGGTTGCCCGGCATTTTCCGGAAGTCGTGCGTGAGATCCACGAGCGAGGACACGAACTGGCCTGTCACAGCTTCTGGCATCACAGGGTCGATTCTCTTACCCCACAGGAATTTCGCTTTGATACTCGCGCGGCCTGTGACGCGATCCAGCAGGCGGCGGGCGTCCGCGTGGCAGGCTATCGCGCCCCCACTTGGTCGATTACAAGCCGGGCGCTCTGGGCGCTCGATGTGCTTGCGGAAGAAGGCTTCCAGTACGATTCCAGCATTTATCCCATTCATCATGATCTTTACGGAATCCCTAATGCGAGCCGTTATCCCTACCAGCACGCCTGCAACAATGGACGGAGCTTGCTGGAATTCCCCCCGGCAACTATAAGAATCGCGCGCATGAACCTGCCCGCGGCAGGCGGAGGCTATCTGCGGATTTTTCCTCTGTTCTACACGCAATGGGTGTTCCGGCAGTTTGAACGCCGCCGGCAGCCGCTCGTCCTCTACCTGCATCCGTGGGAGGTTGACCCCGAGCAGCCGCGGATTGCGGAGAAGTTGAAATCGAGATTTCGTCACTACACCAATCTGCACCGTACCCAGGCGCGTTTAGAGTATTTGCTGAAACATTACGCCTTCGAATCTTTTCGAGACCATCTTGCCCGCGGCCAGCACACGGGCGCTCGTCTCGACATGAAGAAGGTTCCACCCGCTCAGGCTGCGACAAGGCAGGCGATCAATGCCTGAGGCTGCTCAAATCGGGAATCGTTCCGCGGCCGCCGATGCATGCTTCACGTTCCCTGATACGCTGCTTACATATCATGAATTGACGCGGAGCTTCTGCGCCGACCAGTATGCCCTGCAGTGCACCCAGTTTGACCAGCACCTCGCGCTGGTGAGCACGCTTATCGATGCTGGAAAACTGAGGCATGATGCTGCCTGCATCAGTTTCGACGACGGACATCGTTCCAATTTTGAACTGGCATCGGCGGGCCTTGCGCGCCATCAATTGAAGGCAATCTTCTTCATCACCGCGGGATGGGTTGGAGAAAAGAGCTCCACAATGGGTTGGAAGCAACTGGCGGCCCTGGCGAAAATGAGGCATTCCATTCAGTCGCATGGCTGGTCGCATAAATTCCTTTCACACTGTTCGGTTTCAGAGCTTGACCGTGAACTCAAGGCGTCGAAGCATGCGCTTGAAGACCGATTGGGCGTTGCCGTGCAGAGCATCTCCGCGCCTGGAGGGCGCTGGAATCGCCACGTCATCCAGGCCTGCCAGAGCGCCGGCTACGAACATCTCTATACATCCGATCCGCTGCCGGAACCTATTCCCAAATATGGAATCCTTCTCCACGGGCGGATGATGGTGCGCCGAAGCAGCCGCCCGCAAGACATCAGCAAATTTCTGATAGGCGACGGTTGGTTCTGGTTCAGGCTTCGCATGCGCCATCAGCTCAAGCAGTCTGGCAAACGTATTCTGGGCGAAGCCAGGTATCACGCCTTATGGCATGCCATGACCAGGCGTCAATCCCATGATACCGAGGCAGTTACGGAGAGCATGGTGTAGCCAATGCGCATTCTTCAGCTCATCAGCACAATTGGCTACTATGGCGCCGAGAGCGTGGTCTCAGGACTCTCGCGCGAGTTGCATGCGCAGAACCACAGCACAGTGGTTTGCACTCTCACCCGGGTAGAGAAGCACAGCGACGTTATTACTGAAAAGGCCACGCGCTGGGGAATCCCGGCCTTCGATATTGCGTGTTTGGGCCGGGCAGACTGGCATGCGCTTCGCACATTGCGGCGGCTGATTCGCGATCAGGAAATCACCCTGATCCATAGTCACAACTATAAATCGAACCTCTACGCTTACCTGGCGACATATCGGGGAAAGCTGCCGCTCGTGGCCACCTGCCATAACTGGACACGATCGACAAAAAGCCTGCGCATGTATGCGGCTCTCGATCATTTCTTGTTGCGCGGCTTCGACCGGGTTGTAGCCGTGTCCGATCTGGTGGCAGAGAACCTGCGCCATTCGCGCCTGCCGGCTGACCGCATCAGTGTCATCCCTAATGGAATTGAGGTACGCGACTTCGAGGCTGTGCCTGCAGCCCTGCACCCAAAAGAAGACGATCAGATCGCGATTGGCGCCGTATGCCGCCTCACTCCTGAAAAAGGTGTGCCCGACCTTCTGTTTGTGGCCAAGGCTTTGATGGATCGGCATCCCAGGGTTCGCTTGGTGATTGCAGGAGACGGCCCGGACCGTCACCAGTTCGAGACACTTGCCGGTGAACTCGGGATAGCCGCCAAAGTAAAGTTTCTGGGGTTCCAGAGCGACATGCCCGCAATCTACGCTTCGATGGATATTTTTGTTTTGCCGTCATGGAACGAAGGCATGCCCATGTCTGTTCTCGAAGCCATGGCCGCGGCCAAGCCCATTGTCGCCAGCCGTGTTGGTGCAATCCCCAAATTGGTCAGCAACGAAGCCGGAATATTGATCGAGCCTGGGGATCGAAATGCGCTGCAGACCGCCCTGGAAAAGCTGATCGCAGATAAGGATTTACGTTTAGCCATGGGCAAGGCCGGGCGCCAATCGGTTGCTGCCACGTTTGGGATTCAAAAGATGACCGAAGCTTATCTTCAGGTCTACAAAGCAGTTTTGCCACAGCGCTTCGCAGGGGCATCGCAACCCTCCTCGGCGAACTTGAGTTGCTCAGGGACAAAATGAGTGTAACCACAGAGACGCGAACGGATACAGTGCAAGTCCAGGAAAGCTTTCCTGACCGGGAGACGCGCACTCCTGCGCCTAAGCGGCGGCTCCACGTTCTTCTCATGGATCTGTGGTCCTTTGTTCCCTACTACATGGCCGCGCTTACCCAGGCCCTGCCTGCGGAAAATGTTAACGCCGGCCTGCTGTCGGCGACCTATCGCTTTGACCCGGAATATTTTCGCAAGAATGGCATCCGTAACAATGCCGGGCTCATCGATTTTGTTTCCCGCCGGAACATTCGGTCCTCGCGGCTGCAGCAATGGCTCAAAGCGATTGAATATTGCTGCAATTTGTTGATTCTTGCGGTGAAATTTATTTTCGTTCGCCCAGATATCATTCACGTGCAATACCTGGCGCTGCTCTCGCGCGGCCTGCCGGTGGAATTGCTGCTGCTGCAAGAGGCAAAACTGCTGGGGATAAAAGTGGTTTGCACCATCCACAACATCCTGCCTCACGATACCGGAGACAGGCACAAACCAGCTTTCCGTAGGCTTTACCGCATGTCGGATTTGATCATCTGCCACAATCGCGCGACCAAACAGCGGCTTACGGAAGAGTTTGGAATTCTTAATAATGTTGAAGTCATTCCACACGGCCTGCTGCAACAGTCCCAGGCCCCGCTCACGCAGGCAGAAGCCAGGGCCAGACTCCAACTGCCGCAGCATCGCTGCATTGTTCTCTGGCAAGGTGTGATTGTTCCCTACAAGGGGCTGGATTTTTTGTTGGATGCTTTGTCGAAGTTGAATCGAGAGGTGCTCCTGGTGATCGCGGGAACCGGCAAGGAGAATATCCTGAATGCTGTGCGGGCGAGGGTTGCCGGCTTGGAACAGAATCGGCGGGATTCCGTGAGGCTCGACCTTTCCTATATTCCACCGGAACAACTTCCCTTTTACTACGCCGCCGCCGATATTCTTGTCTATCCATACAAGCAGATCACCAGTAGCGGCGCCCTGCTGACAGGAATTGGATATGGAAAAGCGATAGTCGCCGCGAAGCTGCCGACATTTGAAGAGATGCTGTGCGATAAGAAAGAAGCCCTGCTGGTGAGCTACGGCAACACTGATGAACTTGCGCAGGCAATCAATACTTTGGCTGCAGATGCCGGCTTGCGGGCGCGTCTGGGTTCAGCGGCAAAGCAACTGGCAGAAACTAAATATTCGTGGGAACAGATCGCCGCCAGGACGCGCGATTGTTATGACCGCCTGATGATTTGAGAAATACGATTTACGATTTACGATTTTAACGATTCACGATTTTCTCTTTGAGATTGTCATCCTGAGCGCCGCTTTTTGGCGCGAAGGACCCCGAGGATATTTCGGGCGCACATGCCGTTGCAAGGCATTCTCTGAATGCTTTCGAACGTCGACAATCAACGGGTTGCCACTCTAACGCTTCCACCATTTCCTTTTCCAACATTTCCTGAGGACACAAAAAACTCAAAAGCGCCAATATCGCATGGTGAACCTTGAGGTCGCGCGATGCCGTCAAAGTCGGCAGAGACTCCGGTATTACCTCCGGCTTTAATGGCCGGGCTTCCCACCTGCAGATGAAAATCGAAGCCGCTCAAATTCAGGAATTTAGGATCTGCATTGACGCTGGACCCCAGGCCGGGCGTTCTTCCGGCGCCGTACCAGAGATTATTCGTTCCCGAAATGCGAGAGCTTCCGCCGGCAGGTTCCAGATAATTTTCGTGCGGTTTAAGATAAACAAGGTTGTTGCGCAGGCGAACCGCAGGAGAACCCGGGGCGACATTGAAAGCCCCGGAGTCGTCGCCGCCGCGCGATCCGCAATTGTAAAGCGTGTTGTTGAACCACTCTGCCGTGCCCGAACCCGGCGAACCGCTATTGGTGATTCCCGGTGAGCTGATGCAGGCATAGTTGGCCTCGCCATCAGGCGGATCGGGGCCCAGTCCCACGTCATAAATAATGTTGTTGTAGGCGACCACCGGTCCCTTGGAGGGATCAATGGTGGCGAAGTTGATGCCGTCGCAAACCTGCCCGTGAATCAAGTTGTCGTGCACGCTCAGGTCATATTGATTGAATCCGGAATTAGCGCCATCGCGCGAGGAGTGGAATTGAATGCCCCGGCACGAGTGATTGTTGGCAATCACATTCCAGCCGGCCTCGATGTGGTTGCTGTCGGTGGTGAAATAGAGAGAGTGGTAGAGCTTGGAGCCGCTGGGTTTGCCAGAATCGTGGATTCTGTTGCCCAACACTTTCAGATTGTTGCTGGCAGCCGCCGCGAAACATGCTGCCGGACCATCGCCGTTGGGGCATGACATATCATTGGCCACAATCCGCCAGTTGGAAACCAGGGTCAGGTCCAGGCTTTCATTTCTTCCCAGCAAGGTGAATCCGGCGAGGGTCCAGTAACTGAACGGGCCGCCTGAAATCGATGGAGTGCGGATTGCATATTCCGGTCCAGTTGAAGAGCCGATGATGACCCTGGCGCCAGGATATGCCACCAATGCTTTGGGATGGCCCGCCGATCCGGGCGATGCAATGGCAAGCGAGGCATTGTAATCATCCATGCCGCTCTGTGTGACCCCATCCATCACGTAAACGATGTCTCCGGGAGCAATTGCGTTTTTGGCTTTAACAATGCTCTTCCAGGGCGAGGCGAAGCTGCCGGGACCGGTATCTTTTCCCGAATTGGAAACAAAATAAATCTTGCCGGGACGAACGGTGAAGGGAATGCCGTTGGAAGCGCTTGCTTTGCCGGTGGTGACCACGATATCTCCGGACTTGGCGACACTGCCGGGCTGAAACGCGATTTTCGTGTCGGACCAGACAGGATAGTTATCGGCCGCTCCGCCACCCACAGAAACGAAGGAAGAACCGCGCGCGTTGCCGAAACCTTTGCCATAGATGGTGACAAACGCGCCTTTATTGTTTTGGCCGCCGGTATTGGGGCCGCTATCGAGATCGGAATAAAAAATATGAGGAGGCGCTTGCGACCATAAAGCGGTCGAAAAAAGTATCAAGATTACAGCACCCGGAATTTTAATGCCTCGCAACATAAAAATTTACTCTAATACGCCGCCTCCAGCGCTGGGTGAGAACTCCCGGCTTTGCAGGTTGCGGAAAACACTGCCTGGAGTGAAAACGGGGCCCTGACTTTGTAATCAGGGCACAAGTTTACTCGTACCGTTAGCCGTCCAGAATGTGATGGGCTTTGCCGAAGCCCGGTATGCTTTCCAGAACACAAAATACTCCAGGTCGGCCCGGGAGAATTTACCCTTGCCTCCCGTCAGTTTGTTCTCGCTGATGTTGACGCGAGGAACGGTAAACAAATCTGTCTCCGGCCGCCAAACACCCGGCGAGTTTGCAAAGGCAGCCTGGTAACCGCAACCGGCCACAAGCTCGCGCACCGGTCCAGACCAGTCTCCATTGGGATAAGCAAAAAAGCGGCAGGCCTTCAGCCGTGCTTCGATTGCAGTCTTGGATACCAGCAACTCCCTGGCCGTTTCGCTTTCGGGAATCCTGGTGAGTATGGGGTGCGTGTTGGTATGCGACCCGAATGAGATTCCAGCCTGCGACATTTGCATAATCTCATCCCAGTTCAGGAACTCTCCTGCTCCATTGAGTTGTTTGCCATTCAGACTGGGCGCAAGCGCGGCCTGTAGCGAAGCGATAAAACTGTTGCACTCCACCGGTTTTTTTTCTTTCAGATGCTCGATCAGCCTGTCGGCGGAACTCCCGGCAATATCGCGGCCGCCAGCGAGATCTTTACACTGCGCGCGGAGCGATTCTAATTCGCCTGCCTGCTCAGCGTGGCGCCAGAGTGCGACCACGCGCTCAGCCCAGAATGGCTGCTTGCGGGCGATAAGCTCAGGACAGATGAAGATTGTGAACGGCGCGCCGTATTTGCGGGCAATAGGAAAGGCAGTCTCAAAATTGTCCTTCCATCCGTCGTCAAAGGTGACGGCAACACGCGGGCGCGAATTGACTGCAGCGTCTTGCTTCCACGCGGGCGCCCGGTCGAGCAGAATACAAGTACACTCCTTCTGCAGATATTCAAGAAGCGAGTCAAAAGTGCTGGCCCGAAGCATCATGCCGGCCTGCGAGCAGGCGGATTCAAATTCGGAGTCGGGGAGCACGCGGTGCAGGGTCAGCACCACGATTCCCTTTTTGGCAACACGCGATTTGGCCCAGGCCAGGAGTCCCGTCAAAGACAAAAAGCGGATATAGCCCCGCTTCAGCAGGCTCCGTCCGGTTTGTACGAGATTGGCCATGAGCAAAATGAATTACAGAGTGATCTTTAAATTGAAGCCGTTCTAGTTATTACTGTATTTAAGATTCCGCCATTTATGTTTGTATCTTGTCATTCTGAGCCGCTCTTTGGCGGCGAAAAATGTTGCGTTTCCTTGCTTCCGAACGCTACGAATTTACAGAGTACGGAAAAACTCAGCTACAGAAGTTGTATAAACAGGTCTATATAGCGCGAAACCCGCGCCGGCGAAATTCTTTGATCTCATCAAACGTGGGAAAGGTGAAGTAGCTGCTCTGGGTGTTGTCCAGCGAAAGCGTCTCCTGGTTTTGCTGCGCAATCTGCTTGAGCGTATTCAGCATGCAGTGGGCTCCGTGACGCTTGCTGCGCCGGATAAGATGGTCCAGCGACTCCCCCGGCTGAATGGGCAATTGCTCCTGCAGCAGGGCCGTGCCTTCATCCACCTTGGCGGCCATATAGTGGATGGTAACGCCAACATTTTTCTCTCCGTGATACATCTGCCAAAAGGTCGGCATCATGCCTTTGTAACGCGGCAGAGGCGCATGATGCATGTTGATGCACCCCAGCGGCGGCGCATTCAGCAGCGCCGGTTTCAGGATATACGGGCAGGCGATGGAGACCAGCAGATCAGGACCGAGGCAGGTAATATGATTGCGGTATTCTTCTTTGTTCGGATTGCCAATGGAAAAATGGGGCACGCCAAAGGCCCGGCAGATCTGTGGAATGGAATGGAACTTCGCCGCGCGCTTGCCCGCCGGCAGCAGGCCCAGTACTTTCGACTTGAAAAGCTTAAGCAAGAGGCGCGCCAGCCCCGGCGTGCCATAGAGATGCAGCAACTCGCGCAGCAGTTTAAATCTTCCACGGTCCCCCATGGTTTTGCAGGAAAAGACCGCCATGACCTTGATGTCGCCCAGTTCCTGCCGGAAAAATTCCTCGAAAAAAGGAAAGATATATAAAGGATCGTCTTGCGTAAGAAAAACTATCTTCATTAGGTTTCATCCTTAACTATTATCTAAATCTGCTTTCATGCTGCTCGGCTTTCAAGGCTGCGGAAATGCTGCCTGGAGCGAAGACGCACCCGGTTTGCATCAGGGCACGAGTTTATTTGCGCCGTAAGTCAACCGTACCGTCAAGCCCGCTAATAATGCGTCTTTGAGCCCTGATGTTTTCATCTATTTACGTACCGGCTGCCACACCACATATTTCTTGCCGCGCAGAAGCTCAATGGTGCTGAAAAACGCGGCGGCGTTCAGCGTGCAAAAGTAAAGCGGCACGCCCAAAAGTTTCCAGCGGCGATGCAACGGCATAACAATCTGCATGAGCGCCAGCAGATAAAAAGCCAACTGCGCCAGCAACAGCAAACGGAAGTAGGGGCTATGCAGCAAGGCCAGGTTGCTGCCCAGTAACAGCAGCAGCAACAGTGGAACCATCCAGCGCAACACCTTGTGAGAAAACAGTTGAAAGGCGATCCAGCCGTACTTCCACGGCTTCAACAGGTCGGGAACGCTCAGCAGGCCGCGCATGCCGCGTGTAATCACTCTGACGCGCATGGAAAATTCTTCCGATGTGGATTCGGTAGTTTGCTCATAGGCCAGGGCGCGGTCTTCAAAAACAACGCGATATCCTTTGCGCACGACCCAGAGCGGCTGTACAAGATCGCTGATGATATCGGAAGCGAGTTCGGTATAAGCGCTCTTGCGGACGGAATAGATGCATCCGCAGCAGCCGGTGAGTGTAGAGATTCGCGACTGCTGCACCTTGATGTTGTTTTCGTAATTCCAGAAAACAATAGTTCCCAATCCGGTCGGTGATGCCTGTTCGAGGTCGAAATATTGATAGCGCCCGCTTACGGCTCCAACCTTTTCATCCTGGTAGTTGGCGATCAGGTAGCGCAACGCCTGCGGATGATACACAGTCGTGGCGTCGGAAAAGACCAGCACCTCCCCACGCGCTTGCTGCACGCCGTGGTTCTGGGCGTTGGTCTTTCCCTGTCGCTGGGGGATCCTGATCAGGCGCACTCGCGGATCGCCGAATTGCCCGACGATTTCGTCGGTGCGATCCTTCGATCCATCGGAGAGGACCAGAATTTCAATCTTGTCTGCCGGGTAATCCAGGCCGAGCGTCTGCTCCAGCTTTTGACGTATATTAGCTTCCTCGTTGCATGCGGCGATAAGCACGGAAATATCCGGCGTGTAACTCGGATCGGGCTCCGGCCGGCGACGTCTATGAAAGACTCCCAGTAGGCAGAGAAGCGCGGGATAGCCGGCATAGACGTAGAACAACGCCAGCGCCGCGCTGCCGAAAATTATCTTTGCCCAAAACATGTCAGTATCCTTTTTCCGCCAGCAGCCCGCGATAGATATCGGCCAGACCTTCCATCATGGCTTCAGCCGTAAACTGGCGATAAACCACCTCTTCGCCTTTCAGGCCCATGGCGACAGCGCTCTTCCTATTGTCCAGCAAGCTGATGATTCTGCCAGCCATGTCTGCCCAGTCTTCGTTGGCGACAATAAACCCTGTTTCTCCATGTTTCAGGGCCTCTTTGTTTCCGCCCACGTCGGTAGCCACGCATGGCAAGCC
>DASREY010000185.1:0-15095 GCA_035651775.1 Terriglobales bacterium
GTGCGCGGACGCGAAGAGATTCTGCGCGTGCATACCCGCAAGATTCCTCTCTCTGACAATGTGGAGCTAGGCATCCTGGCCCGCGGCACACCCGGATTTTCAGGCGCCGACCTGGCCAATATGGTCAACGAAGCCGCACTGCTGGCTGCGCGTAATAACCGCAAGACGGTAACGATGTACGACTTCGAACTGGCTAAAGACAAAGTCTTGATGGGCGCAGAGCGCAAATCGCTGCTGCTCACCGAAGACGAGAAAAAGGTCACGGCGTATCACGAGGCTGGCCATGCGCTGGTTGCCTCCAAATTGCCGCATGCCGATCCGCTGCATAAGGTCACCATTATTCCCCGTGGAATGGCGCTGGGCGTGACCATGCAGTTGCCGGAGACCGACAAGCACAACTACACCAAAGAGTATCTGGATACCATGATCGCCATCATGATGGGTGGCCGTCTGGCGGAAGAGATCTTCCTCAACCAGATGAGCACCGGCGCCAGCAACGACATTGAGCGCGCAACCGAGATGGCGCGCAAAATGGTCTGCGAGTGGGGCATGAGCGAACTGGGTCCGCTAACTTTCGGCAAGAAGGAAGAGCAGATTTTCCTGGGCCGTGAGATTGCTCAACACCGCGACTTCAGCGAAGAGACAGCCATGAAGATTGACGTCGAGGTCCGCAAGATCGTGGATTACGGCTATCAACGGGCCAAGCACGTGCTGGAGACCGATCGCGAAGCCCTTGTCCGCATAGCCAAGGCATTGCTGGAGCGCGAGGTGCTTGATGCCAACGAGCTGAAAATGGTAATCGAGGGCAAGGAGCTGCCCAAGCCACCGTCTCCCAGCGACAACGATGGCGCGCCTCAGCATGTGCTGAAACCGGAACTCAAGCCGGAGCGCGCTCCTGGCATGGCCCCGGGGCAGCAACCGGCGTAAATTGTTTTCAGCAAGACTGGGTTCAAAAAAGGACGGCCTGAGCGCCGTCCTTATTTTTTTGCAAAAATGCGGGATCAATAAGCTGGGATGTTTTGAACGAGGATGCAAATAGCGTGAATCAAATGCACTGACAGCCTGGCAATTGGCAACTTCTATTGCAGCGGCGGGCTCTCGGCTGAGGCAGGCCTGCTGGTTTCCCATCGCACGACTCCATCCTCTGAACTGAAGAAATACTTCATGCCTGTTCGGCCGGGTTGAATAGGATCAGCGTTGATAGTAAAAGAATCCATCTTGCCATCGTCGTGCGAGGCCGCAGCCTGGTAACTGAAGACGTATCCGTTCTTGGCGCGGCTTGCCAGGGTGGCGTCAATGAGTCCGGCGTGGTTCTCGTCAGGCGCGGAGCTGCCCGGCGGCTGTGAAAGTTGATCGAGGCTCCGCGGATAGTGGCCATACTCGGCCTGATACTGTATGGCCGCCGTGACGATGGTGCGCACACAGGCGGCCGCCGAAGATTCGTTCGCCGAGATCCTGGCACGTAGCAGATTGGGAATGGCAATGGCGGCAATGATGAGAATCATGGGGACCGCCAGCACAAGAATTGCGGCCACCACGACCAGGATGATCACCGTCTTGTTGGACTTGGATTGCTGGACAGGAGGATAGTAAGGCATGGGAGCAGCGGCCGTAGAACTGATGCTGCCTCCACACTTCATGCAGAACTTCTGGTCATCGGCTCCGGGCTCTCCACATTGCGGGCAAAATCTCATGTCTATTCCCTCCTATGGCTGCAGTGCGTTTATCAACAGCGCGTTTATTACCACATCTGCCGAAGTGTGGACAAAAGCGCACTCGTCATTTTTCTAAAGGGTTGTAGCATATTGCTACCTTGGCGGTGTGAAGTCAATGGGAAGCAAAAAGCAGTTGGCAATTAGCATTTGGCATTTGGCATTTAGCCAAGAATGATTATCGCCGGGTTTGAATTGGGCTTAACGGTAGATGAGATTTCTAGCCAGGTCGGGAGAATTAGCAAAGGGGCTAAATGCTAATTGCTAATTGCTAAGCGCTTTTAAAGCCGAAGCGACGCTGCTTCATAAGGACGTGAAAGCAAGCTAAAGAAAGGAATGCTGGAATACCGAAGGACAAAAACAAAGAATCCCGAGGTGCGGTTCACCAATTCTCCTCTGCCAGCAGCTCGCGTTAGACCCTTGCTGACCTGCACTCGCAGACTGGGCGACTTTCGCCGCCGCTGACTGCGCGCGATCATGATGCTCGGGCTCCGGGCTAACCACCAACCGGGAAAATCCGGTTAACTCCTCGGGACTCTATCCTGCCTTTAACGATGTTTTCTGTTCTCCTCGACCAGCGAGTTGCTATAGACCCTTGCCGACCCTCCGCTTTTTCTGACCAAGCCTTGCGACCCAGCCCCCATCAAGTTCGCGGACCCGATGGTTTTCTGCCCGTTAGCGCCGCTACGCTATCGAACATTGAACGGTGATCTAAGCTTGAGCCCCGGACGCTTCACCAACCGGGAAAACTTAGAAAAATGTCAAAGAACGATTATGTTTTTACGCCTCTCATTTTTAATGTCAATCAATTTTTGACGGTTTTATGGGCTTTATTTTCAGCGGGATGCAGCCCGTCCACAGGGCCATGCCGCAGCTTTTGTGCAGACGATTTTTTGCCTTTTGCAAGCGGCGCAAATTGATGCGAATTTTGCAGCAAAGTGCATCATGCACATTGAAAAGTTGTTTCGGAGCGCGCGAAAATTCTCTGTGCAAAAGTTGTGTGAATGCAATGTTAATGCGAGGTAAGAAAAGAAGCATTCAGCACTCAGCCGTCAGCATTCAGCCCTGGGACAGTGGCAGAGGCAACTTCTAAGGCTCCCGTAACGCTTGCTGCTCCTGGCTCCGCATTACCAATCTGCTCATCCCGGAAGTGCCGGGCACGAGACATAGCCGGGGGACGACTGTGCTACACAATCTAATGAGACAATGAAATTCAGTCGCAGCCATGCTTTCAGTTGAAAATCTGAATGTATTTTTTCGAGGCGCGGACGGCAGAGAATTGGCCGCCGTGCGCGAGGTTTCTTTCTCGCTGGAAGCTGGCGAGGTGCTGGGACTGGTAGGGGAATCGGGCTCGGGTAAATCTGTTACCAGCCTGGCGATCATGCGCCTGCTGCCTTCTCAAGCGAGGATTCAAGGAAGCATCTTTTTTCAGAACGAACAACCGCAAAATAAAGGGTTGCTGCGAGAAGACCTACTTCAGCTCTCGGACGAAGAGATGAGGCGGCTGCGAGGCACGCAGATTTCCATGATCTTCCAGGAGCCCATGACTGCACTGAACCCGGTAATGCGAGTGGGCGACCAGATTGCCGAGGCTGTGCTGGCGCACACCAAGACGTCCAAAAAGCAGGCTTATGCTAAAGCGGTGCAGGCGCTCCATGATGTTGCGATTAATGACGCGGAGCGGCGGGCGCGGGATTTTCCCCATCAGCTCTCCGGCGGCATGCGGCAGCGAGTCATGATTGCTATGGCAATTGTGAACCATCCGCGGCTGTTGATTGCCGATGAACCCACCACCGCGCTCGATGTCACTGTACAAGCCCAGGTGCTGGAGCTGCTGGCGGAGCTGCGGCGCAAATTCAGACTGGCGATGTTGTTGATCTCGCATGATCTGGCGGTGATTGCCAACGTGGCAGACCGGGTGGCGGTGATGTATGGCGGCAGCATCGTCGAGATGGGAAAGGCAGACGCAATTTTCAGGAAGGCGATTCATCCGTATACGGTTGGTCTGCTCCATGCGGTGCCCACGCTGCACTCGAAGCGAGACCAGCCGCTGGAGACCATCGAGGGTACGGTGCCATCGCCGGAAAACTTTCCGCCAGGATGCGCGTTTGAGCCGCGCTGCGAAATACGCGTTCCGCAGTGCCAGACAAAGTTGCCGCCGCTGCTCGAGGCCGAGCCGGGGCATTGGGCAAGGTGTCCGGTGAAGATGCAGTACTCAGTACTCGGTCCTCAGTACTCAGTTAAAGGCTAGATAGCCTTCAAAGTGCGGGCAGGATGCTCATGATGACATAGCTACCGGCGCGGAAATGCTCATGCGGGCCCCACAAATTGATATACTCAGGAGCCCCCCGTAACGGCCAGACTTTTTTTGAGATAAACTTCAAGAGACTTAAGTAATCGAGAACTGCTTGCGAATCCTGTTTCTCACCGACATTCATGCCAACCTGGAAGGCATGGAGGCATGTGTTGCCAGCGTAACCGACCACGATATGGTCGTGAATCTTGGCGATATCGTGGGGTACGGCGCCTCGCCTAACGAGGTGAGCGACCGCTCGCGAGAGTTATGCCACGTCTTCGTACGCGGTAACCACGATAAGGCGTGCACAGGGCTGGCTGGGATCGATGACTTTAATCCGATTGCCGGCATGGCCGCCATCTGGACGCAGCAGACCCTCACCGCGGAAAACCTTGAGTGGCTGCGCGCATTGCCCCAGGGACCGATTGAGCTGGAAAATATCTGGCCGATGGATAACGGCCTGACGCCGCCGGTCAAGGTGCAGTGCGTACACGGCTCTCCGCTGGATGAAGATGAATACATTATCGTGATGCGCGACGCCTACCAGCCCCTGCTCGCTACCGACGCAACTATTACCTTCTTCGGGCACACGCACATTCAGGGCGGCTTTTGCAATCACGGCGAAGAATGGGAGACACTGCGCCCGGTATACCGCAGCAAGCGCGACATGGAATCATGCGACCTGGCCATCATGCCGGGAGCGAAATACCTCATCAATCCCGGTTCAGCCGGACAGCCGCGCGACGGCGACTGGCGCGCCGCCTGCGCCCTGCTCGATACCACGGAAAGCCGCATCACGTTTTATCGCATCCCCTACGATGTGAAAAAAGCGCAGGAACGAATCTTCTCGGCTAAATTGCCCGACCGGCTGGCATTAAGGTTGAGCGAGGGAAGATAAAAGCAGTTTCGAGTTCCAGGTTTCCAGTTTCGAGCAATGCAATTAAGATTGAAATCTCATGGCCCTTCCTCGCAAAACTACTTCTCAATCGGCGCTTTTTAACAGTAATGAATCTTCTTCCAACTCTTCGGGCAAATCCAGCGCACCCTTGGTTATGGTGAGTATTGATGGCGGGGCGCGGGGGAATCCGGGGCCGGCCGGCTACGGGGCCGTATTCAAAGACGCGGCAGGAAAGAAGATCGCCGAGTTGAGCCGCTATCTGGGAATCCAGACGAATAATTATGCAGAGTACTCCGGGCTGATTGCCGCGCTGGACTTTGCCGTGAGCCATGATTACAAAGCCCTCAAAGTCTTCAGCGATTCGGAATTAATGGTCAGGCAGATCACCGGCGTGTACAAGGTCAGGAGCCCGGAATTGCGCGGACTGTATGACAAGGCACGCACACTGATACGCAAGCTGGAATCGTTCCGCATTGAGCACGTGCGGCGCGAGTTCAATCGCGAAGCCGATCAGCTAGCGAACCGGGCGATGGATGAGGGGCGGTAAGAAAGCACTCAGCAATCAGCATTCAGCATTCGGCCCCTAGACATCCTCGTGCGTGCATTTGGAGACGCAGCAAACTGCGTCTAACAATAACAAGCGCATTGAAGCGTTGTTTCTCCGCCAATCACATGAGATTGAACGTTTACTGCCACGCTCCCAGCAGACGTCGCAGCAGCACGAGCTGCCCCAGGTGATAAGCATTGTGATCGGCCAGCAGCAGGGCTTCGCGCAGCACGGTTTGTCCATCGCCATGCGGGATTTTGGCAAACAGATCCGTAGATTCGTCGCTTACGAGATCACACATGGCTTTGAGGTCGGCGCGAAAACTTGCCGCGCTCTTCTCCCACGCCTTCTCGTTCGGCGGCGCGGATGCGCTCGGCCAATACCCTTTTGGGAATTCGGGAGATTTGTGTTTGGAGTTGCGGGTGAACTCGAGGATGTCCCACTGGGCGATGCGCATGTGCTCCAGCACCTCCCAGGGTGAATGCTCGGCGCCCTTCGGTGTTTTGCCGCGAAGAGCGGCGGGCACGTCCTTCACCGCCGCGTCGAAATTCAGGTGAGCGCCACCATCGTTGAGCAGATAGAGCACATGCTCGCGCAAAGATTTGTCGTTCTTCATCGTCATTTATTCCTCATTTGGGTTAACAAAGCACATCATCATTTGGGCTAACAAAGACACATCATCGATCACCTGTTTGGCTGAGTGCTAAACGCTGAGTGCTGAGTGCTTTTTTCTGGCGCGGAACTCGCCTTCGAGCTTCCAGGTGTTGCCATCGGGCTGCAGGGATTCGCCGGTCCAGTGGAACGAATCGGGCGTGATTTCGCTGAAGATCCAGCGGATGGGCGTGCCGTTGCCATGTGTGCCGACCTGCACGACATCTTTGCCGTTCCACCGGCCAATCAATTCGTCGCGGCTGCCGGTCACACCGTTGATCCAGGTTACGCGCCACGCTTGAAGAGATGCGTCCCAGACGCGCAGCGTGACGCCATACATGTTGCAGGTTTTATCGGGCGGCCCGGCGCGTTCCGAGCGCGGCGGCATGATCCAGACGTCCTGCACGGCGCGGCCTTCGAGCACCCACGCGAAATGGACCTCGCCCTTGAGGCGGCGCGCGGAAACATCAACCCCATAATGAAAGACGTCGAGTTCCCAGCTTCCGATAAGCCATCCGTAGGCATCGGCCGATTCGGGAATTTCGGGCGAGCGGCGCGGAGCAGTCAGCACAGTGTAAAAATCCTCTTCTTTTTTTTGAACTTCAATTGTTGTCATCGTTCTACCTCCTGAGTCAATCGAAATGAATTGATTTCTACAATACGATGCTGGCACTTTTAGGTGCACATCTCACGTTCCAACGCGATGGGCCCACAGCTCTTCATAGATGTGCCATCTTTTTCCACTAAGTTTCTCGCCGGACCAGTGGAAGGAGTTGGGCTGGATGCCAGAAAAAATCCAACGAATGGGCGAGCCATCGGGCAGCTTCCCCTGCATGACAATTTCAGTTCCGATCTTTCGTCCTGTCAGGGCACGAACAACCCCAAAAACTGGATCAATATACGTGACCCACCATGAGTCACTTTTAGGATCGTAGAAGCGCACCGTGCTCCCGTACATTTTCGGCTCTGAATCGCTCCGCTCAGTTTCCAGGAAAACGTCTTGAATCGCCCTGCCCTGAAGCACCCAGTGAAAATAAATTTCTCCTTTATCGGTGCGACGGCTGCCGTCATCGCGGTACTCGACGCCATCGAAAGTCCAAGACCCCACAAATTGGCCGAACAGCATCAGCTTGTCCTGATGCTCAGACGCGGGCTTTTCCGCCAGCAATGCAGGAAAGCTGCTCTGCGCAACTGCGGAAGTGAAGACGACTGCGACAAAAACAAAAATTATGAGTGTGCGCATGACCCTAATCCTCCACACAACAGACCGCCCTACGGAATAAAAATGATTGCTCTCTTCCGGTATGCTAGAAGTGTTATACCGCGGCGCGGGAGACAAATTCTTGGCAAAAATTGCGGTCGAATTGGAGCAGGCTCTAGCTCGTCGCGCCATGAACGGAGGCCGGGGCGATTTGAGACAGCGCGTGCTGGCCCAGGGCGAGGGCTGGAGCGTGGCGGATGTGCTCTGCACGTCTGGTCCGCAAGATCGCTCTTTTGAAGAGCAGCACTCACAGGTTTCCATTGTCATCGTGTTGGCAGGAAGCTTTCAGTATCGAGGGCAATCCCGATTTGGACCGGCGCGCGAGCTGATGATGCCAGGTTCGCTTCTGCTGGGCAATGCCGGCCAATATTTTGAGTGCGGGCATGAACACGGCGCGGGAGACCGCTGCCTCTCGTTTCAATACGCCCCGGATTATTTCGAGCGGCTTGCGGCGGATGCCGGGGCATGCGGCGCGAAGCCGGACTTCCGTATTCTGCGCCTGCCGCCCTTGCGCGCGCTATCGCCGCTGGTCGCGCGAGCTACCGCCGGGTTGACTGCACCGGCGCCAGCGCAGATGGATTTCCCGTGGGAGGAACTCAGCCTGCAACTGGCGGCGCGTACGGTAGAGCTGGCGAATGCCGGCAATCGTTTCTCCGACGCGAACGACGCTCCGCCGAGCGCCGTGGCACGCGTGACGCGAACCTTGCGAATGATCGAACGCTATCACGACGCCGGGCATGAGCTTCGACTGGGGGTCCTGGCGCGCGAGGCGGGCCTGAGCCCCTATCACTTTCTGCGTACCTTCGAGCGATTAACGGGCTTGACGCCGCATCAATATGTCTTGCGAGTTCGCCTGCGCGAAGCCGCGATGCGGCTGGCCGCCGCGCCCGAGAAGATTCTCGACATCGCTCTTGATTGCGGCTTCGGCGATGTGTCGAATTTCAACCATTCTTTCAAGCGAGAGTTCGGAGTAAGCCCAAGGGCATTTCGCGGCAGCCACGCACTAAAAACCTTTGCTCACAGCAGGCAAAATGTGTAGTGTTAGCGCCGTGCAAACAGCCACTGCGAGGATCTTGGCATGGATCTAAACGCTCTCTGCGCACAGTCACTTCTCCCATATCTCCGGGCCAAAAGCCTTGAATGCGGGCCGGCTTCTGGAGCCGGCGTGCCGGTATCTGGACTTGCGATGAAGTTTGTAGCCACAGAGGCAACTGTTATCTCTGGGCATAATATCTCTGTCACCTTCGACGCTCGAGCCCTGGATTCTTCAGAACCCGGCATTCGTGTAACTTCGGTAGGCAGTGGAGATAGTATCGAAGTCGCGGCGGCCGATGCTGCAATGCAATGGGCCGTCGGTGTACTGCCTGTGATCATGAGCTACGTTATGCGGCCCACCGCTGACTGATGTGGGTCGAGTCTTTCGCCGCAAGGTACTACTTTGATCGTAAGGTTGATGCTACGTGCCGCATTTGCAACCAAGACTTTGAAGAGGGGCGTGATGCTTTGCTGGATTGGGCGGCGGGTTGGCCAGAAACCGGCGCGGCTGTGCTAAGCAAGCGGCACTTCATCCTACTCGAACCGACAGCGTTAGAGGAACTAAAAGGATCAGCCGAACTCTCCCAGAATCTTGATGATGAAATGCACAAGAGCGAACGCATCTGAGAGTAGCGTTCAATCTCCTGAGCGCGCTATTTCAGAAACACTAAAAACCTTTGCTCACAGCGGACAAATGGGGTAGTGTTACCCCCATGCCCAATTCCCAAGACGACTTGGAAGCGCTGCGGCAGCAGGTTGCGACGCTGACGGCGCGGATTTTCCGGCTGGAGCAAAGGCTGGGAGTTGCAGCAGAAGCTCCACACTCAGAGATGGCTGCGCCAGTGGTTCAGATTTCGGCGGCAGCACCGCCAACTTCCAGACCAGCTCCCATTTCGACGCCGGCAACAGCTCCGTCCTCGTTCGCGCAAGTAAACGCAAGCCCTGTCGACCACGGCACCCTGGAATCGAAGATCGGCAAGCTGTGGCTTAACTGGATTGGCATTATCGCCATCCTCTCCGGCAGCGCTTTTTTCCTGATATACGCCTTCGATAACAAGTGGATTGGACCTACAGGACAGGTTGCCATTGGATTGATTGCGGGCATCCTGATTGTGCTGTGGAGCGAGCGCTTCCGCCGCAACAAGCAGGCGTTTTTTTCGTACTCCCTCAAAGCGGTGGGCATCGGAATACTTTATTGCTCATTGTGGGGAGCGCACTACTACAACCTGATTCCGGTGGAAGCGGTCTTTGCCGCGATGGTTGTGGTTACGGCAGCCACAGTGGTCATGGCATTCGCCCAGGATGCGCAGATCCTGGCCCTGTATGCGCTGATTGGCGGCTTCCTCAGCCCGGTGCTGGTTTCTACAGGGAAGAACGAAGAGATTGTTCTGTTCACCTACCTCGCCATACTGGATATTGGAGTACTGGCGCTTGCCGTTCTCAAGCCCTGGCGCCGGCTGCTGTGGGGTAGCTTCATTGGAACCATCATCCTTTACGTGGGCTGGGGAGCGGAATATTATTCGAAGAGTGAACGCCCGACCACTCTTGTATTTGCCTCCATATTTGCTGCGATCTTTGCCGCCATTCCGCTGGTCACGCCGTACTACCGCTCCAGCAAATTTCCCGGGCCTTCGATCACCCTTACCTTGCTGCCTTTCTTCAATGCCGCCGGGTTCTTTCTTGCACTTTACGGCATGTACGAAGAGGAGACGGCCACGCTTACCTGGTTCGCCCTGGGACTGGCGGCAATCTACCTGGCGATCAGCAATGTGTTCATGCGCCGTTTTGCCGAAAAGGATGCGCGCAAGGTTGTGGCCCTGCTGCACGTCGCAATTGCCATTGCGTTTATCACGATTGCCATCCCGCTCAAGCTGAATACGCATTGGATCACGATTGGCTGGCTGATTGAATCGGCGGTACTGCTGTGGATTGCAGACCGAACCAAGATCGCGGTTTTACGCTACCTGGCGATGACGACCCTGGTGCTGGCCATTTTCCGCGTGTTCGTTTTCGACAGCTCGGAGATGGCAGCGAGGTTAGTCTTCAACGCGCGCTTTGCGACTTACGCAGTCGCCATCGCGGTGCTGGGCGCCATCATTATTCTGGGGAGCCGGGAGGCCGCCGAGACCGGCAGGTCCGTGCCCAAAACAGGAATCTGGGCGATCAGGCTGGCGGGAGTTGTATTGACCGTGCTCGTCCTGGTAAGTCTTACGCTGGAGGCGCATGATTATTTCACCCGGCAGTCCATGACAACGAATGTGTATGACGGCAGGAATTGGGAGCTCTATATGCGAAACGAAATTGCCGAGCGCTTCAGTTACTCCGTCATCTGGCTTGTGGTTGGCACGGCGCTGATGGTGACGGGTTTCTGGAAGCGTTCCGCCTTTGTGCGCTGGCAAGCGCTGGTGCTCATCGCGTTTACGATTGGCAAAGTACTGATTTATGATTCGGAACGACTCGACCGTGGATACCGCATCCTGAGCTTCATCGGATTGGGCGTGGTGCTGCTGGGCATCTCCTATGCCTATCAGCGCGACTGGCTGAAGCTTTCTCCGAACGCAAACAAATCTGCCAAAGGTACCTCGGCATGAGCCTGAAAACCTTCTTTCCCTTTGCCGCGCTTGCCATATTCGTGAGCGCTTCGGTTCCCTACTTCAAATATTTGCGCGAGGTACAGGCGGGCGGCGCAGCTCCGCAGCACTATTTTGTAGTGGACGAAGTGGTGTGGCAGCATGCCCGCCCTGACCTGGCTGATCTGCGCCTGTATGCGGCCGATGGCCATGAAGTGCCTTATGCCCTGAGCACTGAGCGCGGCGATTCCTCGACTGACCAGAAAGACGTCAAGGTGCTACAGCCGGGCGCGGTTGGCGACAAAACACAGTTCTTTCTGGACATGAATGAGCTGGCAGAGTACGACCGCATCACGCTGAAGCTGCGAGCGAGAAATTTCGTCTCCAAGGTGCGGGTGGAGGGGCAGGACGATCTGCACGGCGCGCATTGGTCCACGCTGGCCAATACCATTGTTTACGACCTCTCGGACGACAACCTGGGCGGCAATACCACGTTGCGGCTTCCGGTCACGCGATATAAATACCTGCGCATCACCATGGAAGGGGCGCTGAAACCCGCTGACATTGAATCCGCAACCGCCAACATTCGAGAAGAAGAGAAGGCGGTGTGGCGCACGGTCAACGACCAGCCGAAGAGAGAGGAACAGGGGAAGGAAACAATATTTACCTTTTCGGCGCCGGCGAATGTTCCCGTGGAGCGGTTGGAGTTCAGCATTGATGCCGCGCAACCTAACTTCAGGCGCGAGGTTGAGATTCACAACGGGAAGAACGACTGGCTTGGCCCATCCGGCGAGCTTACACGGGTGCACATGGTGCGTCACGGGCAGAAGATTGATTTTGAGCAATCCATGCTCGATCTTGGGGGAATCAGGCCGGAGACGCTGAAGGTAATCATCCATAACGGAGACGATCCGCCGCTGAAAATCACCGGCGTACGGCTCGAGCAATATGAGCGGCGCGTCTACTTCAGCTCCTCGGAATCACCTCACCTCTATTACGGGGACGATAAGCTGGACGAGCCGGTTTACGACTACGCCAAACTCTTCCAGGCAGAGCCGAACGCAACCCAGGCCCAGCTTGGGCCGGAGCAGACCAATACGGCTTACACGGGGCGGCCGGATGAGCGGCCGTGGTCGGACAAACATCCGGTGGTGCTTTGGATCGCGATTGTAGCGGCGGTGCTGGTGCTAGGCGCTATGGCGGTACGGTCGATGAAGAGTACGACAGCAGCCTGAAAGAAGCAGTCAGCCCAAACACGCATTTAGCACTTAGCAATTAGGCATTTGGCCGATAGAAAGCATCTGCGCTACATGTCTACAGATCGCTTACATGATCTCTAGTCTAGGGGCTAAATGCCAAGTGCTAACTGCTAAGTGCTGCAGTTTGGGTTGAGTGCTGAATCCTTACTTGGATAACTCGCGCTTGACGATTTCGCTTACCAGCTTGCCGTCTACGCGCGTACCTGTGGCTGCGAATTTGGCCATGGCGTTCTTCATCACTGTGCCCATGTCTTTCATGGTGGGCGTTCCCATTTCGGCAATGGCGGCGCGGACGGTGGCTGCCACCTCTTCTTCCCCGGCGGCCTTGGGCATGTAGGACTCGATGAGTGAGATTTCGGCGGCTTCTTTGTCGGCCAGCTCCTGGCGGCCCCCCTTGGTGAACTGTTCCACGGAATCTTTACGCTGCTTGATGAGGGTGCTCAGGACCGCCAGCACCTCTTTTTCATCGAGCGGGGCGCGCTTATCTATTTCTTTGTTCTTGAGGGCAGATTTCACCATGCGCAGGGTGGAGAGGCGCTGTTCTTCGCGGGCGCGCATGGCAGCGACGATGTCTTGCTGGATTTTTTCGGGAATGTTCATACAGAGGTTTTACCACAAAGGACACAAAGAGGAACGAAGGAGCACGAAGGGAGGCATTTGAGGGTTTCTAAGCCGGCTATGGCCGCGGAACAGATTTCCTTGTTTTTTCCTTTATGTATTTTGTGGTTAATTGTGTGGCTAACATTCGCCAATAGTCTGCTAATATGCACTCAGTTTTACCCTCCCCCGATTTGATGTGAGCATGTCTACTGACAGTCGCAAATCGGAACCTGCATCCGCCTCGGGCAAGGTGGAACCTAAAGGCCCGACATCCAAGCAGACAACTGCGCATTGCGCGACCGGACCGCTTCGGCTCATCGTGGCCGATGACAGCGCCATCATACGGGAATTGCTGCGGCGGCTGCTGGAAGGATGGGGGTACGAAATCCATTTAGCGACAGATGGAACGGAAGCGTGGGAGCTGTTGCAATCTGCCGACGTTCCTACCGTTGCCATTCTGGATTGGATCATGCCCGAAATCGAAGGCATTGAACTTTGCCGGCGCATGAGGGCGCTGAACCGGCGGCATTACACCTACATCCTGCTGCTTACGGCAAAACACGAAAGCCAGGACCTGATTGACGGGCTCCGCTCCGGAGCCGACGATTACATTCGCAAGCCGCCGGCGCCGGGCGAACTGGAGGCCCGGCTGCTCGTGGCCCAGCGAATTGTCTCGTTTCAAGAGAGCCTTCTTGCCGCGCAGGAGCGCTATCGCAACCTGGTGGAAAACAGCACCGCCCTCATCTGTACCCATAACCTGGAAGGCACGATGCTCTCAATTAACCCTGCCGCCGCTCGCGGCCTGGGACTTGCCGTTGAACAATGCATTGGAAAGAATATCCGCGAGGTCCTGGCTCCGGAAACCGGGCCCGGCTTCGATTTATATCTGCAAGAGATCCAGCAAAAGCAGGTTGCCAGCGGAAATATGGTGGTTCTCAACAGCGCCGGGCAACGGCGCATATGGGCTTTCAGCAACCGTCTCATTCAGGATACGAGCGCTTCTCCTTACGTACTCGGCCATGCCCAGGACGTTACAGAACAGGTGCAGATGCAAAGAGCGCTTCGCGAGAGCCGGGATGCGCTGCTGGAAGCGGAAAAGAAGCTTGCCCGCAGCGATGCCCTTACTAACCTGGCCAACCGCCGCGCCTTTTACGAACAGGCGGAGGTGGAAAGAAAGCGCGCTGTCCGCTATGCGCGCCCGATGAGCATGGCCTATGTTGACCTCGATAACTTCAAGCGGGTGAATGATACCAGCGGGCACGAAGCCGGCGACCAGGTATTGATTACCGTCGCGAGTATTTTGCAAAACAATCTGCGCGCTGAGGATCTGGCGGCCCGCCTGGGAGGAGATGAGTTCGCCTTGCTGCTGCCGGAGGCCGGCCACGCCTCGGCAGCCTTCGTCATGAACAAGTTGCATCACCTGCTGACCTCGGCCATGCAGGAAAAACAGTTTCCAATCACCTTCAGTATGGGCGTAGTGACCTATGACACCGCCCCGGAGAGCACCGAGATCATGGTGCAAAAGGCAGATGAGGTCATGTATGAGGTGAAACGCCAGGGCAAGAATTCCATCCGGCACGTGCGAAGCAAGGCGGAGTAAAGGGGATTTCGGCCCGCAGATCAATAGGACTTCCGCCGCGGATGGACGCGGACTAACGCGGATTTTTTTGCACCCTGGTCGCGCAAGCTCTTATGTTTTCCTTACCGTTTTCCGGTTTGAGAAATTATCTGCCCACAGTATGGTTTGCCGCATACTGTAAGGTGTTGCCGGTTTTTGTAAACGAAATGCCGTTCTCACTATGTGAAACGCTGCGCGTTCTACCCTAGTCATGAGAACGGCCCATGCGGTATCATTCAATGTATCTCTCAGCACCTTCTCATAAGGATCACAAATCATCATGTTACGCAAAAATAGGCTTTTTACTCCGGGGCCAACCCCACTTCTGCCTTCAGCGCAAAATGCGATGGCGGCATTTGGCATGCACCACCGCACGGCGGATTTCCGCACGCTGTACACCCGCACCCTTGCCGACCTGAAAGCATTTATCGGCACCAACAATGATTGCCTGCTGCTGGCCTCTTCGGGCTCGGGCGCGATGGAAGCTTCCATCTCAAACCTGACCTCACCCGGAGACACAATCCTGGTGCTCACCGCCGGCAAGTTCGGCGAACGCTGGGCTGACTTGGGCAAGGCCTACGGCTGCAAGGTGGAACTGGTGAAGGCGGAGTATGGGCAGACTTTCCCGCTGGATGCGGTGCGCCAGAA
>DASREY010000186.1:0-9864 GCA_035651775.1 Terriglobales bacterium
CGAACGATGTGTGACCTTCAAAACGATAGCGATCGCCGGGCGCCACGATGGCCGTGAAAAGTGATTTGTCCCAACCCCCGGACAAAGCGCCTTTTGATATGGACTCCTGAGTTGCTTCAACGTGGTAGTAAGTTGCTGTGGCGTACTTTTTGCTGATCTGCCGCAACAGCTCTGCAGCATCAGGCTTTGCGGCTGTCACCGGAGATGCTTGACCAAAGCTGATAAGAGAAAACCCTGCTAACACAAGAAAGATGTATGGAAGCCGAGCCACCATAGGCCCTCCAAAGAAGTCACTCGCGAAACCGCGTGCCTTACAGTTAGATCGAGAGTTGCACGGCAAGCCTGCAGCTTTAGAGACCCTGATTCAGGGCTCTTTTCAACCGGTGACACTGGTTAAATTCGCGAGCCGGTTAAAACGATACACCATTTGAATGAGCATTGAGATCCTCAACGCCCTTGCGTTATTCGTGCTGGTTCAGGATGAGCGAGGGTAAGAACGCAATGAACTATCGTCTAATACGGGAGAATAGCTCTGACAAGACCAGCCGGATCGGCGTGCCTGTAACAGCGAACTCTGTAGCTTCAAGAAAGCCGGAAGATGTGCAGTCGTAGCCTCTTTGGATAGCAGGATCAAGGACCCAGATGTTCGGCACGCCAAAATCGCGATAGTCAGTTACGCGCTCCTGCATGCGGCGCAGTGTGTCTTCCGGCGAGAGAATCTCAATGCACGCCAGCGGTGGCTTGGTGAGAATTTGTTCCACAGGCTCGTCGAGGGAGACCAGGCAAATATCCGGCACGCGATATTTCGCTGATGAGATCCGAATTCGTTGTTCGGGAAGGACCTCAATGTGCCATTCGTCCTGGTGCTGGCCAAACCAGAGGATCAGAGCTGCCTGTACAGCCGCATGATCATGTTCACCCACATTACGCTCCTCAACCCGTCCATCTACAAAGTCGCGGTCGGGGCTATAGTTGCTATTGAGGTATTCGCTTACCGAAATTGATGTTGTGCTGGACACAGGCGAACCTCGAACGGATTCATCATACTTCACTTTGCCCCGAACAGACACTGGCTCTTTATAAACGGTACACTTAAAGGACCACATCCAGCGCTGTGAGATTCCATGGACAGATGGCCATAACAGTTTAGTGGGCGTGTTTCGCCCCTCTTCCCAGGAAAAACGAGACCTTTAGTTCTTTCAAGCGCTCTGTCCCAACACGAAAGGCACATTCCTCGTCGGCTGTTCCGGCTCCTGAACCAGTCGTGTAGCTGTCGGCAAGCGCGCCGCAATGTAATTGTCGATACTTCTTCCAAGCTGCTTGAGACCGTTCAAGCTTAGAAGCTCCCCTCAATAAAACATTGGACAATCACATCGCTCTCGCCAGAGAATTCTTTCGCACTGCGCCGGAAATCCGCTGCGATCCTGCTCTGGACAAGGCGTTCCCGCCAAGCAGTCGCCTTCATTAGCAATGAGATCTGCTTGCACTAGCCCCGATTATCCGCATTTTTGAATAAAAAGATAAACTAGAAGGATGCCCGACATCGCCACCAACTCTCTTTCTCAGGCCGCATCTTCTTACCTGCGCTCGGCTATGCACCAGCCTATCCACTGGCATGAATGGGGGGCGGAGGCGTTTGAGACCGCGAAGCGTGAGAACAAGCCGATCCTGCTGGATATTGGCGCGGTTTGGTGCCACTGGTGCCATGTAATGGACCGCGAATCATACGAGATCCCGGAAATTGCCGCCATCATTAACCAGCATTTTGTTGCGATCAAGGTAGACCGCGACGAACGGCCTGATGTTGACAGCCGCTACCAGACGGCGGTTCAGGCGATCAGCGGGCAAGGCGGTTGGCCGCTTACTGCATTTCTCACGCCGGAAGGAAAGCCGTTTTACGCTGGAACTTACTTTCCACCGCAGGATTACCAGGGCCGCCCCAGCTTCCAGCGCGTGTTGCTGACGCTGGCCCAGGCTTACCAGGAACGGCACGGCGAGGTGCTGGAGTCAGCAGAGAGCGTGATGGACGCCATCAGCCGCGCGGAGGGATTTGAAGGCAAGTCAGGACCGCTAAAGCCCGAGTTGATTGACAGTATGGTGGAATCAGCGGTGAAGCTCTTTGATCCTGAGCATGGAGGATTTGGATCGGCGCCGAAGTTTCCTCATCCCACAGCTATGGATTTGCTGATGCAGCGCTACGCAGAGACCGGCAACGACCAATTGCGCAACGTGATCACCATTACGCTGGCCAAGATGGCGCAGGGCGGCGTTTATGACCAGCTTGCGGGCGGGTTCCATCGCTACTCCGTGGATGAGCACTGGGTTGTGCCGCACTTTGAGAAGATGCTGTATGACAACTCTGAACTGCTGAAGAATTACGTTCACAGCTATCAGCTGACCGGTGATGAATTCTTTGCGTTCGTGGCGCGCGACATGGTTCGCTGGATGGACGAGTGGCTGACCGACCAGGAGCACGGCGGATTTTATGCCTCGCAGGATGCCGATATCTGTTTGGATGATGACGGCGACTATTTCACCTGGACATTGGACGAAGCCGAGGCTGCGCTCAGCAGCGATGAATTGCAAGCAGCGATGCTGCATTACGACATTGGTGAAGTAGGCGAGATGCACCACAATCCCGCGAAAAACGTATTGTATCTTCGGGCCAGTGTGGAAGAGATTGCGGAGCGGTTGAAGAAGCCCACGGCCGATGTACAGGCCCTGCTGGATTCGACCAAGAAGAAGATGTATGCCGCGCGGTTGCAGCGGCCAACACCTTTCATCGACAAAACGGTTTACGTAAGCTGGAATGCGCTGTGCATCTCCGCTTACCTGAAGGCCGCGCGGGTGTTGAAGCTGGAGAACGCAGGGCGGTTTGCGCTGCGGTCGCTGGACAGAATTCTTTCCCAGGCTTGGGATGGCAAATCAGGATTGCAGCATGTAATTGCCTACTCTGATCCACAGGCAGGAAAGCGCGGCGTGGCTGGCGTGCTTGACGATTATGCTTTCACGATTCTCGCCTGCCTTGATGCGTATGAAGAGACGACAGACCTGAGCTATTTCCATTTTGCCGAGAAAATTGCAGACGTGATGATTGCGCGCTTTCATGATCCGCGGGAAGGCGGCTTTTTTGATATGGCCAGCGGCCCTGAGGTTGGTGACGGCCTGGTGCTGGGCGCGCTGGCTGCGCGACGCAAGCCTTTGCAGGATTCACCTACACCGGCGGGAAATCCTTGTGCGGCAATAGCGCTGTTGCGTCTCCATGCCTACACGAATGACTCTCGCTATCGCACGCTGGCGGAAGGCACGCTCAAAGCGTTTGCCGGGATCGCCTCGCACTATGGACTTTTTGCTGCAGCTTATGCTCTGGCGCTGGATATGTATCTCCATCCCCATACGCAGGTGGTGATTGCAGGCACCGGAGAGCAGGCGGACCAGCTTGAATCTGCCGCACTCAAGCAGCTTTCATTGAACAAGTCTGTTTTGCATTTGCCTGAAGGCGAGATTGTGCCGCAAAAACTTCCGCCAGCATTGGCGGAGACTATTCCTAATCTTCCGGCGATCAAAGAAGGGAAGACCGTTGCAGTGGTGTGCAGCGGGTTTACCTGCCAACCGCCGATTAGCGATCCAGTTGAGCTGACCAAGGCGCTTTCCGTCCAGGGTTGATGCGAAAAGTAGCCTAGACAACGCTCGGCAGATAGCGAATGCTCACTTCACCATGAGAACCAACCCTGAGAGAACTCGATGAGAGAAACAGGCACAGACAGGAGTGCCTGTGTCACATTTTGCAAGGAAGTTTTTGATTATTTCGGGGCCATGCGAATTGCGCCATCGAGACGGATGGTTTCGCCATTGAGCATGTTGTTCTCAATAATGTGCTGCACCAGCGCAGCAAACTCAGGAGGCTTGCCGAGTCGACTGGGAAACGGCACCTGCTGTGCGAGTGAAGCCTGCGCAGCTTCAGGCAATCCGGCTAGCAGAGGCGTTTGGAAAATTCCCGGCGCGATAGTGCAGACGCGAATGCCTGAACGAGCGAGTTCACGCGCAAGAGGCAAGGTCATGCCGACGATGCCACCCTTTGAGGCCGAATAAGCAACCTGCCCGATCTGGCCTTCATAGGCCGCAACAGAAGCTGTGGTGACGATGACGCCGCGGCCACCGTCTTCATCGGGCTGATTAGTGCTCATGGCATTGGCGGCGTGGCGGATGGCGTCAAAGGTCCCGATCAGGTTGATCTGGATGGTGCGAACGAATTTCCCCAGATCGTGCATACCGTTTTTGCCCAGAAGCTTTTCTGCGATGCCGATGCCGGCCGTGGTGATGAGAAAGTGCAGTCCGCCTTGCTGTTTGGCTGCGCCTTCAACGGCGGCGGCGACCTGAGCAGCGTCAGTGACGTCAGTCTTGGTGAAGCTGACGTTTGGGCTTAGCTCCGAGGCGAGCGCTTTGCCTGCGGTTTCATTGATGTCTGCAATTGTGACCTTTGCGCCTTTGCCGGCGAGCATACGAACGGTGGCAGCGCCGAGTCCGGAGGCTCCTCCGGTGACCAGCGCGCTTGAACCTTGAATTTTCATCTAATCTCTCCGTTGTTTAGCCCGCGAATCAACGCGAAAGAAAGAATCGAGTTGTGCATGATTCGTGCGCGTTCGTGTTTATTCGCGGACTGAGTATTTTAGTTGAAACGTTCGATGATCGTCGCGTTGGCCATGCCGCCGCCTTCGCACATGGTTTGCAGCCCATAGCGGCCGCCGCTGCGTTCAAGTTCGTGGACAAGCGTGGCCATGAGACGAGCGCCACTTGCGCCAAGAGGATGGCCGAGCGCGATAGCTCCGCCGTTGACATTGACGCAAGAGAGACTGGCGTGTGTTTCTTTCTGCCAAGCGAGCACGACGCTGGCAAAGGCTTCGTTGATTTCAATAAGATCAATGTCTTCGAGTGTAAGCGTGGCGCGTTCGAGAATTTTGCGTGTTGCGGAAATCGGCGCACTGAGCATGAGCACCGGATCTTCCGCAGAGAGCGCGAATGAGTGAAAGCGGGCCATAGGACGCAGGCCGAGTTTTTCCGCGCGCGAACGCTCCATGATGAGCACGGCGGCAGCGCCATCGGTGATCTGCGAAGAGTTGCCGGCGGTGACAACGCCATCGGGTTTGAAGACGGTTTTGAGCGTGGCCATTTTTTTGAGCGTGGTGTCTGGGCGGATGCCTTCATCGCGTGAGACGGTGACGGGACCGTTGTCGGATTCGAGTTGTATAGGCAGGATTTCGCGGCAGAAGCGGCCTTCTTTTGTTGCTGCAGCGGCGCGGCGATGGCTTTCAAGACTGTATCGATCGACGCACTCGCGCGAGAGCTGATATTTTTCTGCCAACATTTCCGCGCTGATACCCTGATTGAAGTGAACGTTGTTGTAACGGCGCATCATTGCCGGGCCGAATGGCTTGCCGGGAGCAGCGGCAGATGCGCCCATGGGAACATGCGTCATGCTCTCAACACCGCATGCGATAGCAATGTCATAGCTGCCGGCGAGCACGCCCTGCGCGGCGAAGTGGATGGCCTGCTGGCTGGAGCCGCATTGGCGGTCGACCGAGGTGGCGGGGACGGACTCGGGGAATCCGGCGGCGAGAACGGCGTTGCGGGCTATGTTGAGAGATTGTTCCCCGACCTGACCGACACAACCAGCAATTACGTCATCGATTAGAGCGGGGTCAAGTTTGTTGCGGTCGACGAGTCCACGCAGCGTGAAGGCGAGCAGGTCAACGGGGTGCCAGGACTTCAGCATGCCGTCGCGACGGCCAAGCGGCGTGCGGACTGCGTCGATAATTACGGCTTCTCTCATTTGTCGCTTCGCTCCAAACCGCTTGCGGCGTGGTCAAATTCACAAATTCTTCAGCCCTGTTCGCAGGCGGCTCGGCGCGTGATCGGCCTCGCCACAATCGAGCAATTAAGCTGCTTTGCTGGCGGCTCTGTCGAGATCGGCAAAGCTGCGGCCTTCTTCGGCAAGCTGCTTCAACAGAGACGCAGGCTCCCAAAGTTCGCCGTGCTGCGCGTGAAACTCGTTGATGCGCGCGAGCACGTTCTTCAACCCTACAGTATCGGCGTACCACATCGGGCCGCCACGATAAGCCGGGAACCCGTACCCATTCAGATAAATTATGTCTATATCAACCGCACGCAGCGCATAACCTTCCTGCAAAATCCGAGCGCCTTCGTTCACCAGCGCGTAGATCAGGCGATCGACAATTTCTTCCTTCGAAATCTGGCGCTGCTTAATGCCGGCTTTCGCGGCCCACTGCGCCACCAGCCGCGCGACTTCCGGATCAATAATGGCGCGGCGATTCTCGTCATACTTGTACCAGCCAGCGCCGGTCTTCTGGCCGTAGCGGCCAAGCTCACACAGCTTATCTTCTGCCAGCGGCTGGCGCACTCCAGGTTTTTCGAGGTGCTTAAATTCTTTTCGGATGCGCCATCCCACATCAAGTCCGGCGAGATCGCCGACAGCGAGGGGGCCCATCGCCATGCCGAATTCGTACATTGCTCGATCAATCGCTTCCACCGACGCACCTTCTTCCATCATGAATTGCGCCTCACGTCGATATGGCCCAAACATGCGGTTTCCGACGAACCCCCGGCAATTGCCCACCAGCACGCCGATCTTCCCTATCTTCTTCGAGAGCGCCATGCACGTGGCAATCACTTCTTTGCTGCTGGCCTTGCCGCGCACAATCTCCAGCAGGCGCATCACGTTCGCGGGCGAGAAGAAATGCGTTCCAATCACCGACTCAGGCCGCCCTGTCGCCGAAGCAATCTCATCAATATTCAGCGTCGAGGTGTTCGACGCCAGAATCGCGCCCGGCTTGCACAGCTTGTCCAGATCGGCAAAGATCTGTTTCTTCAGCGCCATGCCTTCAAAGACGGCTTCCACCACCATGTCGACGTCGCCAAAACCGTCATAGGTCAGCGTCGGCTTGATCAGCTTCAGCCGATCATCCATCTGCTGCTGCGTGAGACGGCCTTTCTTCATGGTGTTTTCGTAGTTTTTGCGGATCGTATTCATCCCGCGATCCAGCGCCGCCTGGTCTGTCTCCTTCAGCAGCACCGGGATACCGGCATTGGCAAAGTTCATGGCAATACCGCCGCCCATGGTTCCCGCGCCCACCACTGCCGCGCTCTTTACGGGAATCACCGGCGTGTCTTTCGGCACGTCAGGGATCTTCGCCACCTCGCGCTCGCCAAAGAAAACGTGAATCAGCGCCTTCGACTGGTCAGAGAACAAACACTTGGTAAACAGTTCGCGCTCGGCTTCCACGCCCTTATCGAATGGAAGTTTCGTCGCGGCCTCCACTGCATCAATCGCGGCCTGCGGAGCCATCAGCCCACGCGCTTTTTTCTTTGCGGCCTCACGTGCAGCAGCAAAGATCGCGGCATTCTGCTCCGGCTTGCCCAGCTTCTCATTGCGATCGCGTGTTTTCGGCGCGGGCTTGCCGGCAATTTCGCGGGCAAAAGCCACAGCGCCTTTCAGCAGATCGCCTTCAATGATCCGATCAACAATCCCCGCAGCCAGCGCGTCTTTGGCTTTCACCGGCTTGCCATCGGTGCACATCTCCACGGCTTTCTGCACGCCGGCCAGCCGAGGCAGACGCTGGGTGCCCGCCGCTCCGGGAATCAGTCCCAGGTTCACTTCCGGCTGCCCCACCACCGCCGTGGGCGCCGCCACGCGATAATGTCCCGACATGGCCGTTTCCAGTCCGCCGCCAAACGCCGTGCCATGGATGGCCACCACCACAGGCTTGCTTGAGTCTTCAATCCTCTTCAAAATCGGCACCAGCCCCACGCCGCCCTGCCTCTGGCCGGAGGTAATCTTGCCGAACTCCTTTATGTCCGCGCCGGCAATAAACGTTGTGCCCGCGCCAATCAGCACCGCGGCCTTAATCGTCGGGTCTTTCGCAATCTGCTCCACAGCCTCGGCAATTCCCTCCGGTACTCCCGGGCTCAGGGCATTCACCGGCGGATTATTCACAGTAATAACGGCAATATCGTTGTCTCTTGTCAGCAGGACCAGATCACTCATAGGAAGGCTCTCTTTTCAGCTTGGAATCTTTTTGTGTTGCAAAATCCGGGGCGGATCGACGACCGTAAAGTTTAGTGAATGGCCATTCAGTCCGTCAAACCACTGCGTTATGGGAGCGGGTCAACGACGGTTAGACTTTCTCAAAGATTTGACGGCGAAGTTGGTCGAAATGACCTGAGTTGGCCGTTTCGTGCTCACCCCAAGGCCATGATGAATGCCTGGTTGGCTTGGCTTCAGCGTGAGCCCACAAAGACGGGCGTGCATGGCGGCGAGGCGCTCGGGATGGAAAAGGAGACTTTTCGAAATTTCCTGAGATATTGAATAAGATTTTCGAATCCGCTGTTCAGCTCAGCAACGGCACGGTTGACATGTGCTTGTACTGGCATTGGCTCGGCGGCGGGTTGGGGTTGGTGCTGCGGCGCTCATGTTGATGTTGCGCCAAGCGCAGATATTTAAAGCCCTGCCGGAATTGCCAAAATTGAAAGGGCAAGCTGACCTGCTCAACTCTGTAAACTGAGTCTGGAGGCGTCGTTTGTAATGATTATTGATATTTCCAAGGAAGGGCGGGCCGAGGCGATCGCTTCAATTCAACGATATTTTCAGGAGAATTTGCCTGAGCCGATTGGCGACTTGCCAGCCGGCTTGCTGCTCAACTTCTTTCTGGAAGAGATTGGACCGGCAATCTATAACCGGGCGATCGCCGACGCTCAGGCACGTCTGCAACTGCGCATTTCAGATCTGAGCGGCGAACTCTATGCTGATGAGTTTGAATACTGGCCGAGAATGGAAAAAAAGCGGAAGAACCGGCGGACATGAATATTGCCGACATCGCACGTGATCCAACCGACATCGCGGAATCGCCGGGATCGGAAAACCAAAACCGTACAGGCATTCGTGAGAACTCCCTGAAATAGTTTTTTGAAGAAAGCAGTATCGGGATCCTTCCACTCCCACTCGCTCGCGATGCTCGTTTGTGGCCAGTCAGGATGACAAAGGGTTCGCGGGCCGGTTGGGAGGTGAATTTATGCAGCGCGAGGCACACAGGCGAGGCCCCTGGTGAATCGCCGGGATCAGAAAACCAGACTTTGCAAGCACAGCCGAGGGCGGCTGTAGTCCACAAGTTCATAAGATTCCCAAATTGGGCATGATTTGCACCTGTGTTTGAGCAATTTTCGCCCCTGTGCGCGGTTCGCCCCGGCTTTAGGCCAAGCTTTCCCAAGCCAGTGTAAATGCTGTAATCTCAGCTTACGTATTGCTGTTGGGAGCGTCCAAGTAATTGCAAGCAGAGAGGATTACTGAGGGACAGAAGAGATGCCGGCCGGGACAGCATGGATTGGCGCAACGGTTGGCGCGAGCAGCGGAAAAAGAAGCTCCCATTCTTCCGGAGAGATGGTGAGTCAAGCCCTAAGTCGAATCAATGACAGTGAGCTGATTCGCGCCGCTCAGCGCGGTGACCGAACCGCTTTCGAAACACTGGTGCGTCAGTATGACCAGGCCGTGCTGCGCCTGGCGCTGCATTTAACGGGCTCTGATGCCGATGCACACGATATCTACCAGGAAGCCTTCCTGAAGGCTTATCGGCATATTGGAAATTTTCGTTTTGAGTGCTCGTTTTATACGTGGATTTACCGTATTGTTACCAATCTCTGCCTCGACCACATAAGGAAACGGCAGACGCGCAAAGAAGATCCGCAGATGGTGATGGATTC
The DNA here is from genome assembly GCA_035651775.1 of Terriglobales bacterium. Classification (GTDB taxonomy): domain Bacteria; phylum Acidobacteriota; class Terriglobia; order Terriglobales; family Acidobacteriaceae; genus QIAW01. The sequence continues at coordinate 9,772 of DASREY010000186.1, forward strand.
AAGCGGGCAGCCGGTGGACGTGCTGGAGCGCGTTTCTGATGACCGCGCGGGAGCAAACCCTGAGCGGGACCTGATGCGGCGCGAGCTGGGCGC
>DASREY010000187.1:0-15848 GCA_035651775.1 Terriglobales bacterium
GGTCGTCGCCACTGCCGAGAAATGCCTGAAACTGGAGCCAGGCAAAATATAAGCAGTTCGTCGCACACTAATCCGCGCCGACCGCGCTTTGCAACTCAGCGCTTTCCTGCTCCCGCAGTTTTTGTGAATAGAACGAGGCTGATTCCACACCTGCGCCGCACTCCCTGGCGAAAAGAATCAGGTGGTGTGAGACCATTCCCACGTGGAGAATGCTTTCGATGTCGCCTTTCTTCAGGGCCGGCCAGGCCATCTTCCAAAATACCTTGCGGTAGAAACTGAATATGCCTACGCGAACGAATACGCGCAGCAGCATATCCAACCCGCGGCAAATATTGCCAAAATTCACCCGCTCTTTGCTGGGAGCAAGGGGAAGGCGGTGAGCAAAGGTGTTATGTATGTTGTAGATGAAGCGCTCGTAGAGAAACTCAGGCTGATAAGCGGTGGTGATGCAGTAGCGCCATTTTTCGACCACTTGCTCGTAGGGCAGCAGAAACTTCACGTTCGATTCGCGATTTTCCCCTGAAACCAATCGTCCTTCCTGTTCCAACCTGCGCCACAGCGGTGTCTTGGGCAGGGCGTGCAGAACGTTGATGGTCAGCATGGGGATCTGCGACAGGCGGATAAACTCCAGCACATGGTCCGCGGTTTCTTCGGTATCTGTATCAAGCCCCAGAATGATGCCAGATACTACTTCCATTCCATAACTGTTCAACAATTTGATGGAATCGAGCATGGGCACGCTGAGGTTCTGGCTCTTGGAAATGGCTTTCAGCGCTGCGGTCTCCGGCGTCTCGATGCCGCAAAAAATCGTGGCAAAGTAGGCCTCGCGCATCAACTCCAGCAATTCTTTACTCTTGGCAATGTTCAGCGTGGCTTCGCAGGCAAATTGCACGCAATAGCCGTTTTTCTTCTGCCATTCGATCAGATGCGGCACCAATTCGAGCGCCGCCTTGCGGTTGCCGACAAAGTTGTCGTCCACAAAATACACGCCCCCAGGATTGCCCGCTTTCACAATGGCATCCAGTTCGGCGCACACCTGCTGCGGCGACTTCAGCCGGGGATTACGTCCATAGAGTTCGGGAATGTCGCAGAACTCGCAGGTATAGGGACACCCGCTGGAAAATTGGATGGTCGCCATCAGGTAGCTCTTGAGCGGAAGAAGGTGGTAGGCGGGAACAGGGAACTGTTGCATGGGCAACCGCTCCACCGTCTTGAACTGAATCTGATGTTCGGGGCGTTGTGTGTTTTTGTCCAGGTATTCGATCAACTGATTGGTGGCGTCGCCCAGTTCGCCCAGGTGCAGCAGGTCGAAATCGGGATAATACTCAGAGCACGCGGAGACCGACGGCCCACCCAAAGCAGTGATCTTTCCAAAGCGATGCGCCCGCTCATTGATCTGGTTCATGGCGTTCCGCTGAATATGCATGCCGCTCACCAGCACGGCATCTGCCCAGCGATAATCGGCGTCTGTGGCGGGCTTGATGTTCTCATCAACCAGGCGTATTTCCCATTGCTTGGGTAGATAAGCGGCTATCACCATAATGCCCTGGGGCGGCATACAGGCGCGCAAGCCACGCATCAGTTTGTAAGTATGATGAAAGGTGCCAAACGAGCGGCTATATTTGGGAAACACGCATAAGATTTTGCGTTTGTTCCCGGGGACATAAGCCGGCTGCTTGTTGCCCGAAATAACAGAGACGGTTCCAATAGACGAGGCTGTGTCAACCGATGCAGGTGTGGCGCTCATACATTATTTTCCCAGACTGATAGTGTGATCGTGCCAAACTACGTTACAAGTGCTGTCTTGTCAAGGAGAAGGGAAAGTAACTGCAATAAATTGGACGAGAAAACCAATATCCAATAACAAAGCATCATACATGATATTAGGGACATTTACACGCAATTTCATCCGCTGGGTGAGTTTACACATCAGTTACAATGCCCGGTTTGGGTGAACAGAGCACCTCAGTAATTCAGCTATGTGTTGGTGGATAGGGAAGAAAGCATAGCGCTGCAACGTCTGGATTCTAATTTGCAAGAACACAAGCAAGCGAACAGTGAGCGCCGTAATGCGCGCACGAGGCAAATTCGAGCGCCGAAACGCGAGCAGTTGGCGAGGGCGGCAGCGGAATTCCGAAAACCGGAAACGCGTTACGGAACCTAATTTAATGACAGAGGGATGGACAATATGAGCAAACAGACGAAACTGATGTTACTGGCGGCGGTTGTAGTGTCGATTCTCCTGCTGGCTGGGTGCCCCCAGCAGACCAGCATTGCCAACATTTCGCACGATCCGGGCGCCTATATGAATAAAGAAGTTTCGGTAGTGGGTACAGTCAATCGCTCCTACGGTGTGCTCGGCAACGGAGTCTACGAACTCACCGACGGCAGCGGCAGCATCTGGGTCCTGAGCGAAGGCTACGGCGTTCCCAGCGATGGAGCCAAAGTGGGCGTAACCGGCACCGTCATTCCTACGTTGGAGTTCGGCGGCAAGAGCTACGCTACCGGCATCCGGGAGACGCGCCGCCGTTCACATCCGTAAGCCTGGTTCGAATTATTTTCAAGAATTAATTTGAAGACTACGGCGCGAGCGGTCTGGCACGGACGTGGGTTCCCGGAACATTTGGCCGGTTGAGGGTTAGAGTTACTTAGCGGCTGAAGTTAGTTACGGATTTTGAGCGTATCATCAGTTGAAATCCGTCTTTTCATGAAATCTGCCGTGATAGAGTAATTTCTCGACCCTTCCGGAGGTCAAAAATGTCTGTTTTTCGCAGCTTTAAGCTCGCGGTTCTAGGGGCCACGCTGTTAGTTGTGTGTGTGTCCGGATTTTCCCAATCTGTGCCGGCGGGGATGGGGTCTATTGTTCCCAACGCCGGCGGAGAAAATGCCAATTCCCATGAGGAACCCAAAGTTGATCTGACCAGCCGCACCGAACTGGTGCAGGTGCCCGTCATTGTAAAAGATGGCTCCGGCGCCCCCATCCACGGCCTGAAAAAGCAAGATTTCGTCGTGCAGGAAAATGGCAAAGATCAGATCATTGCGACCTTTGAAGAAATTACTACCAGCTCTGCTCCTGTCAAACGCGCTCCAACAGACCCCAATCAATTCAGCAATGCCTATATCGGTTCCTCGGAGCCACGCCGGGTGACCATCATGGTCCTGGACAGCATCAATACCCCGACTCTGGATCAGGCTTATGCGCGCAAGGAGATCGTTAAGTATTTATCCAAGAACCTCAAGGCCAGCGATCTGATTGCGCTCATGGTCATGGACCGCAGAGGCGTGCACTTGGTGCATGATTTCAGCTCCAATCCTGAGGTTCTGATTGCCGCGCTAAAAAAGGTCGCTGGCTCGGTGCCCAACATAAGCACGAGCGATACGGCTGCACTCACCAACGGGGCCGATACCAGCAGCTTGACCGGCTCAAACGCTATTGACCCTACCAGCCTTGATAACGAAGCTGAGGCCCTGCAATCATTCATGGACCAGTCGGATAATATCGTGGCTCGCTTCCAGCAGGCCCAGGCCATTGAGGCCACCTTTCAAAATTTCCTGAATATTGCGCAGGCATTTTCCGGAGTGCCGGGCCGCAAGTCTGTCGTATGGCTGACGGGCGGACTCCCGTTCAATCTGGCCGATGACGGTTCCGAGCCTACCGGTCGAGATCTCAGATCGCTGTATGAACGTACTTTTCAGATGATGAATCAGGCCAATATCGCGGTTTATCCCGTGGACGTGCGCGGGCTCGTGAATTTTGGGTATGGCAACGCTTCCGCACCTTCCAAGTCAATGTCTTCAGCGACATTCGCTACAGGAGGTTCGGCAAACATCATGGCAAGCTCAGCACTTGAGGCCACCAATCACACGAATATAGATGATTTTGCCAAGATGACGGGCGGCCGCGCCTTCTACAACACCAATGACCTGGCAGCGAGCGTAGCACAGGCTTCCAGTGACGCGTCTGACTATTACATGCTGGGCTACTATCTTGCCCGCAAGGTCGACAGGGCCGGCTGGCGCAAACTGAAGGTAAAAGTGGAGTATCCCGGAGCGCACGTAATGGCCCGCAGCGGATTCTTCGTGACCCCTGCCACACTGACGCCGCAAATGGATAGGACCTATGACATCAAGGCCGCCCTGTATTCTCCTCTTGATTCCACCACACTGCCTATTGGCGTGCGCTGGCTGGGAATCGTAGGATCGGATCCGACGAAGCGCAAAGTGAAGTACGCCATGCTGGCGCTGCCGAAGACGATCAGCGTAGATGCCTCCAATCCAGATCATTTCAGCGTTGATATCGTTGTTTTGGCGAAGAGACCTGATGGCAGTGACGCGGCTGACACGACCCAGACCCTGGTCGGCAGCCAGGTCAAACCGGAAGATCTGCCCAAACTCACGCAAAGACCGTTCGTTCATCAGGGCGAATTGGAGCTGCCCCCCGGCGACTACAACGTACGCTTTGTCATGCGCGATAACTTCAGCGGAAATATCGGTAGCCTCTCTGCCCCGCTGAAAGTGCCTGCCCCTAAAGCAGAGAGCGAAAAAATAATGCCGGATGCCGGCAAACCAGCGGAAACGGAAAAACCAGCAGTCCAAAAATAATTCTCACGCAGGTTCTAACAGGATATCGAAAAAAGGCGGGCCATACGGCCCGCTTTTTTTAAGCCGACAAAACCAAGACTCAGGCTGCCGTATTTTTGCGCGGGCCGATTTTCTGCGCGGTTGAGTCGGCCACATTCGCTTGGTTCACAGTCGGCGGGCCGCTCAATAGGGCTTGCAGGCTGTTCAGTATGCGGGGATAGGTCTGCAGCTCGTAGCGCTCGGCATCCTCTCTGCTGCTCCAGAAGGTGAGCACAATCGCCTGCCCCGGGTTCACGTCAGAGACCAGGGTGATTTCATCCACAAACCCGGTCTGTTTCTGCAGGATCGGACGCACTTCATCGTGCATGGCGCGCGTGAAATCGTCCATTTTTTCGCTTTTCAGGGTGCATTCGGTGATTCTGGCGAACATTCGAGGGCTCCTTTCAGAGTACAGGTTGCAGTTTTTAATGGCCGTGCGTCGGAAGCGCAGCGGCAGGGAAGAGAATCGGCAAAATTATACACCCGTAATCAGGACGAAGAATTCAGGCTTTCTTCGTGCCCGTCCGGCGAGCCGGGCAGCATCATGAGCACCGCCTGCGGTGGTGCAAAACGAATCTTTCCGGTAGATTAAATCTCTTATGCTCGATTTGGGATTCGTACGTGACAATTTGCCTGTGATTGAAGAAAAGCTGCGCCAGCGTGGAATGGATCCCGCAGAGGTGCTGAAAGATTTTCGTGCGCTCGACGCCGAGCGCCGGCGCCTGATCACCGAGGCCGAAACCCTGAAAGCGAAACGCAACCGCGCCTCTGAAGAGATTGCGCGGCTGAAGAAAGAAAAGCAGGATGCCGGCGTGTTGATGGCAGAGACCAAAGAACTGCGCGTCCAGGGCGAAGAAGCTGAAAAGCTGGCTGCACAAAAAGAAGAAGCAATGCGCGACGTTATGGCGCGTATCCCAAACCTGCCGCATGCCAGCGTGCCCGTCGGCAAAAGCTCGGAAGAAAACGTTGAGGTGCGCCGCTGGGGCGCGCCCCCGAAATTCGATTTCGCTCCCAAGCCGCATTGGGAGTTGGGGGAGCAGTTAGGCGTACTCGATATGGAACGTGCCGCCAAGCTTTCAGGCGCGCGCTTCGCCGTCTATTGGGACCTGGGAGCGAAGCTGGAGCGTGCCATCGCCAACTTCATGCTCGACCTCCACACGCGCGAACACGGATACACCGAGGTCCTGCCACCTTACATGGTCAACTCCGCTTCCATGTACGGGACGGGGCAGTTGCCGAAATTCGCCTCGGATTTGTTCAAGTGCGAGAATACGGATCTCTGGCTGATCCCAACCGCGGAAGTTCCGTTGACGAATCTCTATCGCGACGAGGTGATTGAAGCCTCGCGGCTTCCGCTCAAGGTTACCGCCTACACTCCCTGTTTCCGCAGCGAGGCCGGATCGTACGGTAAGGATGTGCGCGGCATTATCCGCCAGCACCAGTTCCAAAAAGTTGAACTGGTGAAATTCACTCGCCCTGAGACCTCCTACGAAGAGCTGGAGAAGCTGACCAACAACGCAGAGACGGTCTTGCAGAAGCTGGGGTTGCACTACCGGGTCATGGCACTGTGCACCGGCGACATGAGCCCGTCTTCCGCCAAGACCTACGATCTTGAAGTCTGGCTGCCGGGGCAACAGCTTTTCCGCGAGATCTCTTCCTGCTCGAACTTCGAGGCCTTCCAGGCGCGGCGCGCGAATATACGTTGGCGGCCCGAAGGAAAGAAATCCGAGTTTGTGCATACCCTGAACGGCAGCGGGCTGGCCGTCGGGCGCACGTGGCTCGCTATCCTGGAAAATTATCAGCAGGCCGATGGCAGCGTGCTCGTTCCTCCGGCGCTCGAGCCCTACATGGGCGTGGAGCGGATTACCGCCAGGAAATTTTAGAATTTACGATTATTATGTGATCGGGGACGATTGAATTTTTCGACCGTAACCAAATCGTCAATCGTCAATCGAAAATCGTAAATTTTTAACATTCGCCTGGGATTTCCGTCTTACAATAGCCACATACCCCCTTGAAAAGTTCCATGCCGGGATACCCGATGGTAGATGTGTGCAAAGCGGAACGCGGCTGGGTGCGGGTATGCGCGCCCGCCCTGCTCGTTTTGTCATTGGCCGCCACGGCTCACGCCCAGGTTGTCCCGACCGGTACATCGCTAGCGCCTGCGTGTGGCGCAATTTCGGCTCCTGCAGCTGCAACCAACAAGTCGGCTAAAAAATCTGGCGACAACCCTTCTGCTGCTTTGCTGCAGGCCGCGGAAAAAGACGATCTCACGTCGGTCCAAAGGATGTTACGCAGGGGCGCCGATGCCAATGCTCGCGACGAGCATTGCGGCACTCCGCTGATGCTGGCGGCGGGAAACTCTGACCCAGCGCTGGTGCAGACGTTGCTCAAGGCCGGAGCGGACCCCAACGCCCAGGACGTGGCCGGCTGGACTGCATTGCTGACCGCCGCCGATACCGGCAGCGCCGAGGTGGTGCAAGTGCTCCTGGCACATAATGCCGCGGTCAACCTGACGGATATCAACGGCTGGTCTCCGTTGATGGCAGCCGTGCTTGGTGGAAACCTGGAAGCGGTGCAGACCCTGCTGCGCGCCGGCGCCGATCCTGCCCTGGCCGACCGGAATGGCAGCACCGCACTTATCTTTTCCGCGGCCGAAGGCAATCTGGATATCGCTGCTGCGGTGGTGCAGGCGATCCATTCACAAAGCCAGGCGAATGCTTTAAAACTGGCTGCTGCTTTGAAACCGGCTGCCGCTTCCGATTCGACGTCCGGGACTGCGAATCAAACAGAAATCCCGGGTCAGGCGGGAGATTCAAATCAGGTTGGGAATCAGGCTGTGCCCGCTAATCCGCAAACCAGCGCTGCTGTTCAAGAGCAGGCATTGCTCAACGCGCAGGATAGCGCCGGCTGGACGGCGCTGCACCACGCCGCCTCCCGAGGGCATTCGCAGGTGGTCTTGCTGCTCTTGAATGCCGGCGCACAGGTGGAGGCCCTGAATCATTTTGGCTGGCCGCCCCTGATGATCGCGATAGAGAATGGCGATGCCCTGAGCGTGGGCGCTCTGCTCAGCCAGGCGGCCAAGGTGAATTACTCCGCTCCCGATGGGGAGACCCCGCTGTATCTGGCCGCAACGCACGGCAGCACCACGATTGCTAACTTACTGCTCGAGCATGGTGCAAACCCGAATGCTCCTCGTAAGGATGGACGCACGCCTTTGATGGCTGCGGTGGAAGATGGCAATCGGGAGCTGGTGCAAGCCCTGATCGCCCACGGCGCGGATGTAAATGCAGTTACCGGCTCGGGCGCAAACGTCTTAGCTGTAGCCGGCAAGCGGCCGGCGAATAACGAAATTGTTGAGCTGTTGAAACAAGCGGGAGCGAGATAAGCAGTCAGCAATCAGCATTCAGCATTCAGCCACGTTAGTGCATGCTGTTCCTGAAAAGCCAGTTAAGTTTAGGCTAGACCATTTTAAGTCTTGTTGTATCTCGTTTTTGCAACGTTCTAGCGCCGGAGGGCGCGGAATGAGTTAGCCCAGCGCGGAAGCGCTGGGAAGCTGGAAAACAAAGTTCGAGCCCCGGAGGGGCGACACTAACTGCGAGATACAGTAGTCCTTAAAGTGATCTAAGAGCTAACCACAATGCCCAAGAAGATGTCGAAAGGCTTCTACATCGGCGGATACATCATCGGCCTGGTTATATCAATCATCTTCACGATCGTTATCGTTGTGGCTGACATCTGGTTTGTGGCGCAGCATCCTGATGATCCGCCGCTTCTGCTGTTAGTTGGGCTTGCTGCTCTATGTATCATTCCACTGGCCTTCAGTCTCACCATCTTTTTCATGTTCATCTATCGCATGTGGGCGGCGATTCAAGATAGCTACGTTCGCATGACGCCGGGCAAGGCGGTTGGCTTCTTGCTGATTCCGGTCTTCAATTTCTACTGGTTGTTCCATGTCTTTCATGGCTTCGCCTACGACTACAACGAATACGTTAAGCGGAGAAAACTCAACCTGCCGCAGCTTGATGAGCAACTTTTCCGCTATTATCCCATCGCAGTTTTATGCCTGCTGGTTCCTTTTGTCGGGACCCTGGCATGGCCGGTTGGCTTGGTACTACTGGTAATCATTATGAGCAAAACCTGCGACGCCATTAACGCTTTGTCTGCTGTGCAGCAAGCCGCTCCGGCCACCGATGCCACCCCAGCTTGATAGCATCCACTCCCGAACAACAGTACTTAACATTTCTTTTCAATTTCCCCATTCGTACCGCGTGATTTCTTTTGTTACTATCAGGTGAATGCCCTCCCGCACAGCTCATGCAGTGAAGCGGCGGAAGTCCTCTCGTACGCCCGAGACCGAACTGGTGATCATTACCGGCATGAGCGGTTCGGGCAAAGCCTCTGTTCTCAAGGCCTTTGAAGATCTTGGTTATTACTGCGTCGACAACCTGCCGGTAGAGTTGATACCGCGTTTTGCTGAGATTGCGCGCGACCACTCTCAGATTGAACATACCGCTCTGGTGGTGGATATTCGCGAGGGCAGCGGTCTTGACCTGTTTCCAGCCATCCTGCGGGCCATCAGGCGATCCATGACGACCACGGTCCTGTTCCTGGAGGCATCGGACGAATCCCTGGTGCGCCGCTTCAGCGAGACCCGCCGGCCGCATCCGCTGGGCGATCTGCCGGTGAAGGCCGCCATTGCCGACGAACGCCGCCGCCTGCGCCCCATCCGCAAATTGGCAGACATGGTGGTTGATACTTCCAGGCTCAACGTGCACGAGCTGCGCGCCCATGTGATTGACCGCTTTCGTCCTGAAGCTAACGATAAAAACATCTATATTTCGTGCGTGAGCTTTGGCTACAAGCAGGGCGTGCCCCAGGATTCCGACCTGGTCTTCGATGTGCGCTTCTTGCCCAACCCGCACTTCGTTCCCGAGCTGCGACCTTTTACGGGACGCCATCCGAAAGTCGCCAAATACATCCGTTCATTCCCCCAGTCGCAGGAATTCATTGCCCGCATTGGAGACCTGCTGGTCTATCTGCTGCCGCACTACATCCGGGAAGGAAAGAGTTATCTGACCATCAGCTTCGGTTGCACCGGCGGACAGCACCGTTCGGTCATGATCGCCGAAGAAATCAAAAAGAGACTGGCCGCGGCCGGATACAAGGTCAAAGTCACCCATAGGGACAGCCCGAAGTGAAGTAAGAAGTTAGAAGTACGAATTCAGAAGGATGAAGCATCCTTTCACTTCTAAATTCGTACTTCTTATTTCTTAAATCATCCCGTTCCACAGTAGAATTGAAGCTTGATTTCTGCGTGTCGGACTTCAATCTGTCGGGAACTCGAGCAGGTGCCATGCATCAACTGAAGCGGCTGCTGCGCTATGCCCGTCCGTACCGGTGGCAACTCATCTTGTCGGTGGTGATGATGGGGCTGGTGGGCGCGCTCGATGCTTTCCGCATATTGCTGATTACGCCGGTTCTTGATCACGTGCTCAAGCCGGAGACGCCATCGCGCGATCTCGCCCTGTTTCCCGGCGGCAAGGGCCCGCATCTGCAACAATTGATTCCTGAAAATTTTCATATTCAGAATCCGTGGGCCGTGGTGGCCTTCGCCCTGGTAGTCTCCATGGTGCTGAAGGGAATCTTCGATTACCTCGGTACGTACCTGGTGAACCGTGCCGGGTTTGGCGCGATCACCGACCTGCGCAACGATCTGTACAATTCGATTCTGCGCCGTTCGGTGGGTTTTTTCCTGAAGCACCCTACCGGAACGCTGCTTTCTACCATTGTGAACGACGTCGAGAAAGTGCAGTTTGCCATGTCCACGGTGCTGGCAGAATTTCTGCAGCAAACCGCGATCCTGATTTTTACGACCGCAGTAGTCGTGAAGTTGGGAGGTAAACTCTCCTGGATTCTTCTGCTGTTTGTTCCTTTTATCATCGGCTCGGCCGCTCGCATTGGGGAGCGGGTGAGACTTACCACGCGTAGCGGGCAAGATAAGCTCGCTGAAATCCAGAACATCCTGCATGAGACCATCACCGGCAATCGTATTGTGAAAGCCTTTGGCATGGAGATGTGGGAGAGCCGGCGCTTTGCGCAGGCTGCGCGGCGGCTGTTCCGCGCCAACCTGCGCTGGGTAGCGGCTTCATCGGTAAGTTCGCCGTTGATGGATATCTTCGGCACCATCGCCATAGCCTTGCTGCTATCGCTTGGCCGCGGTCAAATCAACGCTCATAGACTCACTGAGGGCGCGTATATTGCTTTTCTCGCTGGCGTTTTCAGGTTGTACGATCCCATCCGCAAGTTCGCCCTCTTCAACAACAGCTTTCAACAGGCGCGGGGAGCCTCTTCCTCCATCTTCGATTTCATGGACGTACAGGACGATGTGCAGGAGCGGCCCGATGCCCGCATTCTTCCTCCGTTTCGTTCCAGCATCAGCTTTCGCAATGTGAATTTCTCCTATGGCGAGAACGGAGAGGCCCGCGAAGTGCTGCGCAATATCAACCTTGAAGTCCGCAAAGGCGAGGTTGTCGCCTTTGTGGGTTCCAGCGGCGCCGGCAAGACCACTCTGGCCAATCTCATCCCGCGATTTTTTGATGTTACCGGCGGCGGCCTGCTGATTGACGGGCAGGATATCCGCGACGTGACCGTGCTCTCGCTGCGCAGCCAGGTTGGGATCGTCACGCAAGAGACCATTCTGTTCAACGACACTGTGCGTAACAACATTGCCTATGGCCAGCCCAACATCGAGCAGTCCGTCGTTGTGGCGGCGGCCCAGGCTGCCCTGGCGCACGATTTCATCCGCCAGATGCCTGAGGGGTATGACACGGTAATTGGCGAGCGCGGCACGCGCCTCTCCGGAGGCGAACGCCAGCGCCTGGCCATTGCTCGCGCTATTCTCAAGAATGCGCCCATTCTTGTTCTTGACGAAGCCACTTCTGCGCTGGACTCGGAATCGGAGGCGCTGGTACAGTCGGCGTTGCAGAACCTGATGGCGGGCCGTACGGTGTTTGTGATTGCCCACCGGCTCTCCACGGTACGCCGCGCCGACAGGATCGTGGTGCTGGAGAATGGCACTATTTCCGACAGCGGAACGCATGAAGAGTTAATGGGCCGGCTGGGAATTTACCGCCGCCTGCATGATTTGCAGTTCGTCGACTCCGAGATTCCCCGGCTCACAATCAGCTAAAAGGTTCCAGGTAACCCATCAGATGCCAATTCGCTCCATGACAGGATACGCGCAGGTGAAAGGACAGGCTGGCGAAGCCTCGGCTCCGGTCAGCTTCACGTTGTCGTTAAAATCGGTGAACCACAAATTTCTGGATCTCAACATGCGCTTACCTGCCGAAAGCGACGCGCTGGAGATGAAGCTGCGCCGCTTTTTGAAAGAAAAAATGGCACGTGGGCACCTGGATGTGACGCTCACATTAGAGCGCGGTGGAGACGATCTTTTTTCCCTCAACCGCGAGTTGGTAGGAAGTTATCTTCGTGTTTACCGCAACGCCGCGCAGGAGTTCGGCGTGACCGCGGAGCCCGATTTGAATGCCGTATTGAAATTGCCCGGCGCACTGACGGCTTCCGCCGCTCTCAACGGCAATGGTGGCTTCGAGGCGGCCGTGCTGGCCGGCGCCGAGCAGGCCATCGCCAGCCTCGACCGGATGCGCATCGAAGAAGGCGCCAGCATTGACCGCGAGCTGCGCGAACGCATGAAGCGCCTGCAGGCTGCTACCGATGAGGTGGAGAAATTGCGCACGGTCATCAGCCGGGCGCACATGGAAAAGATCAGCGCCAAGGTGCAGGAGCTGATTGGCGCGATTGCCGACCCCGCCCGCATCTTGCAGGAGGCGGCCATCCTGGCCGAGCGCAGCGACGTGCAGGAAGAGGTGGTGCGCATCAAGGCGCACGTGGCACACTTTCTCGGCCTGCTCGAGGCCGAGGGAGAGATCGGCAAGAAACTGGATTTTCTCCTGCAGGAGCTGAATCGCGAGGCCAACACCCTGCTTTCCAAAACGGCAGGATTGGCCGGGGAAGGGCTGCGCATCACCGAGCTGGGGTTGGCCATGAAATCAGAGATCGAAAAAGCACGCGAGCAGGCGCAGAACATCGAATGAGCGGACTGGTCTATATCATCTCAGCGCCCTCGGGTTCGGGCAAATCAACACTGGTCAATGAGCTGCGCAAAAGCGTGGAGCACCTGGAATTTTCGGTTTCCTATACCACGCGAGCGCCCCGCGGCAGCGAGCAGAACGGGCGCGAGTATTTTTTTGTCGCCCGCGATGAGTTCGAGGCCATGATCGCAAAGGATGAATTCCTCGAATACGCTGAGGTCTTCGGCAACTACTATGGCACGGCCAGAGTGTTTCTTGAAAAGGCGCGGGCCCGGGGAAACGATCTGTTGCTTGATATTGACGTGCAGGGCGAACGCCAGGTCAAAGAGAAACTTCCCGAGGCGGTGAGCATCTTCGTGCTGCCCCCTTCGCGCGCCGAACTTGAGCGTCGTCTGCGGCGCCGCAGCCAGGCCGAAAAAGTGAGCTCCGATGAAATTATCCAACGACGGCTGGCGGCGGCCTCGAAGGAAGTCAAGAACTATCGCAATTACGAATATATTTTGATCAATGATCAACTGGAATATTCCATTGACCAGTTGAAAGCCGTGGTGCTTCACGAACGTATGCTGCGCTGCGGAAACTCGGGCGCCGGAGATCACGAAAAAGAGGGCAAGCTTGCGGAAGAGTGCCGCCAGGCAAATATACGTCCGCGATTGGCCCCGATCCTGGAGTCTTTTGGGGTATAATTTGCGCAAAGCAGAGTACCCGAGGTAGGTTCCGATTTTTTCTTGGTTTTTCAAAATCCCGGCAAAAGACCGGGAAATGGGGTGATGTATGAAGTTGATGGATGGCTTTGATAGTAATTATCGTTATGTGCTGGTCGCGGCGCGTCGCGCCCGCCAACTGCAATCGGGCGCCCGCCCACTGATGGAGCCGGTCCGTTCGCGCAAGGCCTGCCGCATCGCTGAAGAAGAAATTGCCGCCGGTAAGGTAAAGTGGGTCATCGGCGAGGGCAAATCCGCGACCGTACAGGCGGCTGCGGAGCAATTGGATCGCGCCGTCGGAAGTAAGTAAGTTACTGGCTTCGGCTTCTTTCCCGCCGATTTGCGATTTACAATACAAGCATGAAGATTGCCCTTGGGTTGAGCGGAGGCATCGCAGCCTACAAGGCGGCCGAGATATGCCGTCTTCTGCAGGAAAAAGGCGTGCGCGTGCAGGTGATCATGACCCGCGCCGCCCAGGAATTCGTGCGTCCGTTGACCTTCGCCGCCCTCTCCGGCGAGAAGGTGATTACCGATCTTTTCAGCGCCGGCCACGAAACGCCTAATATCGATTCCGCTGTCGAACACATTGCGGTAGCCCAGTCTATTGATGCGCTTCTGGTAGTGCCGGCCACGGCTGACGTTCTCGGAAAGTTTGCCAACGGATTGGCTGACGATTTTCTTTCCACGCTTTTCCTTGCGACCACTGCTCCAGTAGTTGTTGCTCCTGCCATGAACGTGAACATGTGGGAGAACGCTGCCACGCAGGCCAATCTGGAAAAATTGAGACAGCGCGGTGTCCGCGTGGTCGAGCCCGATGCCGGTTACCTGGCCTGTGGCATGACCGGGCCGGGACGCCTGGCCGCGAACGAAACCATCGTGGCAGCCGCCCTGGAGGCCCTGGGTGCGCAACAGGACCTGAACGGCGAGACGGTGTTGATCACCGCCGGCCCGACGCGAGAGAAGATCGATCCGGTGCGCTATCTCGGCAACCGCTCCAGCGGACGCATGGGATACGCCCTGGCCGAGGCCGCCTTGCGCCGCGGCGCCCGCGTAATTCTGGTGAGCGGGCCGACTGCAATCAATGCTCCGGCGGTTCAAGAGCTGGTTCCGGTCGAAACCACCGACCAGATGCGCCGTGAAGTGATGGCCAGGCTAGGGCAAGCAACCGTAATCATCAAAGCCGCCGCCGTAGCCGATTTCACGGTCAAAACAGCAGCCGACCAGAAGCTGAAGCGCAAGGGCGCAATCACGCTGGAGCTGGAACCCACCGCCGACATTCTTGCCGAAGTGGGGCGCAGCAAGACTGAAAAACAAATCCTGGTTGGCTTTGCCGCCGAGACCGAAAATATTTTAGAGAACGCCCGCAAGAAACTCACCGAGAAACATTGCGACATGGTGGTGGTCAACGACGTCTCAAAGCCGGGCATCGGCTTCGATTCCGAACGCAACGCCGTCACCATCATCACGCCAGACCAGGTGGAAGATGTCCCCGAAATGGCCAAATGGGAAGTGGCTCATCGCGTACTCGATGCAGCGGTTCAAATTCGCCAGCGCAAAAATAAGGGCGCACCTGTTAAGATCGCCACTTAACCTGGTTGCAGCTTTTCAAATCCGCGCAATCCGCGCCGTCCGTGAAATCCGTGGTACATTTGCTTTGAACTGAAACTTAAAACTGGAAACTCGAAACTTGCCTCTGGATTCTGAAACCCGCCGCCAGCTCACTGCGCGCATGGAGTACTATCACGACCTGGGAATTTACGATCTCTACCGCCGCGCGGTGGAAATTCCACCGTCCGTAGAAGAACCCCAGCCAGCAAACTCTGAAATTGTTCCCACAACTATGAGCAAGAAAATTGCGAGTTTAGATTTACCCATCTCCTCGGCCGATCTTTCATCCGACGCCGGCCGCTTGTCAGCCATCGATGTTGAAAACAGGCCGGCTGCGTTTAATGCCATCCGCGAGGTCATCGGCGATTGCACGCGCTGCAAACTGCATAAGCAAGGCCGCAAGCAAATTGTCTTTGGCGTAGGCAATCCCAATGCTGAACTGATGTTTGTGGGCGAAGCCCCTGGGGCCGATGAAGACCAGCAGGGTGAGCCCTTCGTGGGCCGCGCCGGCCAATTGCTCAATAACATGATTACGGCAATGGGACTGAAGCGCGAAGATGTTTATATTGCCAACGTCATCAAGTGCCGGCCTCCCGGCAACCGCACCCCCGAACGCGATGAGTGCGAGACCTGCGCGCCATTTCTGATGCGGCAGATTGACGTCATCCGGCCCAAAGTCATTGTTGCTCTGGGTGCGGTTGCGGCCAAGAATCTGCTGGGATTGAACGACTCCATGGCCAACCTGCGCGGGCGCTTTTACGACTTTCGCGGCACCAAGCTGGCTGTGACCTACCATCCGGCATTT
>DASREY010000188.1:0-20497 GCA_035651775.1 Terriglobales bacterium
GTGTCTCCGTGTCTCCGTGTCTCCGTGTCTCCGTGTCTCCGTGTCTCCGTGGTGATTAGCTCTTATCTGCGGCGAAGGCTTTTTCAAACTCCTCCACCCGCTGGCGCACACTTTTTACATGCACGGGTAAATCCAATTTGCTGCCCGCTTCAATAATGGGAATCAGCTTGTCGAACTCAGGACCGGAATGTGACCCGATGATGGCGATACGAATGGGATGAAAAAGCTCTTTGCCTTTTGTTCCTGTCTCGGCTTTCACCTCATTGATGATGGCTTTAAATCTTTCCGCAGTAATTTCGCCGTTCTCGACCGCAATACGCTTGCTGAACCCTGCAATCACCGCCGGCGTCTTTTCCAGTTTCAGCACCTCGGCGTTCTCAGGGTTTTCCAGCGCCTTTTGAGCGTCATGATGAAACAGCATGGCGGCGCGCTCGGGCAATTGCTCCAGGCGATCCACGTAGGGGGCCAGCAGCTCGATGGCTTTTTGGAACCACAAGAATTCTTCAGTAGAGATGTAGCTTGCTGCGTTTCCAGAAGATTTTTCTGGCAGCAGACCGTCTTTCACGAAGTAGGGCAGCGCCAGGCGTGCAATCCTTTCAACCTGACTCTGCTTGATATAGTGCCGGTTGAGCCAGGCAAGCTTTTCCATGTCGAAAATAGCGGGCGAAGGCGTGACCCGGCGCAGGTCAAATTCTTTGATCAACTCCGGTGGGGTAAACGTTTCGCGCGTGCCGCCGCTGGGCGCCCATCCCAGCAGTGCCAGGTAGTTCATCAGTGCCTCGGGCAGAATTCCCATATCGCGGAAGTTGGCGATAGAAGTTGCACCATGGCGCTTGGAGAGCCGCTCGCGGTCAGGTCCTAGAATCGTGGAAAGGTGCGCGAACTCCGGCACCGCCATCCCCAGGGCTTCGTAGAGCGCAACCTGCTTGGGTGTATTGGAAAGGTGATCGTCGCCGCGGATGACGTGGGTAATCTTCATCATGGCGTCATCGACCACCACCACATAGTTGTAAACCGGGATGCCGCTGGAACGCATGATGATGGGGTCGCTCACGACTTCACTGGAAAACTCCACGTCGCCGCGCACAATGTCATGAAAGCGAATGGGATGCTCGGGAATCTTGAGCCGGATCGCAGCCAGCTCGCCTGCAGCGCGGCGTTTTGCCCCCTCTGCCGGGTCAAGGGCAAGACACTTGCCCGAGTAAAGCTGCGGAAGCTGATTGGCGATCGCCCGCTGGCGCTCGGCTTCCAGCTCCTCATCGCTGCAAAAGCAAAGATACGCTTTGTGCTCGCGCAGCAGTTGCTCGGCGTAATCGCGGTAAATCTGCAGCCTGTCGCTCTGCCGGTAAGGGCGGTAAGGGCCGCCGCCGGGCTGGCTGGTAATGTCCGGTCCTTCGTCCCAATCCAATCCAAGCCATTTCAGGTCTTCGAATAACTGCGTTTCGTAGCGGGCTTCGCTGCGCTGCACATCGGTGTCTTCAATGCGCAGGATCATGGTCCCGCCCTTCTGCCGGGCAAAGAGCCAGTTGAACAGCGCCGTGCGCACGTTGCCAACGTGCAACTGGCCGGTGGGAGAGGGGGCGAATCGGACACGAACTTTCGATTTTTCGCTCACCACTTGATGTTAACAAAAGCAGTTGCCAGTTCCCGGTTGCCAGTTGCCAGTTTTGAGCATGAGGGCGAAACTTCACCACGGAAACACGGAGAAGAATTGAAGACTAAATAATCGGGTAATTGTGTAATTGATTTACATGCATAGCTAAATTACCCAATTACCAAATTACGCAGTTACTCAATTCTCCGTGCCTCCGTGTCTCCGTGGTGCCAACTGTACTTCGGGCTGAAACTGGCAACCGGCAACTGGTAGCTGGCAACTGAATCCAACGGCTTGCGAAGAACATCAAATCCCTATAAAATTTAAGCTTCTCTGTGAGGTATTTAAGAAGTCATGAAAGCAGCCATTCATCCCGCCTACAACGAAGTGCGAGTGCACTGTGCCTGCGGGAACACATTCACCACCCGCTCCACCCACAAGGGTGCGATCAACCTTGAAATTTGCTCCGCCTGTCATCCCTTCTTTACCGGGAAGCAGAAGCTGGTGGATACCGCCGGCCGCGTGGAGCGCTTCCGCCGCAAGTACGCCAACACGAAGACCGGAACCGGCGCCAAGCAGCAGTAAAAGATTTCTGGCGACAAAAACCTCCTCGTGTCGAGGAGGTTTTTTATTGCCTGGTTTGGATGCTGGCGCTGCTACCGCAACGCCGCCCACCATATCAACCCAATGAACAGAATCTGCATGGGCAGGCGCAGCCACAGCGGAGTGGCGGGCCTTCCATTGAGCGATATTTTTTCTCGCGCGGCTTTCACGTTGGCCGGAAACACTGCCAGCAAAAACAAGATCAGGCAAATTCCCGCCAGCATGCGAGTCTGGGGAAGCAGGAGCCCCATCGCTCCCATCAGTTCCAGCACGCCGGTAATATGGACCATCAGCCGGGGATTGGGAACGCTGGCCGGCATCATGCGCATCATGTCTTCTTTAAGTTTCGTGAAGTGGCTGATTCCTGTGAAGGTGAACATCACAGCCAGCGCGTAGCGCGCCGTGTCATGCCAGGTGGCAAATGCCTGGTAGCCAAGCGCGCCGATGCCGCGAAACAACAGCCATGCGCCGAACAGCACGATTAAAACAGCCACGATTTACCGCCTTTCGGATAATTCACTCTGCTGGTTCCTGCTTTTCGGCACAGCTAGTACCGTGACCTAAGAAAAGCAAACTATTTGTGTCATGGGAACCCACGTTTCTTCGCTGGCGGCCGGGCAAGTGGTATCAAATCATTGCGTTCTATCAAATTACTGGCATGATGAATGTGGGGTTCTGTGCCCCCACGGTCTTTGAAAACATCAAGCGCCGCCTCTCACGGTTTCCACAGGCAAAGGGAGACGCGCGCCCAAGCCAAAAAGGTTACTTAGTAACCCCCACCCCCCTCCCAAAACGGCCCCCGAGAACAATTTTCAGCTCTCCATTTCCCTGCCTGCCCCTCAGCGCAGGCCCATTGTTTATCCTGATGAGGACGCGTCTTTCACCCTGTCGCGATTAGAAGCTGGTAGCTCGAAGCTCAAACTGGCAACCAGCAACTGGCTGCTGGCAACTGCCTTATTCATCCCAGAAGCGTTCGCTCAAATACTTGTCTCCTGAGTCGGGGAAGACGGTCACAATCACGCCGGGTTCCTTCCTGGCAGCCAGTTCCTCTGCGATCTGCAGCGCGCCTACGGCGGCTGCTCCAGCCGAAATCCCTACCAGCAGTCCCTCTTCCCGCGCCAGGCGGCGCACCATGGCGTAGGAAGCCTCGGTTGAAATGCCGATATCGCGATCAGCCACTGCCGGATCGTAAATCTTGGGCACAATTGCCGTGGCCATGTGTTTCAGCCCTTCGAGACCGTGAAAGGGCGAATCCGGTTGAAGGGAGATGCGCTGAATGCGCGGATTTAATTCTTTTAGCTTCCGGCTGGTTCCCACGAAGGTCCCGCTGGTTCCCAGCGTTGCCACAAAGTGGGTGATCTCTCCGGCGGTCTGCTGCCAGATTTCGTTGGCGGTTCCCTCGTAGTGGGCGCGCCAGTTGGCATCGTTGGAATACTGGTCAACATAGACGTAGCGCTGGGGTTCTTTTGCTGCCAGTTCACGCGCCTTGCGGATGGCGCCGTCTGAGCCCTCGGCCGGATCGGTCCAGACTACCTGCGCCCCATAAGCTTTCACGATGCGCTTGCGCTCTACCGAGACGTTCGAGGGCATGCAAAGCGTGACTTCGAATCCCTTGGCCGCCCCCAGCATGGCGTAGGCAATGCCGGTATTGCCGCTGGTGGAATCGAGCAGCGATTTGCCAGGCTTCAGCAATCCGCGGCGCTCGGCGTCGGCCACAATGGAGGAAGCTGCACGATCTTTGACCGATCCGCCAGGGTTGCACCACTCGGCTTTGGCCAGAATCTGGATGCCGGGAAGGCCGCCGGTAATGCGCTCCAGGCGCAGCAGCGGGGTATTGCCGATGCGGCTAAGCTGCCGCTCGCCAAGGAGAGCAGTGTTAGGCGTTACGCTGCTGGAAACCGTCTTAGACATGGTTTATGGCGGGTAGAACCTGATTAGTTAAGTATCTTAAGCTGCTGAAAACAACCTGCTTTACAATTCCCAGACAAATCAGATTTGCGGAAAGTACGCCTGCTGTGCGAAAGTCTATTCCGCGGCCCAATCCTCAGTTTAGCCAAGCAAGGCAGAAACAGGCAACGTGAGCCGGCCGCAGCAGTCTATTCCAACGCCCAGAGAAACTAAAATTTTGAAATAGTTGGTGAAGTTAAGAACATGGTAAAGAACTATCAAGCCCGCAATTATGAAGATGCAGTCGCATGGCTGCGCGACCACGGATTCGACGTGCTGGAGCCTTCCGCCACCAGTAACCGTGTGTTCCTGAAAAAATACTGCGTCTCAGCCGCCATTGAGAAAGATCCCAAGACCGGAGCTGCCAAAGTCTTCGCCAGTCCGGGGTACCTGGTTGGCGGAGAGATCGCCAAGCTGGTTGACCGCGGCTACCAGAAATTTCTCAAGACTTCCAAGACCGAAGTTCCAGCCACAGCCGACCACCTGAAGGCCATTCATGATTTCACTGAAGAGTTGAAAGAAGCCACAGGCTTGCCCACTCTCTACAATGAATCCATCGGCACGGTCAGCGACAGCTATCAGTACGACCGGGTGGAAAATCGCGATGCTCCGGAATCGGCGCGCCCTAAGCGGCCGTGGGAGAAGGCGGCGCCGGCAGCTTCGGGTAAGTCTGGTTCAGGCAAGAAGAGGGCATGATTTTTCGGCAGCTCCTAATCTGCGGCTATCGCTGAAATCTACTCCCTTAACTTGCAAAGAGATGGTCCCTGTTTAAGGCCTTGCCTGCAAGAAGAGTTTTCCCCACATGCTTTTGGGCTGAATGTTGATTGCTCAAATCTCCGGCGTCGCTTCCAGCAAACTGCGTGTATAAGGATGCGCAGGCTTCGACGTCACCTGCTCGCAGCTTCCCAGTTCCACAATTTTGCCGTGATGCATGACCGCGATGCGTGTCGCCAGGTAGCGCACGATGGGCATGGAATGCGAGATGAACAGGTAAGTAAGCCCGAACTCGCGCTGCAGTTGCGCCAGCAGGTTTACGATTTGCGCGCCTACGCTAACATCGAGCGCCGAGACCGGCTCATCACACACAATCAGCTTGGGACGCAGCGCCAGCGCCCGGGCAATGCCGATGCGCTGCCGCTGTCCTCCAGAAAACTCGTGGGGATAGCGCCCCAACGCGGAGCCATCCAGACCCACGGCGCGCATCAGTTGAGCGGCGCGCGAATCAAGGTCCAGGGTTTCGCCATTGGTCTTATGAATACGAAGTGGTTCGGTCACGATTTCGCGCACCCGCATGCGCGGGTTAAGCGAACCGAATGGGTCCTGAAAGATAATTTGCATATCCCGGCGCATCCGGCGGAGGGTAGAAGCGGGAGCGCGCAGAATATCTTGGCCGTCAAAGAAGATGCTGCCGGAAGTGGGCTCGATCAGCCGTAGAATCAGCCGTCCCAGAGTGCTTTTCCCCGAACCCGATTCGCCTACCAGCCCGAGAGTTTCCCCGGCTTCAATCTCCAGGCTGACGCCATCCACAGCGCGGATTTCGCCTCGCTTTGGAGCCGGCCCTCGCACAACAGTTGCGGGACCAAAGACAGAGCTGCCCAGCGGATAGATCTTGGTAAGCTCGCGAACTTTGACCAGGGCCACATGTAGAAGTTATAGGCTTCCACACCATGCTGCAAGTTAACAGAGATTGCAGCAAGCTATGTCTCTACGGCAAAGAGTTAGCTGTACATTTATGCCGGGTGGGGGGCAGGAACACCAGGACTTTCTCGCAGAGAGCGCATCTTGCGAAGAAGAAAGATGATTGCTCCAAAGGCCAGCAGTACTCGCGGATCTGGAGTTGCAACCTGCAATAGTATTTGCCGGCGGGCGCGCGCCAACTCTGCATCATGCAGAATCTGGCTGGTATCGAACACTGCAAAGTTAGCGGGATTGGGCTGCGATTCGATCATCGGCCCGTTCCAGCCCGCCTGGGCAGGAACATAGGGCATGGCGGGTTGCTGCGCTTCGTTCAATAGCTGCTGGACGCTGGGCTGAATGGGAGTGGCCACCACGTTCAACGCGGGAACAATTACAGCGCACAAGACCGCGAAAGAGATTCTTACGCTTCGCGAAGAAAGTAGTCTCTTGCAGTTCACCCGATGATCTCCTCACTAACAAACTGTTGGATACATCCGGCTGCAGGCAGGTGGCTTCATTACCGCCTTCCGGGAAGGAAAAATTGCAGGCAACCTCAGACGCGGAGCAGAGAAAAATGCCGGCAACTCCCAATTTTTATTGCTTAATATTCATTCCACCCCTGCCTGATTCTGCTAAAATCAGGGCTAGTTTACTTGCCACAAGCATCCCATGATTGAGTTGGCGCCCTCGATTTTATCGGCTGATTTTGCCCGCCTGGCAGACCAAGTTCAGGCCGCGCTGGCCGGAGGGGCTACGTTGTTGCATGTAGATGTAATGGATGGGCACTTTGTCCCCAACATTACCATCGGGCCGCCAGTCGTCCAATCGCTGCGAAAGGTCACAGATGTGCCTTTCGACGTGCATTTAATGATTGAGAATCCCGATGAGTATATCCCCGCATTCGCCGATGCCGGGGCAGATTGGATTTCGGTGCACCAGGAAGCCTGCATTCATTTGCATCGCACCCTGGAACACATTATTTCCAGGGGATTGAAGGCCGGCGTGGTTATCAATCCGGCAACCCCGGTCGAAACCTTGAGCGAAGTGCTTGAAATGGTGGATCATGTGCTTGTGATGTCGGTCAATCCAGGCTTCGGCGGGCAAAAGTTCATTCCGTCTTCGCTACGCAAGGTGCGCGCCCTGGCTGAAATACGCAATGACAGGAATTTGGGGTTCAGGATTGAAATTGACGGCGGCATTACAACCGAAACAATCGCAGATGCCGTGCGCGCCGGTGTGGAGATTCTGGTCGCAGGCAACGCCGTATTTGGCAAAGGCAACCCCCACGTTAACGTTGAACAATTGTTGAAAACTGCCCGGGAGGCGGTCCTCCTCAAGGTATAAGGGGCGGTTTCAACGCAGACAAGGGCAAAGTTACAAAAGCATAACCGAGTTTATCCTATGGTCCGCAAAGTCTTAATTATTCTCATACTTGCTGTCATTGCGCCGCTTTCAGCGATGGCTGGCCTGTTTGGTCACAAAAAGACGCAGAATCCGCTAGCCAACGTGGATTCCAAGCAGCCGGATAAAGTCCTGTTCGACCGCTCCATGGATTTCATGAAGCACAGCAAGTACGAGCAGGCACGCACCACTCTGTTGGTTCTTATCAATACGTATCCGGATTCGGAATACATCGCGCGCGCCAAGCTCTCTCTTGGCGACGCCTGGTATGCCGAGGGCGGCACCACGGGATTGGCCCAGGCAGAGATTGAATACAAGGATTTCATTACTTTCTTTCCCAACATGCCCGAAGCTGCCGAAGCCCAGCTGAAAGTGGCCAATATCCACTACCGGCAGATGGAAAAACCCGACCGCGATTTTACCCATGCCAAGCGTGCAGAAGAGGAATATCAGCAGCTCATCCTGCAATTTCCCGATAGCAAGCTTGTGCCCCAGGCCAAACAACGACTGCGCGAGGTGCAGGAAGTATTGGCGGAGAGAGAATACGGAATCGGCCGCTTCTATTACATGCGCGAATCCTGGCCGGCCGCCATTGCCCGCTTGAAGACAGCGGTGGACACGTATCCCTTGTATAGCAAAGCTCCTGACGCGCTCTATACCCTGGGCGAAATATACGAAAAAGAGATCCAGCGCACGCGGGATTCTCGAATAGCGGAAGGCATCAAAGGTAAACTCATACCCGATCTCACCAACAAGGCCGCAGAAGCTTATTCTCGGATCGTATTAAATTATCCGATGACAGATCGCGCCGGCGATGCCAAACGGCGTCTACAGGCTCTGGGACGTCCCATCCCCACTCCCTCGTCGGACGCAATCGCGCAGGACAAAGCCATCGAAGCCAGCCGTAAAAAGAACGGGCGCATGGATGGAATGATGCGCAATTTTCACCGCGCTCCTGATGTGAAGCAGGCGGCGGGCACCGGTGAACCCACGATGACGCCGCCAGCGGAAACCAGCGCGGTGGCTGTTATCCGGGAAACCACGAATACCCTGAATGGAACTTCAGCAGACGGAGGAAACGCGGTTTCACTGGAAGTCCGTAACGGTGAAGTCCCAAAGAGCGAGGCCGTGCCCCATTCGGATGCGCAAAATCAGCCAGCGCCTCAAACCGCAGCGCCCGCTCCTCAGGTTGCAAATCCAGCTTCGTCCGCGTCCGCGCCCGCGCCCAACGCGCCTGCGAGTTCCGATACAGGGATTCCAGAGTTGAAGCCCATAGATTCTGGGACGGCGCCTCAGACGGCCGACCCAGCCCCAGCGGCGACATCTAACACGCAAAATCAGGCTGCTCCGGCATCCACACAGACTGCAACCCAGGCCAGTGATGCCAAGGATAACGGCGCCAGCTCGGCCCAGCAGAACGATTCTGCTCAAAACAGTTCTCAAGATCAGACAGACAGCTCTTCCTCAAGCAAAAAAGGGAAGAAGAAAGGGCTGCGGAAAATAGTTCCGTTTTAAGCCGAAATCATTAGTATTTTGCCCGAAGTCCCCCACTTCGGCAGTATTACACGGGATAATTTGCCGGATGTTGCCGTTTAAGGTGCCGTCCTCATTGACTTACGACCTAATAAACAGTAACGTTTGACTCACGCTCCCCGCCCTTAAGGATTAATCGTGTGGCGCTGAAGATTTTATTGGCTGATGACAGCATGACTGCCCAGAATATGGGCAAGAAAATCCTCACGGAAGCAGGCTATGAGGTTATAGCTGTTTCCAATGGGGCTGCCGCTGTTAAAAAAATAGCTGAACAAAAACCCGACGTGGTCGTGCTCGACGTCTACATGCCTGGTTATACCGGCCTGGAGGTGTGTGAACGCGTTAAGAGCGCCATTGAGACCACGAAAATTCCCGTGCTCTTGACCGTCGGGAAGATGGAGCCCTTCAAGCCCGAAGAGGGCGCCCGTGTAAAGGCAGACGGGGTCATCGTTAAACCCTTCGAGGCCAGCGACCTGTTGGCTGCGGTGCAAAAGCTGGAGCAGCGGCTGAATTCCTCAAACCCCAAGGCCAAGGTAATGGTCACACCGGCCCAGCCTCCATCTGATGAGCTGCCAGACTACGAACGCACCCAGAAGATCAAAACGCCTGTTTTCGATGAAAAGGACGCAAGCTACCAGAAATGGAAGTCGGCAACCGACGAACATAGTGCGCTAGAACCGGCCCAGACGCCGGCTCCGGCTCTTCCCCGGATAGAGCTGCCGGAAGAGGATTTCCCGTCGGCTGTGGCGGAAGAACCTCATGCGGTCAACGTTCCTACCGAGATGCGGGCGTCCCCCGCTATGGGCATGGAGCACTTGGATAGCGATCTGCCGGCCGATCAAACGACGACCGAGATCCTGGAACGAAATACGGCATACCTGGAACGCTCAACTGCAGAAGTTGACCCCTACCAGATCATGGAAGAGGGGGGTGCTGGTTCACCCCAATCGGGTGTCGGAAGGTTCTTCTCCAAAGCCAAGAGTTGGTTTGGCGGCGCCAGTGCTCTCGAGGGATACGAAGAAACGGCTGGAGGGGCTGCTGCCCCGGCCGATGAGGCCGAGACTGAAACGGTAAGGCTCTCTCCGGCACAGCTGGAAGAAGCACTGCAGAGTGTGGCATCGCATCCTTCGACTCCACATGCGGCAGAAGCGCCGCCCGTGCAGGACATGGAGCACCATGACATGCTGCACGAGCATGCAGCTACAAGTCCTTCGCAAGCCGAAGGGTCAGCCCACGATTTGCACATGGAGTCTGCCGACGTCAAAGTCGAGTCTGTTCCGCACGCCGAAGTTTCTGATCTTCATCTCAGCTCCGTCTCGACTTCCTGGGAGCCTGTTCCTTCCCCGGCCGCAGAAGCTTCCCCCACTGTCCACGAGCCGGAATTAGAGGTCATTTCTTCTTCAGAGGCGCATGTTCCTTCCGGTACAGCATCCGACCTGGAAATTACGAGCCCACGCTCTTCAGGAGATGTACCTGCAGGCGCCAGCGCTGATTCTCTCCTGGTGACCGACGTGAGCGAGATGTCGGCCCAATTCCCCACTCGCTTCGGAGTGGAAGGTGCTGAGCCGGTACCGGTAGGCAATGCTGCTGATTATCCTGAGCTGTATGGTCACACGGCTGGGACTATGGAAGAACACGCTGCCACTCCGAGCATTGAGGATACCCAGGAAATTGATGCGCCCGAGCTGAGGGAAGTGCCGGCGACGCATGACCAGCCGGAAGACCTTGCAACCCAAGTGGCAGCCGCCATGGGCCAGGGCTGGGCTGAGAAAGCCAATGCCGATGGCTCTCACGAGCCCCACGAAGCTTCAGTTTCAGGATGGTCGGCGGAAGAGACCCATTTAGAGCAAAACGAAATCGGCGTCTCTCTGCATGAAGAGATGCATCAGCAGATCTCCGGAAGCGGGGCGGGAACAGGACAGGCGTCCGCTACTGCTGCCCCTGCCGCGTCTGAAAACGGCCCGGATGTGCAGTTGGCGGCCGCCATGGCCGCGGCTATGGGGACAGAAGTAACCCCTGCCATGACCGAGGCCGTACAACAGGCCTTTACCGGCGATTCCACGATGGCGCTGGATAAAAATACAGCCGTGATCGCAGAGATTGTCCATCGCGTCACCGAGCGCATGAAGCCTGAGCTGGTGGCCGAAATCGCCCGCGAACTGGCGTCAGAGATAAAGAAGAAAAAAGAGTAGAGACGAACGCCGCGCAACGCCCCTGGAGTTTACCTTCCTACATTCATAGCCGTTCCTAAAAAGGCTGCGGAAACCCGCAGCTATCCGAAAACATGAGTTTCACGATAATACTTGCATTGTCATTCCGAGGAGCAACGCGAGGAGGAATCCCTGCGAGCTTTCAGGGTTCATGGGTAGGCACACGATAAATCCTCGACACAATACGGCCACACTCATGCCAGCGAGTAAGAAATGAGCATAGGGGAAAAGTATTGGATAAAGCTGTGGCTACTTCTGAGACGACGACATTACGCGCTCAACAATGCGTTCCATACTGGGGATAAACGTGCCGCCACCGCTGCTGAGAGGTTCTTCGCCAGCCAGCACCTGGTTCCAGCGCTGCAGGATGGGTTTGGGAGTGTATTGAGCTGCTTCTGTAACACGGGCGGGCTCAGGCGAGAACATGTAAGCAGCCCAAGTTGCTACAGCCACGTTGTCACAAATTATCAAAAGCATGTTATATACCGGAATCCAATCCTGCCCCAGTTTGGCGCGCAGGCTATTCAGAATCAAATGAGCTGAAGCATTGAAACCTAATGCCAAGGCTATGCCGAAACCATGATGTTGCCAAGTCATTCCCAACCGAGAAGAATACATCAACAAGAAAAGGAGCAAACCTGCTTGAATCAGCAGCACACCACGTTCTACAGCCAAAATTCCTAAGATGATACGGTTGAGATGACTAGAAACAGAAGTCATAGCCATTACAATGGCTACCATGAGCAAAAGTAATCCGGCCCACTGGAAAATAATTCTCGAGAAATCGCGCAGTGCAACGAACGAGCGAAAGGCATTGTCAAAAATTTCGTAAATCACCGCAAATTCCAGCATTGCGCCCAAGGCTGCACACATCCAATACACATAAAAGTACGTTTGACGACTTTCCAGGTGAAACACCAGAAAGAGAGCTATCCCGCTCAACACCTGAAAGAAGAGATAATGGAAAAAGAAAGGAAATTCTTCCCGCAACTTACGCCGCATCATCACATAAGCTATGACTCCCTGGATGATAATTGGAATAATCCAGAGCAAATAATAGAGTTTGGGAGCGAGTGACATGATGCAATTTTCCCTTGCTAGTGAGCACACTACTACGCTAACCAGCGAATGAGAAATGCATATTAGCATCCGGATCTGGCAGTCCACAAGTAAATTTTTTACTATTCCAATAACCACCTAGCTAGCTCTCGAGATGCCTTATTACAGCGGACAAAGGGGTTCGTTGTCATTACAAACCGGCGCGGGTCCTTCTATGTCATGGAGCGTAACGTTTATGTTTCCCTTTGCTGCAATCGGAGCTTTCACGGGCGTGGTGATGCCATAGAACAAACCGACGAGTACAAATACACTAAGAACAACCATCAAGGCTTTTTGGGTGAAGTTTTTCATGGGGGTTTTTCTCTCTCTCCTCGAAATTTAACTATCCTTCTTGCCGTGCGTTTTGCCGGCAACTGAGTATAGAGGCCGAATGGACAAATGCTCTGCATTACATCCGACAGCCTTCAGTTTGTTTCCGAACATGTACTAGCGTAACCGAGTCGGTCGCCAATTGTAATCGCGAGTGGCGTCTTATGCCAACGCCAAATTGTGCGAAGTTGCGACACCGTCAACATGCAACTTGAATTGTGCAGCGGACGTCGAGGGCTCTTTGGTCTGCAACACTTCCTGCACTGTTGCCGATCAGCAGATAAAATGAAAACTATTTTGCCATGTCGTTTGGTCTTTCCTGAGCCTTGCGTATTGCGTGCACAGCTTCTTCGAAGCCTACTTCTGCGCCCGGACGAGGCCTGAAAAACAGCGCTGGCTGTGATATAATTTTCTATGAGCAAGTATCTATAAGTCACTTTAATATCAATAATTTAAGTGGAATCATGCGACTTTGCTTGCGGAACGCATAGAACCCTTTTCTGTGTCATAACGTTCCGCGTGTATGATGGGGACCCTCAAATAATGGCTTCTGAAGAGATGGCAGTGGCAACCGCTAAAGAGCACACCAAAGCAAAAAAATCGGGCAGCGAAAACGGTCATGGAGACTACACCGCCGATTCCATCAAGGTTCTCGGCGGCATGGAAGCGGTGCGCAAGCGCCCGGCCATGTACATCGGCTCGACCGGTGAGATGGGCCTGCATCACCTGGTGTATGAAGTCGTGGACAACTCCGTGGATGAAGCTCTTGCCGGCCATGCCGATAAGATTGACGTCACCATCCACATTGATAACTCCATCACCGTCGTGGACAACGGGCGCGGCATTCCCGTAGACGACATGGTGATTGACGACGAAAAGCTTTCCGCGGCGCAGGTGGTCATGACCAAGCTGCATGCCGGCGGCAAGTTCGATTCTTCCACCTACAAAGTTTCCGGCGGATTGCACGGCGTGGGCGTGAGCGTGGTCAATGCTCTGAGTTATCAGTTGGACCTGGAGATCTGGCGCGACGGGCACGTATGGGAGCAGACCTACAGCAAAGGCGAGCCCACCAGCAAGCTTAAGAAAACCGGTACTACAAAAAAGCGCGGGACCAAAGTGCACTTTGTCCCCGACAAAAGCATTTTCGCCACCACGG
Source organism: Terriglobales bacterium (assembly GCA_035651775.1). Taxonomy (GTDB): domain Bacteria; phylum Acidobacteriota; class Terriglobia; order Terriglobales; family Acidobacteriaceae; genus QIAW01. The sequence goes on from DASREY010000188.1 coordinate 13,550, forward strand.
AATACAACTTCGATACCCTGGCGCAACGGCTGCGCGAGCTGGCCTTCCTCAACAAAGGCCTGCTGATCACACTCACCGATGAGCGCAATACCGATTCCAAGACCGGGGCTGCCAAGAGCCATGAGTTCAAGTACACGGGCGGCATTGCGGAGTTCATCAAACACCTGAACCGCGGCAAACAAACGCTGCACGATAAGCCTATTTACATGGAGGCAGAGCGTGACAGCGTAGCCATAGAAATCGCGCTGCAATACAATGACGGCTATTCGGAAACTGTTTTCAGCTTCGCCAACAACATCAACACGGTGGATGGCGGCACGCACCTTTCCGGCTTCCGCACCGCGCTCACCCGCACCATCAATTACGCGGGACAGCAGCTTGGCCTGTTTAAAGATGTAAAAGAAAATCTTACCGGCGATGACGTGCGTGAAGGCTTGGTCGCGGTGATCAGCGTGAAGCTATCACAGCCGCAATTTGAAGGGCAGACCAAGGGCAAGCTCAACTCCGATATTGCCGGCATTGTGCAGGCATTCGTGAACGAGCGCCTGGGTGCATTTTTCGAGCAGAACCCGCCGGTAGCACGCAAGATCATCAACAAGGCCATTGAAGCCGCGCGCGCGAGAGAGGCCGCACGCAAGGCCCGCGATCTGACGCGGCGCAAAGGCGCGCTTGATGGCGGTGGTCTGCCGGGCAAGCTGGCTGATTGCTCAGAGCGCGATCCGAACCGCTGCGAGTTGTTCCTGGTGGAGGGCGAATCCGCCGGCGGCACCGCCAAGCAAGGACGCGACCGCCGCTTCCAGGCCATTCTGCCGCTAAAAGGAAAAATCCTGAACGTGGAAAAGGCCCGCTACGACAAGATGCTGGGCCACGAGGAAATCCGCGCCATGATTACGGCCGTGGGTACCGGCATTGGCAAAGACGACTTTGATCCCAGCAAGCTGCGCTACAGCAAGATCATCCTGATGACCGACGCCGACGTGGATGGCTCGCACATCCGCACCCTGCTGCTGACTTTTTTCTTCCGCCACATGCAGGAGCTGATCAAGCGCGGGCACGTGTACATTGCGCAACCGCCGCTGTACTCCATCAAAAAAGGGAAATCGCAGCAGTACATCAAAGACGACCGCGAGTTCGTGAAGGTCATGGTCAAGCGCGCCTCCGAAGGCATGGTGGTGCGCTATGGCGAGGGCGCGGCCAAGCTGGAAGGCGTACCGCTGACCAAGTTTATGACCACCTTGAACGAGTATCTGAGCTTCTTCGACAAAGTGGATAAACGCATGCGCGACGCCCGCGTCACCGAGTTGCTGCCCAAGCTGGGCTTCAGCGCGCGCACCGATTTTGAAGGCGACAAGAAAACTCCGCCCAGGAAGATCGTGCAGCTCGAGAAACAATTAAAGACCCTGGAAAAAACCAACGGAGTGAAAGAGATCAAGCTGCAATACGACGCAGAGCACAACCTGTGGGAGGCGCACTTCACCGATGCCCAGGGCGCCGAGCGCAAGATCAACTGGGAGCTGGCCTCCACGCCCGAGTACCGGCAGATGATCTCCAAATACAAGCAGATTCAGGAATTCATGGAACCACCATTCGTGGTGGAAACCATTGGCCGTTCCGCAGCCGCCACGCAGGAAGACGAAGGCGAGGAACTCAGCGAAACCGAACGCGAGGCGCTGGCCAAGGCCGGCATTACGGAAAAAGAAAAGAAAGCGGCTAAGTCTGCGGTCAAAAAGAAGTCCGCGGTCGAGACCGTCGAAAAACAATCGGGACGAGACTTATTCGACTATGTCTTGAGCCAGGGGAAGAAAGACTTTAACGTGCAGCGCTATAAAGGACTGGGGGAGATGACGGCCTCGCAGTTGTGGGAAACCACTCTCGATCCCGAAAAGCGCACGCTGCTGACCGTGAAGATGGAAGACCTGGCCGAATGCGAAACTATTTTCACCACCCTGATGGGCGAAGACGTGGAATCGCGCCGCAAGTTCATCGAAGAAAATGCACTGGATGTGAAGAACCTGGATATCTGAAAACAGTTCTCAGACCAATTGTTTGAGCCGGAACCACCAACAAAATTTCTCAAGCCGGGCTTCATCGCCTGGCTTTTGTTTTTGCGTGATTACGGTAGAGCGCTCATTTCTGCGTAACCAGTTCGACGCGGCGGTTGAGGGCGCGCCCTTGCGGCGAGTTGTTATCGGCCACAGGACGCGAACTGCCAAAGCCCTGCGACGCCAGGCGGCTGGAAGTAACGCCGTTTTTGGCCAGCCAATCGACTACAGCTTGTGCCCTGCGGCGGGAAAGATCGAGGTTATAAGCGGCTGTGTTGGTGGAATCGGTATGGCCCTCAAACAGAGGCTTGTCTTCATTGGTTCTCCGTGGCGCTGACGGAGCATTTTACTACCAGAACTCGGGGAATCAAGACGGCCGCACAGGATCGCAGGAGACAAATAAAAGACTTTGCCCTGGTGCGTGGGCAGGGTGCCCACATGACAGCCGGCGCGACTTCTAGGCTACAAGCGTGCCGCTGGGTTCGGTAGCCTCGGCTTTTACTTCGGGATCTTTGGCCGTCGGGTCGTTACCGTTATCTGCAACCTGGTCTTCAGCTTCACTTCTAACTTCGGCTCCAGCCTGGTCAGGTTGAACTTCATTTTGAGCATCCCTATTTTCGAAGCCGGAAGGTTTCTGCAGGCGGACCTTAAGCAAATCGCCTAACCTGCGGAACAGGTCGTTCCACTGGGCTGAACGTTCCTCCCGGGCATTCTCGCTGGGCACAGAATCAGCTTGTGAAACTTGATTTTCCTGCTCCGGGAACGAAAGCTTCTGCATCATCTGGTAGTAGATGTTTTGCGCCTTCCAGAGATCGACATGGAAGGGCAGAAGGCTTGCGAGCTCGACAGCCGCAACAGCTTTTTGCAGCACCAGCAAACTACCCGGCTGCGATTCAACCCGCTTCATGATGCGTTCCAGGGCAACGCGCATATCGAAGCCGAGGGCGCTGCCCTCTAGCGACACCTGGTCGCGCTTGGCGGCTTCGAGCAACATGGCAACCTGCAACAGGTCGAGCTCGGGAGCTTGCAAGATGTGTCGTAATTGCTGGTTAAGCACGAATTCGGCAGTGTGATGAAAGACGGAAGGCTGCGGAGTTCCCAGTTCCGCTACGAAGCGCATGAGCGGGGCGTGCTTTTCGTAAATGCGGCGGTAGCTGGCCTCCGATTCCTGCAACGTAGTTTCAAGAATGCTTTTCACGATGGCGCGGCGCTGCTCAATGAAGAGCGACGGCAGCGAGTAAAGCGGGTCGCCAAAGTGCTCGCGCAAGGCACGAAGAAGCTCGGGGAAATTCCCGCTCTGGAAATATTCCGAAAATTCTTCCTGGAGAGCGTTGAAATCAGCAGTCTGGTCCTCTGCATTCTGTGAACCAATTTCCCGCACACCGGCCTGCACCTGATGATCGCCGGCGTAGAGCACGGTAAAACGAAGGCGAGCCTCTTCGGTGGTGATTTGCGAGCGTATGTTGACTTCGCCCATCACCAGGGTTGCCGGCCCAGAGCGCAATTTGTGGAACTGACGGGGCTCAACGTCGTAGCAAAAAATCCTGGTTTTTCCCTCGCTGGGCAGGAACATGCAACTGAGGGCATAGTGCGCGCCCACTTTGCGCAGGTCAACCACTTCGGGCTTGACCCAGCGCTTGTAAATTTCGGCCCCGTTGCCAAGATCAGGCAAGTTGCTCGATGCTTGGGCCAGCAATTCTGTAAACCGGGTTTCGAGGGAGCTCTCGGGAAACAGCTCCTGTCCTAATTGCAGAGCGCGGGCGGCATACCGTATCACTTGGACGGTCTCAATGCCGCTGATTTCATCGAAGAACCAGGCGCAACTGGTGTACATAAGCATAAGGTAGCGCTGCATTTCGAGGAGCTTTAACACCGTGATGCGCTGGGCGTCATTTAAGGGGTTGCGAGCGTGTTGCTCAAGAAAGCGGTTAACGTTAGCCGATTCGCGGTTAAGAACAATTTCTATGTAGGTGTCGCGTGCGGCCCAGGGATCGTGCAACATAGTTGCGGCAAGTTGCTCGAAGCGCGGAGCCAGTTCATCCCGTAAAAAATCGAAGGCCTGACGGAGCGGACCGCGCCATTGCTGGCGCCAGTGAGGGCGGCCGGAGTTGCACCCGCAGTCGCTCTGCCAGCGTTCGACGCCATGGGCACAGCTCCAGGAGCTTTTTTGCGCGATCTCAACCTGGTGAGTCGCAGGATAACGCTCCAGGAACTCGCCGTAATTGGTCAGCTCGACAGAACCTTGTTCGTCGGGAGCGAGGTTCGATAGACGGTTGATGGCATACGACAGAGCCATATCACCGTGAGAATGATGATGGCCGTAGGATTCCCCGTCGGTGGCGATGTGCACAAGTTGCGGCCAGGTGCGCCCGCCGGAGAGGCCAGAGAGCAGCCGCTGGACGAAATTCTCGCCATCCGCAAGCAGGCGTTCAAATGCAACAGCCTGCGAGATGGGGCCGTCGTAAAAAAATACATTGATCTTGCGTCCGGAAGGAAGAATGCAGAGATAGGCGCGCGAGGGATCGATGCCGGCATGCTGCAGCTCAGTCCAGCGGCGGCCGCCGATGCGGCGCACGCGCGCGGCCTGGCGAGGAGCAAAAATGGTAAAGCGAATCCCAGCTTCGGCCAGAATTTCTAAAGTCTCGTTATCCACAGCGGCTTCGGGCAGCCACATGCCCTCAGGGGCGCGTCCGAAGCGATGCTCGAAATCACGGATGCCCCATAGCACCTGAGTCCTCTTATCGCGGCGGTTGGCCAGCGGCATGATCATGTGATTGTAGGCCTGGGCAATAGCCGAGCCGTGCCCGTTGAAGCGCTCGCGACTTGCGCGATCGGCTTCCAGAATGGCGCGATAGGTTTCAGGCTGCTGCGACTCCATCCAGGAGAGCAGCGTAGGGCCGAAGTTAAAGCTGATGTTGGAGTAATTATTGACGATGCGCTCGATATATCCCTGGGAATCCAGAATGCGCGAAGCCGAATTCGGAGCGTAACACTCGGCGGTAATGCGCTGGTTCCAGTCGTGAAAAGGATAAGCGGAATCCTGAACCTCAACCGCCTCCAGCCAGGGGTTCTCGCGCGGCGGCTGATAGAAATGAGCATGAATACAGACATAGTTCCGGGTTAGGGGAGCGGCGCCATTGGCAGAGAGAGAGTCCTTTTCTGTCAATTGGCCAAGCGGTATTTGCATAACAATATTATCCACGGTGACAAAGGAAGAAGTAAGGGGGATGGTAGAAACTCTGCACTAAGTATTATCCACTCTGGCCGCCAAATTGGCGATGTGGAAACAGCGGCGGCCATCAAATATTTAGATACAAATAATTATGGAAGGATGCAAGAACGCTCAATAGTTTCCGCTACCCGGCACCCATGGAAGTTTGCCCAGGCTCGCGCATAAAGTCTCTGCCTTTACGTTCGCGCCCCAAAAGGACAACCATAGTCAGCAACAGGATATTGGCCAGTTCGAATCCTCCGAGAGCCCACTGATACCCCACGCGCTGATAGAGATGATGCTCGATGGTGTTGACGGGAGAGGCAAAGAGAATTCCGAGTTGATAAGCCAGGCCGGGAATAAGTCCACGGGCAGCATCTGGCGCAAGTTCGTTAAGGTGCGCCGGGATAATTCCCCAGGCTCCCTGCACACCAATCTGCATAAGAAATGCTCCCAGAGCCAGTCTGGCAAGTCCGGAAGAAAACGCCCACAGCGGTATTACGGCGAGAGAAAGGCCGAGCGCAGCCACCATACTATAGCGGCGGCCGATTCGCTCAGAGTAATAGCCGAAGATTACAGCTCCAAGGATTGCGCCCACGTTGTAGAACATGGCGATATAGGAAATCGTGCTCGGGGCAAATTGGTGCTGAACTTTCAGGAAGTCAGGGTAAAGGTCCTGCGTGCCATGAGAGAGAAACATCATCAACGTCATCAGCAGCATCAGGTAAATGAAGCTCTTCCAGTAGATGGCGACCTCGCCAAAGATGGCCTTCACGCTTTGCGCCCGGTGTTGTACCCAGGCCTGCGACTCGGGCACTTTAAAGCGAACATACAGCGCCAGCAGAGCGGGAGCGCCGCCTGCCCAGAACATGGCTCGCCAGCCTAAATTGGGCAGGATAACGCGTGCCGCCACAGCGGCGAGCAGATATCCGCAGGAATATCCGCTTTGCAGAATGCCGGAGAGGATGCCGCGCCAGCGCAGAGGCGCACTTTCCATGGCAAGCGATGAACCTACGCCCCACTCGCCTCCCATGCCGATGCCAAACAGAATGCGCAAGACTAGAAACGTGGGATAGCTATGCGCGAACCCGCAGAGCACTTCAATGATTGCGAAGTAAATCACGTTGGCCATCAGCGGCAGGCGGCGTCCATAACGGTCGGCGAGCAGGCCAAACAGCAAGGCTCCCAGCGGACGCGTAGCCAGCGTAGCGGCTACCGTAGCAATGATCGCGGCTTTGCTTACATGAAATTGCGCGGCAAGAGTGTCGTAGAGAAAGACGACAATGAAGAAATCAAAGGCGTCGAGCGTCCAGCCTAAGAAACCGGCGGCGACGGCGTGTCCGGAGCGGGGCGGTTCGGGCATGCAATGGATACTGAATTACTTCTGCTTTTCCTTGTAGGTGGTCTCGATTTTCGCGCCTAGCAATCGCAGCATTTCCTTAACGTCGCTGGCGTGTGCGCCCTCCGGAGCAAGCTCCAGATACTTGTTCAGCGCTTCAACCGTCCCTGGGGGCGCAATGAATCTGCCCTGCGCGTCAGATTTGCTGTCAGCCACCAGAAGCGAACCTTTAATAAAGTACGCGTCGGCTTTTGTTGGATCGGCCGCGATGGCCTTGTCACACGCTGCCAGCGCGCCTTCCACCATGCCCTGGTTGTACTGGACGGCGCAAAGATTGAAATAAGCCGTGCCCGGGT
>DASREY010000189.1:0-28994 GCA_035651775.1 Terriglobales bacterium
AGGAACATGCTGTAACCACCGCCGCGGGATAGGAACTTGGCTTGCGCATCCGTCTGCCCATCGTTGCGCTCAAAGCTGAGAGGCAGATTGCCATAGCTGGCCGCCAGGGCCGGCGCCGGCAATGGCGTGCCGGCTGTTCCGGCGTGGATGCCACAAGGTATGCTCAGGCAAATCGCGAATATAAGAAGAGAGAAGAAACAGACAGACAGTGGTCGAGCCGTAAGCTTCGTGCTCACAGAGGAAATCCTCCAAAAATTTATAAGGTTCGACCCCCTTGGGCGGAAAGGGGTTGAGTTGTGTCGGGCCGGACTATTCTAAGCGGAATCGCAGGTAAATCAAGTGTTTCCTTGGACAATGGCCATATGCCCTTCTGGGCATCGCAAGTGGAAGCTTTTAGAAATCTGCACGGAGTCCCATAATGTGGGATAAGAGCGCTGCGGGAGGACGCCGAGGCTTGGAAGTCAAAAGGCTCGATTATGAAGCTGCCTTGCATCTTCCCCGATAGCCTTCATGTGCCCGCAAAACCCCAGATCCCTCCACTTCGCCGCGAAGGTCGGGGTGACAGGCAATAGATACCGACGGTACGTGTCCTTCTTCGTGCTTGTTCGGACGAGCGGAAGCCAATATCGTTGCTTGTATCCTCCTCCAAAATTCAGAGTTCGCCGAATGGGAAGCCCTTAAGGAGCCGTCTATTGCGCTTAGGATCGTCATTGTTATGCCGGGACTTGGACCTTCAGCGGTTGGTGGCCGCGCGTAGTCTTGTGGCGGCAATTCTGCTAGTGGCATTCCTGCTCGGTTGGGCCACTCCAGGTCTGGCCGGAACGAAACCACCATCCGGTCCTTTCGCTTTGCAGATTTCGCCTTCGAACTTCTTTCTGGTACCCGGACACAACTTGCAATTCAGCGCCTCACGGGTATTCTTCCGTGCTGCGGCATCACAGCCGGCGATGACTGAGAACATCACCAATCAAGTGCAGTGGAGCTCCTCGAACATGAGCATTGCGACGGTGAATTCCTCCACGGGTGTTGTCACCGCAGGCGCTACTCAGGGGCCGGTCACTATCACCGCGTCCAAGGGACCGCTGTCAGTTTCAGTGCAGCTCACAGTTTCCACGACCGTAGTGCTGAATTCCATTACGGTGACCCCTGCGAAGCAGCATGTATTTTTGAACGCGGGCCCGGTTCCTTTCACCGCCACCGGAAATTATTCCGACAACAGCACGCAGGACCTTACCGCGACTGCCACATGGTCATCATCCGCCGCTTCGGTTGCGACCATGACAGGTAACTCGGCTACGCTCACGAACCCTGGCAGCACGCTTATTTCCGCTACCGCTCTCGGCGTCACCGGTTCTACTAATCTTCAAGTCATCGTGCTGAGCTCAATTACGGTTACGCCGGCAGCCCCTGCAGTGGTGGTGAACGCGGGGCCAGTCACTTTTGCTGCCACGGGAATTTTCTCTGACGGCTCTACACAAAACCTTACCGGCTCGGCCACGTGGGCATCATCGGCATCCGCAGTAGCCACTATGGCCAATAATGTAGCTACGCTTGCTGGAACCGGGAACACGAACGTCTCAGCAAGTTCAGCCATTACCGGACAGAACGTGACCGGCGCAACGACCCTCCAGGTTGTCCCCGTGCTGACGGTTTCGCCATTGAGCCCGCCGACGATCTCGGTTTTACAAAACCAGCAGTTCACAGCCAACCTGGCTGCCTCCTGGTCCGTAGATAGCGCGGGAGCAGGAAACAATAGCAGCGGCCTTGTCTCAAGCACCGGCATGTATACACCCACGATCTTGAGCGTGGGCGTTCATCAGATCACCGCAACCACTCTTTCTCCCCCGGCACAGACGAAGACAGTTTCAGTCCAGGTGAACGCGCCTTTCAGTGGAATGCTGACCTATCATAACGACAATGCCCGCACTGGTCTGAACTCGCATGAGGCAATACTCACACCGGCAAACGTGAACATGGCGCACTTCGGCAATCTGTTTACGATTCCGGTGGATGGAAAGGTGGATGCACAACCGCTCTACGTACCGTCCATGAATATTCCCAATCAGGGAATTCACAATATTCTTTTTGTGGCTACCGAGCACGGCAGCGTGTACGCGTTTGACGCTGACGCAGGAACGCAGCTCTGGCAGACGGTGGTGATGAAGCCGGGAGAATCTCCATCGGACGATCGCGGCTGCTCTCAAGTCACCCCTGAAATCGGGGTCACAGCCACGCCCGCGATCGATCTCAACAAGGGAGCCAATGGCGCGATCTACGTTGTGGCCATGAGCAAAAACGGATCTGGAAATTATTTCCAACGTCTGCACGCTCTCGATCTGGCCACAGGCGCAGAGTTGTTCAATGGGCCGGTGGATATCCACGCTACCTTTCCGGGCAGCGGCGCCAACAGTCATAGCGGCAATGTCGTCTTCGATCCGGCGCAATATAAGGAGCGCCCCGGCCTGCTCTTGCTGAACGGGAAGATCTACACTGCCTGGTCGTCTCACTGCGATGGCGGTCCTTACACAGCGTGGATCATGGCCTATGATGAGACCACGCTGGCGCAAACCAGCGTCATCAACCTCACACCCAACGGCAGTGAAGGGGCATTCTGGAATGCCGGCGACGGCCTGGCTGCCGACAGCAGCGGGAACATATACCAGATGCTGGGGAATGGCACGTTCGATTCCACATTGAACGCCAACGGCTTCCCCAATTCCGGAGACTACGGCAACGCCTTTGTAAAACTTTCTACCGCGGGCAATAGCTTGAGCGTGACGGACTACTTCACGATGTCAGATACCGTTAACGAGAGCAATGCCGATACCGACCTGGGCTCGGGCGGCGCCATGCTTTTGCCGGATATGACCGACAGCCTAAACAACACCCGGCACCTGGCGATCGGCGGTGGGAAGGATGGCCATATCTATCTGGCAGACCGCGACAATATGGGAAAATTCAATACGGGCAGCCCCAACACCAACAGCAATCCAAATCTTTATCAGGACTTGCCGGGGGGCGCCCCGGGAGGCATCAGGTCCACACCGGCTTTCTTTAACGGTACGGTATATTTTGGACCGACCGGCGCTTCCATTCGCGCTTTCCAATTCAGCAATGCGCGTTTGAACATCTCGCCGACGTCCCATTCACCGCAGAGCTATGGATATCCGGGGGCGACCCCCAGTATCTCTTCCAATGGCACAAGCAACGCTATTGTGTGGGCGACGGAGAATTCCAGTCCTGCCGTGTTGCATGCTTACAATGCCACCAACCTGGGCAACGAACTCTACAACAGCAACCAAGCGCCCAACGGCAGAGACAGCAGCTTTGGGGATGGGAATAAATTCATTACTCCCACCATCGCCAACGGCAAGGTCTACGTGGGAACCCAGAATAGCGTGGGCGTCTTTGGGCTGTTTTGAGAAAAGCAATCAGCGGTCAGCATTCAGCATTCAGCCCTTAAAAATCTTAGATCACCAGATTAGGTGGAACTAGGAGTGTAAGCCACAAGCATGCAGCAGGGCGCAATCAGGGACGCATTGGCGGAATGGCAGGCTTTTAGATTTTGAAATCTTAATCTTATTTTCCAACTTGCCTGTTGCCAGAATGGCTGGACCGGTATTTAATGATACGGGCGATTTACCCCCACAGAGGTCTAGGTCGTCCACTTTAGAGGTCAAAGGAGAATACATGAAAAAGCTACTCACACTTTTATGCGCATTGGCACTGAGCGCCAGCCTCGCGTTTGCTCAAGGCACTGCTGGATCATCCGGCACCAGCACCAGCACGGATACCACTACTACGACCACCACGAAGACAAAGAAGCACCACAAGGGACACAAGGGTGGCAAGAAGAGCAAGAAAGGCAGCGGCGACACCACCACTACAACGACTCCGAAGTAGTTTCTTCGGCAGTATTCCGGTCAGATAAACCGGTAGTGGATACCAGTGAGATGGATTTCAACCTCACGGTCAAGGTTTTAGGAGAGCATGTTTAATACAAAATTTACAGGCCGCTTGCGCCAGCGGCCTGTAAATTTTTTACTTCCTGCCGCCATTACAGCTTGGCGGGCGCATAAGAGTTGATTTCACAGTTCAATAAGATTTCTTCAAATTGTGGTTTTTCCCAAATCATCTGTAGTTGTTGCCTCCTGTTGAATTTTGATAGAGCCTTTCCAGGGTTAGCGTAGACTTTTTCCGGCGCTCCGCTTCGCTACGCGCATGCCCTTCGACAGGGCAGAGCGGAGTTGTTCATTTTCAGGGGCACGAGTAAACTGGTGCCCTGACACAAACCTGTACTTCTGAAACAAGCTTCAGCAAGTTTGCTACAGCCGATTGAAGCGTCTTCCTCTCCGCAAATCATTGGATCGTGAAATTACATACCTTTAACGTGTTTCCTGCAGTACCTACAAAGACTCCATAATTGTTCAGGCTGGTGACCGTGTTCTGCTCGGTGCGGAACTGGTAATCGCTTCCGATGGTCTGCTCCGTTCCCCCTGGAGGCGTGACGAAAATGGAATAGGTGTGCGCGGGCACGTTCACCACCAGCCGGAAGTGATAAGTCAATCCGGCCGAGTAGGGGACATTGGTCTGAGCAGTGTAGCTTCCGCCATTACGCGCCAGGATCACATTCGCCGCGCCATTAAAAGCCACCAGGTTCGCAAATGCGGTGTAGGCCATTCCGGCGCCATTCGAGAGCGCGACCACCCCATTAATAAGGTTTGCCGAAGGCGTGGCATCGAAAGAGGCAGTGAAGGTCCCCGCCTGCGTGGCAAATGGCGTGTTGACCCAACCACCACCGCCGGTTGCGGTTACGCAACTCGCAGTGACCGGGTTAACGACCAGTGACGCAGTAGCGGAATGCGACAGGCTGCCACTGGCGCCGGTGATGGTCAGGGTATAAGTACCGGTTGGAGTTGAAGCGCTGGTGGAAACACTCAACGTGGAAGACCCAGAGCCACTCACCGAGATGGGATTAAAACTGCCAGTCGCATTTGCCGGCAGGCCGGTGACGCCCAGCGATACGCTTCCGCTGAAGCCGTTCACAGCATTCACTGCAGCAGTGTAGGTGGTAGCGCCGCCTACGGTCACAGTCTGGGATGAAGGTGATGCCGACAAAGTGAAGTCGGGCGCCGTGGTAGCGCCGACGCTGACATTGTCGAAGGTGACTGTACTCAAAGCAGCATTGTTATGAGCTGTGACCGCCAACCCTGCGGCTGTGCCGCCCGTCATAGACACACTAATCGTGCCGACGGTGGTCCAGGTCGCTCCATCGGCTGAACTGAACCCGGTGAAGGTGTTGCCGGAGCGCACCAATCGCACCCAGTAGGGCGCTGCGTGGCCTAATTGTTGCGCCAATTGTACCGACGCACCGCCGGTTGTCGGCCGATACTGCATGTTCACCCCGTTGCTGGGGGTGACCATCACGAATACGTAAGCCGAATTGGCCGCAGTGGTCTGCCGTATCATCACTCCAGCCTTGGCCCACACACTGGTGTTCTGCTGCGTGGCCACGCGGGCAGTCATGGAGAGGTCGCCGGTTACAGATTGAGAAGCAAAGTTGAAATGATCGGCGGTGCTCCAGATATCGGCGCCGCTGCCTTTCACGGTGAATGTACCCCCGTTGAAGGTAGCACTGCCGGCCAGGCCGGGAGCGCCAATATCAGCATCGGTCCATCCTGGCGGTAGTCCGGTGGTGGGATTGACGACCAACTTCACCGTCACTGCGTGCGACAGGCTGCCGCTCGATCCGGTGATGGTCAGTGTGGAAGTGCCTGCCGGCGTTGAAGAGCTGGTACTCACGGTGAGAGTGCACGTTCCGGTTGGAGGCACGGTGATGGTGCATGAAGTCGCGGTCGCTCCGGAGGGCAGGCCGCTCACGCTCACGTTGATGGACCCACTGAATCCGTTCAAAGCACCGGCGGTTGCCGTGTAGCTGGTTCCGCTGCCAACGGTTACTGTCTGCGATGCTGGAGCTGCAGAGAAGGAAAAGTCCGGTACCGGGGACGGATTGACCGTTAACGTCACATTGACAGTGTGGGAGAGAGTTCCGCTGTCGCCGTGTATGGTCAGCGTGTAAGTGCCGGGGGGCGTGGAAGTGGATGTTGTCACTGTAAGTGTGGAAGAGCCGGAGCCGCTTACCGTCGCCGGATTGAAGCTGAACCCGGCGCCAGAGGGAAGGCCAGAGACGCTCAAGCTCACGTTGCCACTGAAGCCGTTTTGGCTTCCAACCGTAGCGGTGTATGCCGCACTATTGCCCTGGATCACAGTGCTCGAGGCCGGGGAAGCGGTCAGGGTAAAGTCAGGCACGATTGAAAGCAAGCCATACACGTTGACCTGGTTGGAAAAAGATCCCATATAGACTTTGCCGTTGACTACCAAAGGAGTACTGAACTTGGGCCAGTTGCCCGCGTTGTCGCGGGTGGAGTTCATTCCGCTATTCCAGAGTTGCCGGGTGAGATTGGTGGCGTCAAAAGCGCGCAGGATGCCGGCATGCACACCATGGTCGCAATCAGAACTCGTGCACATTGAAGACCATATGATTCCCTGACTATCACCATTGGAGCTTAGGGTGAGGACGCCGGGGGAGGCTCCGGCGGCATCCATGAAGCTGCTTTGCGAGACCGGAGTAGTGTCAAACTTGACGCCGTTGAAGTGGTAGGCCTTCAGAAAATCGTTTTCTGCCCAAACATACATCCAGGGGCCGCCGTTACTGGAGCGGTCCCAATAGACCGGGCCACCCTTCATTTCTCCATTTCTGGAAGTGCCCTGATTGTTCACCGCGAATTGCTGGACGATCTGGGTGTTTCCTACAACCTCGTGTCCGAGGTTGGCGGTGTCGAGAACATAGAAGACGGCTTCTTTGCCGCCGCCGACGAGAAGATTGGTGCCGGGGATCAGGATGGAGCCGGCAGCGGCCAAGTCCACGTCGTTGCTATTCAACGCCGCCCAGTTGCTGGGAATGAACCAATCAACCATTTGCAGACCGCTGGTGGTGTTGAACTTGATAAAGCTTTCAGCAAGGTTATTTGCGCCGGCTGTGCCGGTGCCATTGCCGGTCATGTAATAAACGTTGCCGGCAGAATCCACCGCGGGCGCCCAGCCTGATTCCCAGATGCCTGACCGGCCGTCGTTGGGGGAAGTGCAGAACACGCCTGCTTGAGCCAAGGTTTGCGTGTCATAGGCGATCACCCAGCCATGCCAGTTGTGATTGTCTTCGTGGGATGCCCAGGCGATGAAAACCTTGCCATTGGCTATCGCCAGGCTTGGCCGTTGATTGTGAATAAAAGGATCGAACGTCAGTTTTCCGCCGGAGCTGCCGGTGCCGGTTCCGGATACGGTCGCCTGGATAAGCACCGGGCTGCCGGACCTTTCCGCCCCGGTTGTAATATCCAACGCGTGCAGCCTCTGGAAGTAGCTCCCGTTCTCCTTGGTGCGCGCCACCAGATATAAGGTATTGTTGGCAAGATCAATGACCGGCGTACTCTCTATACCAACGTTGCCAACGACGTTGCAGGCACAGGCGATATCTGTGATTGGAACCGGCGTAATGCCTGCGGCGGCATTGGTGAAATCGTCCATCCATAATGGGCTGGCGCTCGAACCGGTGTGGCTGTCGGCGTCGAAGGCATATATTTTGTCGTTCATGGTGGCGATATAAAGCACGTTGTGCACGCCCTTGCCCGGAATCGTGACGTTCTGAACGTAAAGCGGCGAGGCCTGCGTGTTTCCATCCACGGTGAGGGTGAACAGTTTTCCAAACTGATTGACGTTGACGTTTGCCGGGGTCAGTTGCGTTTCGTTAAGATTCGCTCCTGTGCGCGCGTTGTTATAACGCTGCGTGAGCACATTTTGCGGCCAGGCAGCCTGAGAAAATAATAAGCAAACATACAAGGTATGGCGAAAGATAAAACGCAACATTTTGCGTCCTCCGTTGGGTACACAAGGTGGCGGTCTCGATTGTCCGGACTGCTCTCTATCTAAAATCTGTATCGGTAATTGTGCGTGTTTGCGCCAGGGGTGCGGGGCCTGACGAGGCGGAACTTGCCGCGAACTTTATATTTCAGGTGCTTAAACCCTCGATCCTGTTTAAAGTTGCGTACCGGGCTTTCGAATTAAACGTTTTAATACAAGGGAATCGCAACCGGGTTCCTGTAAAGCAGAGTAGACGTTTACATGGATTTACATCCTCTGTCAAATCAAAAGCTCTAAACGATGACTTTGGTAAAACTCAAAATGCCTCCGATCTGGCTGGCACGTGCAATCCATTCTGAATGGGTTCTTGCGGAGAATTCGATTTTAACTTGCATATCTGCCGAGCAATTGCCGGATGTTTACATTCTGTGGCAATATTGAGGCCGCTTTTCCCTTCATTCTACTTCGAAATTATGGAACCTTCCGCATGAGAGTAATGCTGTTCATCTTTGTCGTTTGTCCTGCGCTGGCCTGGTGCGGCATGGCTGGAGGCGTAACGTCCGCGCACTCTCGGCTGGCGCAACCGGTGCGCGACCTGCGCGCCATCCGCAAAGGCGACAAGGTCACGCTTACATGGAGCCAGCCGCGCGAGATTACTGAGGGACAGCCAACTCCAGGTGCTTTGGGCGTCACGAAGGTGTGCCGCAGCATTCTTGCAGCTCCGCCAGATTCATCAAGGCCTTTCAATTCCGTGACCGCTTGTGGAGAATCGGTAGGAGAACTTCGGCCTCGGGCCGCGGCCGCGAAGCCAGCCGGAGCAAGTAACGACAAAGTTACGCTCCAATTCATCGATACCCTGTCTGAAAAAATTCAGAGAGCAAGTCCTTTGCAATTCGCCATCTATCGTGTCGAAGTGCAAGACGAGCACGGACGCTCTACAGGGTTCTCGAATCCGGCAGCGGTAACGCTGGCGCCAACGGTGTCGCCGGAGGGCTTGCATTTTCAGCTTGATGTGCGCGGCGTATACCTGATATGGACCCAGAGCAGCGAAAACCAAGCGCCATCATTGCAATTCGATTATCGCGTTTACCGCCGTGAAAAAGGCTCTGC
The DNA here is from genome assembly GCA_035651775.1 of Terriglobales bacterium. GTDB lineage: Bacteria > Acidobacteriota > Terriglobia > Terriglobales > Acidobacteriaceae > QIAW01. The sequence goes on from DASREY010000189.1 coordinate 9,025, forward strand.
CAAGGCGGTTGCTGTTTCCTATTTGCGGGCAGTGATGCACCAGCGCGGTGAAAATCGCTGGAGCGCGGTCGATCGTGATATCGAATGGGAAAAAAGCTATTCCTACTGGCTCGTTCCAGTCACCACGGTGTATTCGGGGACCCATCAACTGCTGGCTGAGGTCGAAGGCGATGATTCCCAGCCGGTTGAAGTTGTTGCCCATGACGTCTTCCCGCCCGCGCCTCCGGAAGGACTGTTGGCCGTTGCCAGCGAGATTCCAAACGAAAGATTTGTAGACCTCATTTGGGCGCCGAACATTGAAAAAGACGTCGCCGGATATAACGTCTATCGCCGCGAAGAAGCTGGCCCGGAGACTGACGCAAAAAATGGGACACCGGAGCGCATCAACTCGGCTCCCATTACCATGCTTTCATTCCATGACACCGGTGTTGATGCCGGCCATAAGTACTTCTATTCCATTTCCGCGGTTGACCTGCGGGGTAATGAAAGCGCCAAATCTCAGGAGAGCGCCGAAGTAAAGCCGTAACCTTAAATGATGTCTTGCACAATGAGGCCGGTGGAACGCCACAAGCCAACCGCATACGGGAACATGCCCCAGGTACCTGTTTTCCTCTACTAAGGCAGAATTTATCCTTCTTGACTTGCAGTTCCATTCTTATATAATGACGCACCGTGCCACATAGTAAGACAAAAAACGAGGGCCGGTCGCCCTACCAAATCCAGGTCCTTGATCGAGCTTTGGCTATTCTGGAGGCGCTCTCGCAGAACGGACCTGACCTGACGCTGGGGCAGATTTCCGAATCGCTTGGTTTACACAAGAGCACAGCGCACCGGTTGATTATGGTATTGGAGCGCCATAAGCTGGTGGAAAAAAATTCCCAAACCGGAAAATACCGGCTTGGCTTAAAGCTCTTCGAGCTGGGGACGCGAGCGGTATCGCAGCTTGACCTGCGCGAGCGCGCACGGCCCTTCCTGGAGCGTGCGGTGCTTGAAACCGGCGAGACAGTCCACTTGTGCATCTATGACGATGGGGAAGTAGTGTATCTGGACAAGGTAGAGCCAGGGCGCAGTGTGCGGCTGGCTTCCAGCGTGGGGCGCAGGAATCCCGCTTATTGCACGGCCGTAGGCAAGGCCATTATGGCGCATTTACCTGAAAATCAGGTTGAAATCGCGGTACAAAAGCATGGCTTGCGCCAACTCACGCGAAAGACAATCGGCAGCATGGCAGAGCTGAAGGCGGAACTGATCAAGGTCCGCGAGATCGGGTACGCGCTCGATAATGAGGAGAACGAAGAGGGCGTCTGCTGCGTCGGATCGGTGGTGCATGATTTTAGCGGAGATCCGGTAGCCGCGATCAGCGTCTCAGGGCCAACGTTTCGCGTGGGCTCAGAAAAGATTTCCGTATTAGCCAAGTCGATCATATCGGCCGCGGAAGCGTTGTCGAGAGAACTTGGCTTTCATGCCACGGCCGGAGTGAAAAGCGGCAAGAACGACGATAAGCGAATCGAGAAACAATCGAAGGCAATTCATGCCAGGATGCTGAATGCATAAATCCCTATTCCCTCTAAACCGGCCCTCGAACAGCTCCAATCCCGACCAGCGCCAACGGAGAAAATTGGAGACTGCATATCACATGATGATATATTCGGATTATGTGGAAAGCAGCTTGCTTCAGGTACAGTTTTGAAGGCCCGATCTAAGTAAAGCGGGGACAAGATGCTCCCGCGAAGCGGGCGGGACGCCTGCGTTTCTTCAAACTGCGGCTCCACCCTGGCACTGAGGCGAGCCGCGCCGTTTTGCGGAAACCGGCGTTTTACTGATTGAACTTTGAGTTTTGCGCAACGGTAATTAAGTTAATATTCTGATGGAAGGGTTGCGACGGCGCTCATGCATGAGAATTTGTTTTCTGCGCGCTGATCGCTCAAAAACAGGGTCGTTCATTCAGACCTTCGCGGAGATATAAAAATCTTATGAGCACTCAAACATTACCTGCAATCGAGCGGATGGTTTTCCGCCAGACCAATGCAAAAATCGGCCGCAACATTTCGGTTTCGCCCAGCAACAGCACCAACAAGCACCTGACGTACGGACGCATTATCCTGAATGCTTCCACGCCTTCGGTTTCTTTCAAGAACGGCGACCACGAGACCAGTTTTATCTGTCTCTCGGGCGACGCCACGGTGAAAGTGGATAAAGAGGAATTTCAGCTCAAGCAATATGACGCCATTTACATTCCACGCGACAGCGAAATCACCGTCGCTACCAAGGGGCAGGTTGATATTGCCGAATTTTCCGCAGCGGTGAAGAACCGCTATCCTTTGCAATTTGTGCCCTACTCGGAAGTGGAAAAAAATTCCTCGCTGAAGTTCAGCACCGGGACACCTGGCCAGCAGCGCCATCTCAACATACTGGTAGGAAAGAACGTGCAGGCAGGGCGTCTGCTTGCCGGTTTTACAATCTCCGAACCGGGAAATTGGACCAGTTGGCCTCCGCATGAGCACGCCGCCATGCTGGAGGAGATGTATGTGTATTTCGACATGCCCAAACCGGCCTTCGGGATTCAGCTTGTTTATAATGACACCGAATATCCTGAACTGGTGACTGTTGTGCGAGATGGAGACGCGGTGCTGATGCCGAGTGGATATCATCCGAATGTTTCGATTCCCAACCATCGCATCGGTTTTTTGTGGGCCATGGCTGCGCACCGCGAACAAGAGGACCGGCAGTTCGGGGTTGTGAATGTGCAACCTGCATTTAGCCAGGGCGGCTCAGGGCTCGAAGCCAGCAGAAAATAAAAAGTTGATTCTCGATCAGTTCAAACTAGGGGGCAAGACTGCACTTGTAACCGGGGCTTCAGCCGGTTTGGGCGCAGCTATTGCTCTTGCCCTGGCGGAAGCGGGAGCAGACGTGGTTTGTCACGGCAACTCACGTCCGGCGGAAGATACCTGTATCAAGGTCAAGCAGCTTGGCCGGCGGGCGGCAGCAGTGCAGGCAGACCTTGCTTCGCGCAGCGGGGCGGAGGAGCTTTTCAACCAAGCCCAGAAGCTTGCGCCCATCGATATTCTCGTCAATAATGCCGGCACCATTCGCCGCGCCCCGGCCGTGGATTATAGCGACGAGGACTGGATGACGGTGCTCCAGGTCAACCTCAACAGCGTATTCAAGCTGAGCCAGCTTGCCGGCCGCTCCCTGATACAACGAAAGCAGCCTGGAAAGATCATTAATATAGCGTCACTGCTCGCCTTCCAGGGAGGCATTACCGTACCTGCCTATGCCGCTTCCAAGGGCGGAGTAGCCCAACTTACCAAGGCGCTGGCCAATGAATGGGCGGCGCAAGGCATCAATGTGAACGCAATCGCTCCCGGCTATATGCGCACGGATAATACGAAAGCTTTGCAACAGAATGAAACCCGCAACCGCCAGATATTGGAACGGATTCCCGCAGCGCGCTGGGGAGAACCTGAAGACCTTGGCGGAGCGGCTGTATTTCTTGCTTCGGCCGCCAGTAATTATGTGCACGGACACGTTTTTGTCGTGGATGGTGGGTGGATGGGCCGATGAGCATGGTGTTTCAAGATGGCACAGAGTTAAGAGTTTGCATGGAAAATGATTTACATGGCGCAAGTAAACTCGTGCCCCGATACAAAACATAGTTTCTGAAACAAGTTCTTGTAAGCATATATGGGAATTTTGAAAGTTAAATCGAAAGAAAGCTGTCACTGGGACCTGGTAAGCCTTGGAGAAGTGATGCTTCGGCTGGATCCCGGAGACGAACGGATCACTACTGCCCGTAATTTTCGCGCCTGGGAAGGTGGCGGAGAATACAATGTCGCCCGCGGGCTGAAGCGCTGTTTTGGCATGCGTACCGCCGTGGTGACGGCGCTGGCCGACAATTCCGTGGGCCGGCTGGTGGAAGACCTGATGTACCAGGGCGGCGTCGATCAGCGGCATGTCCGCTGGGTGAAGTATGACGGAGTAGGACGCACGGTCCGCAACGGGCTCAATTTCACCGAGCGCGGGTTCGGATTGCGCGGCGCGGTGGGCTGCTCAGACCGCGGCCACACGGCTACGGCGCAGCTCAAGCCAGGCGAAATTGATTGGAAGAAGATTTTCGAGCAGGAAGGTGCGCGCTGGCTGCATACGGGCGGAATCTTTTGCGCGCTTTCAGAGACGACTCCGCTGGTGGCGGAAGAGGCAATGAAGGCAGCCAAACAGAGCGGGGCTCTGGTCTCCTACGACCTGAATTATCGCGACTCATTGTGGCGGAGCATCGGCGGCCAAAAGCAGGCACAGGCAGTCAATCGGCGGCTGGCGCCCTACGTGGATGTGATGCTGGGCAATGAAGAAGATTTCAGCGCCGCTCTCGGCTTTCAAGTCCCCGGACTTGATTCCAACCACTCGAATCTCGACCCTGCTGGGTTCAAGGCGATGATCCAGGCGGCGGTGCGCGAATTTCCTAATTTTGCGGTGGTCGCCACTACTTTGCGCAACGCGAAAACCGCCACAGTCAATGACTGGGGCGCAATCTGCTATCACGATGGCCAGTTCTACCAGGCTTCGAATCGCGAAAATCTTGAAATCTATGATCGGGTTGGCGGCGGGGATTCATTTGCCTCCGGCCTGATCTATGGCTTCCTCACCGGGCAAGAGCCGCAATGGTGCGTGGAATGCGGGGCAGCTCACGGCGCGCTGGCTATGACCACCCCGGGCGACACGACCATGGCGACGCTCAGCGAGGTCTTGCAAGTAATGAAAGGCATGAGTGCGCGCATCGCGCGCTGAGGATATAATCATGGGCTTGCAACCGGAATCATCTTCTATAAGCGGCGTGTCCAGGCCTGCGCAAGCATCTGCAGAGGCGGAGGCGACTCCTCAAGTCTGGACTAATTACCGCTGGGTGATTTGCGCCCTGCTGTTCTTTTCGACCACCATCAATTACCTGGACCGGCAGGTGCTGAGCATGCTGGCCAAGACGCTGCAAGACAGCATTGGCTGGAACAATATCCAGTACGGGCATATTTCGACCGTCTTCCAGGCGACCTACGCCATCGGATTGCTCGGCGCCGGCTACTTCATCGACAGGTTCGGCACGCGGAAGGGATACTCCGTTGCCGTCTCGCTTTGGAGCCTGGCTGCTGTCGGCACCGCCGCGGCAACGTCGGCGCTCACTTTTGGGATTGCGCGAGGATTTCTTGGGCTGGGTGAAGCGGCGAATTTTCCCGCCTGCATCAAGACTGTCGCGGAGTGGTTCCCGAAAAAGGAACGAGCTCTGGCTACCGGCATCTTCAATGCCGGCACCAACATCGGCGCGGTGGTTGCGCCTCTTACGGTGCCCTGGCTGGCATTGACGTATGGCTGGCAATGGGCATTCATTGCAACCGGCGCACTGGGATTTATCTGGCTGGTTTTCTGGCTGCTGTTTTATCACAAGCCAGAAGCGCATCCGCACATCTCGAAAGCAGAGCTTGATTATATTCAGAGCGACCCGCCCGACCGCGTTGAGAGCGTTTCATGGTTGCGGCTGTTGCCGCACAAAGAGACCTGGGCCTTCACCATCGGCAAATTTTTTACGGACCCGGTCTGGTGGTTCTACCTGTTCTGGTTTCCCAAGTACCTGCAAGAGAGTTTTGGCCTGGGACTCAAGCAGATTGTTATTCCCACCATCGTGGTTTATAACGCCGCCACCATTGGCAGTATCGGCGGCGGCTGGCTTCCGTTAAAGCTGATCAAACGGGGATGGAGCATCAACGCTGCGCGCAAAACCGCCATGCTGATATTCGCCGTGTGCGTTGTGCCGGTCGTGTACGCGCCCTTTTCGAAGAGCCTGTGGCTGGTGGTGGGGCTGATCAGCCTGGCGACGGCGGCGCACCAGGGGTGGTCAGCGAACCTGTTCACCACGTCATCCGATTTATTCCCGCGGCGGGCCGTAGGCAGCGTTGTGGGCATTGGCGCCACCGGCGGCGCGATTGGCGGCGTGCTTATCCAGGAGATAACGGGCCACATCGTGCAGTGGACGCACAGCTATATACCAATCTTTATTTTTGGCGGATCAGCGTACCTTATCGCTCTGGCGATCGTACAGACGCTGACACCAAAGCTGAAACCGGTAGACTTGAGTTAAGGTTAAAAAGTGCGCCAAGCGATATTTTGGAGGGTAAGACTCTAAGACATGACCAAAGAACAAATTCGGCAGCGTGTGCTTGAAGTCGGAATCGTACCGGTGATACGTGCCTCGTCGGTGAAAAAGGCGATTGCCGCGAGCGAAGCTGTTTATGCCGGTGGCATCTCACTCCTTGAAATCACGATGACCGTCCCCGGAGCCTTTGAGGCCATCGCGGAATTGAACAAGAACCTGGGCCGCGAGGTCATTATCGGCGCCGGTACGGTGCTGGATGCCTATACCGCCAACCGTTGCCTGGAAGCCGGCGCAACGTTTCTGGTGACGCCCGGCTTTAAGCAGGAAACGGTGAAGTTTGCCAACGATCACGGCATGCTTATCATGGCCGGAGCCCTTACTCCCACCGAAGTTATTACCGCATGGGAAGCCGGGGCCGATTTTGTGAAGGTTTTCCCGTGCAGCGCGGTCGGAGGGGCCAGCTATATCAAGGCGCTGAAAGCGCCCTTGCCGCAGGTTCCGCTGGTTCCAACCGGAGGGGTGAACTTGAATACGGCCGCGGACTTCATACGGAATGGTTCGGCGGCGCTGGGCATTGGCGGGGAGTTGATCCTGGCATCGGCCCTGAACTCTGGAAACACATCGGAAATTACCGAGCTCGCGAAAAAATATGTCGCGATCATACAACAGGCGCGCCAGGCGGAGCAGGCGCCTGCAGCCATAGCAGGGAAGTAATTCGGAGGCGAGAATGGAAGCTACAACGAAACATAGTTTTCCCGATGTTGTTGTGGTGGCCGCGTCGAAGGCCAAACAAAGCACACCCGAGCCCGGGCTCACGCGCCTGGTGGGTTCATACAACGACAAGTTATTTCTGGCGGAGCACCGGATGGAAAAAGGATGGGTTGGCGTACGCCACAGCCATCCGCACGATCAACTTGTGTATGTAGTTTCCGGCCATTTGAAAATCACCTGTGGCGATCAGAATTTTGAAATACGGGGCGGGGATAGCTTCGTTGTCCGCGGTGGCATAGAACACCAGGCCTCTGCTGTTGAACCATCGCACGTTATTGATGTGTTCACCCCCTGCCGAGAAGACTACTTGTAAATAGAGCATGTTTCATAAATGCCCTGGAACCCACGGAAAGAATCGCCTCAGGGGCTGAAGTCCAGTATCCATAAGGCATGTGTGAGGGCAGGGATCAATCCGCGCGCACACAATCATATTTATGAAACACGCTCTAAGCGAAGTTAAGAAGCGCCCGGTTTTGCGGCAATGCTTTCCGGCCCGATAAGCTGGCGAGGACGTATTGTGCCGTTCCGGTATCAGAGTTTGCAGGAGAGAGGGAATGGGCAACATGAGATTGCTGCTGGCTACGTTGCTGTTGGTTGGCAGCGCGTGGGCTGAACCGCATTTATCAAGCATCAAAATTGCAGTCACCAATCCAACCGGCCAGGATCGTCCCGCCGAAGATGTTGTCGTATCTCTGGCGGAGATTCGCAAGATCGCTCCCGATTTGAAAGCCGGCACTCTGATTGTGACCGCCAGCGACACGGCCACCGAAGCGGAAGATGCGTCAGTCCTGCAGACTACGGAATTGCCCTCGCAGGTGGATGACCTCGACGGCGACAACAAAGCCGACGAACTTGCTTTCCAGATTGATCTCAAACCGCATCAAACACGAATCGTCACCATCACCTATGGCTCGGCCGACAGAATATTCCGGCTCCGCGACGATTATCCCAAGCGTACCGATGCTCTGTTTGCTACCAAGATACAAGGACCCGGCTGGGAGTCGGAACTCAACGCGTGGCGCATTTATTTTGATCCGCGCAACGCCATCGATCTCTACGGCAAGCGCCGTCTCACGCTGCAACTGCAGATGTTTGCCACGCCGGAATATCCTTACCATGATGAGTCTCCCGACGGCCGCGATATTTATGAGATCGGTGATGCCATGGGCATTGGCGCAGTCGGCGCCTGGGTGGATGGCAAACTCGTAAAGGTTGCCGATGTGGACAAACGCAGCTGGCGCGTCATTGCCGCTGGTCCGGTGCGCTCCATGGTCGAGGTGACCTACGAAGGATGGAAGGTCGCGGGGAAGTCTGTCACCCTGCACTCCCTCTTCACAGTGTGGGCCGGCGACCGCGGCTTTTTCCATACCATCACGGCAACCGGGGCTGATGATCTGGTTTTCGCCACTGGCCTTCCTCTCAAGCAGGGTGTTCCCGTGTTGCACTCCGACAAGAGCAGCGGCTCGCCCTGGTTGGCAACCTGGGGCGCGCAAGTGGTTGCGCCGGGCGCGAAAGCAACTGAAGAGCTAAAAGACACGAACCTGGGCTTGGTCATCGTCACGTTTCCCGCGCTCTCTGCGACTCCAACTCAGGACAGCAGCAACCACCTGCTAAGTTTTCCATTGCGTGGGGGAAGCGCAACCTGGTACGTAGCCGCGGCATGGGACCAGGAGGCCAGCAACAACCTGGTTGGCTTCGGCAATCAGAAAGAGATGCGTCAAAATGCTTCACGCATCTTACCCAGCACAGCTCTTAGCACGCAGCAACAGTTTTTGGATTTTGTGAAGGAGAGAGCGGCGCGCATGAGCGCGCCGGCAGCGATCAAGGTCCTCTCCACCAAAGCGGGGACCCAGCCTGCACCGCCTGACACTCTCGCTCCCGCCGCTTCCAAGACTTACAAGCAGGCAATCGAACTCATGCGCCAGGCTGTTGACCGCACGGCAGTCAAGTGGGAGCCGATTATCACTGCCGCCAACCCCAAAGATTTTGATCACAGCAATGGGGTCGGCTTTTTTACTGATGGAGACAACAAGACCGGCGATTGGCAGCAGCGTAAGGGCTTCTTCTGGACGGGAGGGTTCTGGACCGGAGAGCTATGGAAGCTGAATGCCTATACGAAAGACGAGAAATATCGGCGTTGGGCCGAGCTTTGGGGATCGCGCCTGATGGGGAAAGAGTCGGAGGTAAATCACGATGCGGGCTTTTTGTATCTGTACTCTTCCGTATTTGGTTACGAACAAACCCACGACCCGAAGTACCGTGAAAGCGCCTTGCGTGCGGCAGACCGGCTGGCAGAACACTTCAATCCTACGACGCAATTGATCGCTGCCTGGAAGCCCGGGGCGGATGACACGATCATCGACACCATGATGAACCTGCAGATTCTCTGGTGGGCAAGCCGCGAAACCGGCGACCCTAAATGGCGCGAGATCGGGCTTAAGCATGCCTTGCGCGCCTCGGAGTGGCTGGTGCGTCCCGACGGCGCCGTAATCCAATCGGTGCACTACAATCCTGGCGACAATCCCCAGCGGCTGACGTTAACGGGCGGATCTCCGGATTTGCAATTCGATTTCCCCAATAATGTTCCTCCAGGACAGCCGTTGTTTTTTCATACCCACCAGGGCTTTGGCGCCGATACCACATGGTCGCGCGGCGCGGCCTGGGCCCTTTACGGTTTTGGCGCCGCTTATCGCGAAACCCATGATCCCCGCATGCTGGCCACGGCGGAAAAAGTTGCAGCGCACATTTTGCCCGATCTGCCCGAAGATGGCGTGGCATGGTATGACATGAACGACGAAGGCATCCGCTTCAGAAACCGTGATACCTCTGCGGCGGCCATTATCGCCGATGGATTGCTGCAGCTTTCCACTCTGACCAAGGACCAACAGCGCGCAATCCAATACAGAAAAGAAAGCGAGCGCATCACCCAGTCGTTGATTGACCGCTACCTGTCGCCCGTCGGTCCCGATGACCATTCGCCTCCGGGCATATTGCGCCATGGCAGCAGTACGCGCCCCGCGGATGGTCCGCTCATCTACGGAGATTATTACTTGCTGGAAACGTTGCTGGCCCTTGAGGCGCCGAACACCGCGGGCGTGGCAGGAACCACCCATTCCGGACAATGACGAGATGCGCTTATTGGTTTACACCACTGGCGAGGAAGCCGCCGTCAACGGCCAGGATATGTCCGGTGACGAAGCTGGCTGCGTCGGAGGCAAGGAAGACTGCCGCGCCAATCAACTCTTCCTGCTGGCCAAATCGTTTCATGGGAGTGCGCAGCAGGAATTCCTGTCCGCGCGGAGTTCCATCGAGCAATGCGGCATTGAGCGCGGTTCGGAATACGCCCGGAGCTATAGCGTTCACGCAAACTCCGTTTCGCGCCCATTCAATGGCAAGCGACTTGGTCAAGGACGCGACCGCGGCTTTGCTGGCCGCATAGGCTGCGACCTCATAGAGAGCGACGAACGAAGATAGCGAAGCGATATTGATGATGCGACCATATTTGTGTTCCACCATATATCGTCCGAATATCTGGCAAGCGCGCAATGTGCCGTTGAGGTTGGTCTCTAATATTTCGTCCCACTCGCTCTCAGGCAGTTGCAACGTAGGGGTGCGCTTGGTGCGTCCGGCAGAGTTCACCAGGATGTCGACGCCGCCGAATTCCTTGACGGTCGCATCCAGCAATGCCTGCAGACTGGCGGAGTCGTTCACGTCAGAGGTCAAGGAGAGCGAGCGCCGGCCGGTTTTGCGAACCGCTTCAGCGGCAGACTCTACCAGATCGGCGCGCCGGCCTGTGGGGACGACATTGGCACCGGCTTGGGCCAGGCCTTTGGCGAGGGTCAATCCGATACCTGAGGTTCCGCCGATAACGACGGCAGTTTTTTCCGAAAGATTGAGGGACGAAGAATAGGTCATGTATTGGAGTTCCTGGGATTTTTTGGGATCGTAATTAAAACAAAATTGAAAGCACTATATTAAACATGAAGATCGTAGATGCCAAAGTAATTGTTTGTAGCCCCGGCCGTAACTTCGTTACGGTCAAGATCACCACCGAAGATGGTATTTACGGACTTGGTGATGCCACCCTCAATGGCCGCGAGCTTGCCGTAGCCAGCTATCTTACCGACCATGTGCTGCCGGTGCTGATGGGCCGCGATGCCCGCAAGATTGAAGACACCTGGCAGTACCTCTACAAGGGAGCATATTGGCGGCGAGGACCGGTGACCATGTCGGCAATCGCAGCCGTAGACACCGCGCTTTGGGATATCAAGGCCAAGAGCCTCAACACGCCGCTGTATCAGATATTGGGTGGCGCTTCCCGGGACGGCGTTCTGGTCTACGGACACGCCAGCGGGCTGAACGAGGAAGAGACGGTAAAGGCGGTTGGCAACTATTTAAAGATGGGATACAAGGCCATCCGCGCCCAGTCGGGGGTTCCGGGTCTGAAGAGCACGTACGGAATAGGCCGCGGAGACATGTACTACGAGCCGGCAGAGAAAAACGCGCCGCCAGAGAATTTGTGGTCAACCGAACTCTACATGAATTTTGTTCCCAAGCTCTTTGAGCGCCTGCGCAAGGAATATGGGCCCGACTTCCACCTGTTGCATGATGCTCATCATCGGCTCACTCCAATTGAAGCGGCCCGCGTGGGCAAGAGCCTGGAGCCGTACCATTTGTTTTGGCTGGAAGATCCCACGCCGGCTGAGTTGCAGGAAGGCTTCCGCCTGATTCGCCAGCACACCACCACACCTATTGCCGTAGGCGAGGTTTTCAACACTATCTACGATTGCCAGCAGCTCATACAGGAGCAGTTGATCGATTACATTCGCACCACCGTGGTGCATGCCGGCGGCATTACGCACTTGAAGAAAATTGCCCAGCTTGCGGAGTTGTACCACGTGCGCACAGGGTCGCATGGCGCTACCGATCTTAGTCCGGTGTGCATGGCGGCGGCGCTGCATTTTGATTTGAGCGTGCATAATTTCGGCATTCAAGAATATATGCGGCACACGCCGGAGACCGACAAGGTCTTTCCGCATTCCTATACCTTCGAAAACGGCCTCATGCACCCCGGCGATGCTCCCGGACTGGGCATCGACATAGACGAGAAGCTGGCGGCTAAGTATCCTTATGAGCGCGCTTATTTGCCGGTGAATCGCAAGCTGGATGGAACCATGCACAACTGGTAGGAGTTGCTTATGAAGCGAATCGTACGAACCTTCTTTGTAGTATTGCTGAGTCCGGCTTTCCTGGTCGCTGCCACGCAGCCGCGCGTGTTTCTGCTGGATGCCAAAGTACTTTCAGCGCAGAAACGGAATCTTGCAGCAGCCGGTCCGAAGGCTCCACTGGCGATTGCGGTGCGCGAGGCGGCTGATCGGGTAATGAATGAAGGTCCGTTTTCGGTAATGCAAAAAGACATAACCCCGCCCAGTGGAACAAAGCACGACTACCTGAGCCTGGCGCCTTATTTCTGGCCCGATCCCAAGAATCCCAAGGGGCCGTATATTCGCCGCGATGGCGAGAGAAACCCGGACATCAGCAAAATTCCCGATCACGGAAATATGGGCCGCCTGGGTAGAGACGCACGCACGCTGGCCCTGGCCTATTACCTGACTGGAAACGAGACTTACGCAAGCCGCGCCGCGTTGTTATTGCGGACATGGTTTCTTGATCCGGCGACATGCATGAATCCCAATCTGGAATTTGCCCAGGGGATTCCTGGCGTCAATAATGGGCGTCCTACCGGCGTCCTTGAAAGCCATGATCTTACCAACGTGGTAGATGCCATGGGGCTGCTGACAGGCTCGAAAAACTGGAGCGACAAAGACCAGAAGGGAATGGAAGAGTGGTTCCGCGCGTATCTTAAATGGATGCGCGAGAGTCCCAATGGCATCGGCGAAGGCAATGCCAAAAACAACCACGGCACCTACTACGATGTTCAAGTCTCGGACTTCGCTTTGTTCCTGGGAGACCGCGAGTACGCCCAACAGGTAATCAAAGAGGCGGAGAAGAAGCGGATCGCCCTTCAGATTGAACCTGACGGCAGGCAGCCGTTAGAGCTCGCTCGCACCCGGGCCTTCAGTTACAGCGTGATGAACCTGCGCGGACTGATGGAGTTGGCGCAACTCGGACAGCTGGCCGGCGTGGATCTTTGGCAATTTAAAACCGCCGACGGACGCAGCATGCGCAAAGCCCTGGACTTTCTTGTTCCATACGCCGCGGGACAAAAAAAATGGGATTATAAGCAAATCACCGGACTTAACCCTGAAGAGCTTACACCGTTATTATTAAAGGCTGCGGCAAACTACCGGGAACCTAAATACGAGCAATTGGCCCGCAAGCTCGAATCGTCGGTCGACAATGTTGACGTCTTGTTGTTGCAGGCCGCATTGCGAAATTGACCAGGAGTAACCGTATCACGATGATTTCTTTCAAAAGCGCAAGATCGGTATGCCTGTTTGCCTGTTTTTCCCTTGCCAGCTTCAACGGATGGGCGCAGCAATCAACGGCCGCAGCTCCTTCTTCAGCCGATACAGTTTCCACAGATCAATTTTCCCGGGAGGTGACGGCGTTCCTGGGGCGCGAAATCGGCGCGCATGTTGCCGATATCCACTCCTTTAATCCGCCGCAAGAGCGCGTGGTGGGCGTGCCGACCGGCGGTGATTTCGACTGGGGAACATTTACGCGCGCGGTGGCGTCCTATGCCGCGCTTTCCGGCGACAAGACGATTGCTGGACAAGATGTCACCCATGTCATCGGCCAGGGAGGGTTGATTGAAGCCCGCCAAGGCGGCAAGACGTGGGCCCAATTATACGGCGCGCTTTCGTTGCGAAGTTTTGGAGCAGACCTGAAGACAAATGCGTTGTGGCAATCGTTCACGCCCGAAGAGCAGGCACAATGGCGATCGCTGCTCGACACTGGGCGTTTTTATGACAAGAAGACCCGGCACGTCATCAATCTTCCGGAGAACTACTTCGGCGTGGCGGCACGCATACTTTCCCTCGACTATCAGATGGGAATCACGACCGACCGGCCCTTCGTGGATGATGTGCTGAATCGGGCCGCGGACCAGTTCCTCAAAGGCAATCTTTATTCCGACGACAGTGTTCCCACCGGACGCTATGACCGCTATTCGAATGAATACGCGCGCTTTGTCTACGATGCGGCAGAAAACCTTGGGCGCGAGGATGTGATGAAAGCCATGGAGCCGACGCTCAAGGCACAGATGCGCACCTGGTGGGACCTGCTCTCGCCCGATGGCTATGGTTATCCGTGGGGACGAAGCCTCGGAGTCATCAGCTACATTGACACCATGGAGATTGTGGCGTTCCTGGCAAAGCATCCGCAGTTTCGTCCTGCGCCTTTATCGCAACTTGCCAGCGCATACTATTTGGCGTGGCAGTGGCTGGAAAAAGATTATCAACCCAAGCGCCACCTGTTGAATGTGTTCGGGTTTGGCCGGGGCAACTACAGCTACATTACTCCGGAACGCGAGTGGCAGCAGACCACGGCGTTTTTTGGGAAGGTTTCCGGAGCGCACGCAACGTTCATAAAAGTGATGAACGATGAGCACATTGCTTCATTTCCCGCCCACCTGACTTTGCCCGAAGTAGCGCGCTTCGAATATTTTCGCAAAGGCGATCGCGCTGCCGGCGTGTGGCTGGTGCGGCGCGGACATCTCAGGTTTGCGCTCCCCATCACAACCGGACCGCAGCCTGGCGTTTCCGACTATCTGCCTGGTCCGTACAGCTTGCCGGGTTATGCGCCTCCGGTGCAGCAGCCAGTCCCGGCTATGACGCCTTATCTTGAATTGGAAGACGGCCGCACGATTGTCGCCTGCGACGGCGCAGATGAGATTACTCCTTCTGCCGATGGACTCAGCCTGCGCGCAACCTGGAAGCGATGGGCTGTGCTGGGAACCAAATCTGGAGAACTGGTTGATCCTGGAATCACGGCGCAAGTGGATTGGAAGGTCGATGGCGATTCGCTGGTCCGTACAGAAACCGTTTCAGCCTCGAAGACCACGCCCATTCGGCGCTTCTGGGTGATCGTGCCTACCACCGGCAACCACGATGCCACCCGCTTTGAAGATGGCCACCGTGTTGACCGCTTTGACTCTCCCGAAGGCAAACTCGAAATTATGGTCAAGCAGTCCGATTGGCCCCTGCAATCGGAACTCTACGCCACCGGGGATAGCGCCCTGGGCAAGGGCAGCCGTGGGTACGTTCCGTTCTACCTTAGTCTGGATGCACGCAACGCCGTCATCGCGCCGGAGAAGCCTATGTCTTGGACGTTGGTGTTGCGAGCACTGCCGGAGAATAGTTCTCAGTTCTCGGTTCTCAGTTCTCAGAAATAAAGTACCCAGTACTCGGTACTCAGCTTCCGAATGTTCCCAGGATGGCAGTTCTCAGTTCCCGCCTGATTGCAGTTGTGTCACCACCCCATCAGTCGAGTAACGTCTTCAGATGTAGCCACTGCGTTCGCTGATTTTTGTGCCAAGAATTTCTCTGCTTCGGCAATGCGGCTTGCCAACGCGGGATGGCCGTAAGCCCACTGCTGGCCGCGCTCATACGTGATCATGTTCTGTTGGTTTAACTTTTTCATGGCGCTGATATAAGCGTTCACATCTTCAATCGAATGCCAGCAGAAAAGATCGGCGCTTTTCTCCTGACGGCGCGCGAAGGCGACAAAAACCAAGGAAATATAAACCTTCAATATCCGGAAAGTCAGAAGCAAAATGGGCAGGTAGGTGACATCTGATATTGCCGTTACCCAGGGCGATATCAGCAGGGGGCCAGCGCTCAAAGCCACCAGATACAGCGCACTCAGGATAGCAATTCTTTTCGGAATATGATGCAGGACTTCGTGACCGATCTCGTGAGCGGTGATGGCCTCGATTTCGGCGGCGTTGTGGTTTTCGAGTAGAGTATCCGTTAAAAGAATTTGCCGCGTTCCTCCCAAGCCGGTAATTAAGGCATTAGCTCTGCGAGTCTTTTGGGCGACATGCAGAACTCCGAGCCTACAGGATGCAAGCCCTGCTCGATGCGCGAGCGCAGAGAGCTTGTCTTTAAGTTCACCTTCGGGCAAAGGAGAGATCCTCGCAAACCAAGGCATCACCAGCGAGGGCAGCAGCAACGCGAACACCGTCAGATAACCAACCAATCCTGCCCAAAATAAAACCCACCAACATGAAGGAAAACGCTGAATGACAAAATAAGCATACTCGACTGCAGCCGCTCCCGTGATGAATCCGATGGCGTGCAGCTTGGTATAGTCCGTGAGCCAGGATGACACGCTTTGTTTGCTGATGGAATATCTATGCTCGACCCAGAACTGCGCCACGCCAAAGGGAAGCGTGGAAATCGAGGTAACAACGTATAGGAAACTCCAGTAGATCAGAATACCGAAGTAATAGTTCTGAACAGTGTGCGAAGCAAAGCGAAAGAAGACGTTGTTTCTGAAAAAGCACAGCAATAACAACACGGCTGCCCAGGCTAGAAAGCTTAATTCAGCCAGTATGCGGCGCGTGCGCGTATATTTTTTCGCTGCCTGATCTTCCATAGCTTCTTGATGCTGATGCTCCGATCATACTAAAACTTCTGTACGGAGCAGCTGTTTTTCGTTTGGCCACGGGGCGGCATACAATTCCCAGAAGTAAGGTCGAGAGGACGAGCAGAATGAATAACGCGTGCACCGTAGAGTGCCAACTGGTTAGGAGCGTACGCAAACCTGAAATCTATCCGTGATAAATTGAGAGATTCCGGCTTCCAGAGAAGTAACCGTAGCCTTCACCACTCCTCGAACTTTCTGCGCTTCGCGCCGAGTTGACTGCCGGGGAGCGAATCGAACGCTCGTAGCGGGCTTCAAAGACCCGCGTCCTGCCATTGAACGACCCGGCATCACAGTGTCAGCGGTATCGCGCGTAAGCAGCGAATGCACAACACCGCCGATTCATTTACGTCATGACCGAGCCTGCTGCGATCAGTGCGGGCGCGATCTACCAATTGGCGGTGATCTCCGCCGCGAGCGCAGTAGATCTCGGTTGCGACCTCAATTTGAAAGCCTTCAACTTCAATAATTTCAACGCTCATAGCTCACACCCTGGTAGCAACGGGGAGAATCGAACTCCCATTCCAGCCTTGAAAGAGCCGTGTCCTGACCGTTAGACGACGCTGCCAAAATTGCCCCAAAAATACGAAAGCCCCCGATGTTTATCGGAGGCTTCAAGAAAACCGAAAAAATATTGGATCAGCCCCCGTTACATGAACGTATCCTTACCCGCACCCAGCCACATTTGTGCGGCCGGTGTCGGAAAGCTAACGGTATGGGGCTTGCGAATCATTGCTGAATTCCTGATCTCACTTTGCCATCATTTCGAGAATCTGTCAAATATGCAAAATTGGGAGGCGGGCCGAGAATCGAACTCGGATTTGCGCCTTCGGAAGGCGCCGTGTTTAATCCGTTACACTACCCACCCGTTGGTAACCGCACCCAGAATCGAACTGGGATCTCTCGCTCAGGAGGTGAGCGCTCTCTCCGTTTGAGCTATGCGGTTACGGCGGCGCCGTGAGGATTCGAACTTGAGCCGCTTTGCGGGCGTTTGAGCCCGCAGGCGAAATCCTGAGCGAAAGCCGAAGGACCCATCAAAGTTTCCAGCTACGGCCGAGATGCATGGATGGAGATGATGGCGGCCCCGTGAGGATTCGAACCCCAATTCCTCGGTTCGTAGCCGAGAGTCCTCTCCCATTGAACGACGGAGCCGCATTGGAAGGGGATGCCGGATTCGAACCGGCGTTCCATGCTTAGAAGGCATGATCCTGTCCCATTGGAAGAATCCCCTTTTTACAAATTGTGGTGCGGGATGCAGGAATCGAACCTGCTTCGTCTCGCTTAAAAGGCGAGTGCATACCCATATCTGCCAATCCCGCTTTCTAAAAAATCATTCTTATAGCTCTCCGCTTCTATCTAAGGGCTCGCCCTCGCTTTTAGTCCGCCCAGAACCGCGCTCACCAAAAGCTCCCCCGGCTACGCGCATGCCTGGCGGCAGCAAGGAAGTGTTATTTTCCAGAGCCTTGCACGGCTCAAGTCGTGCCCTGATCAAAACTATGCGGTGCGAATAAACTCGTGCCTGAGTACATGTCTTCACATCCGCAATGAAACCTGGTGGGTGACGCTGGAATCGAACCAGCCTGGTCTCGATTAAGAATCGAGTGCATCAGCCATCTCTGCCAGTCACCCGTTGGTACAGGATGTTGGAATCGAACCAACACCTCGCGATTATCGATCGCGGGCTCGACCCTCGAGCTAATCCTGCTCAACCTATTGGTGCGCCGTTCGGGAGTTGAACCCGCGGCTTTTATCTAAGGGCTCCGCAGCCAGAACCGGGCTGCTGCGCCCTCGCGAAAAGTTCGCGCAGCACGGCGCTCACTTTTCGCTCACCCGTTATCTAAGGGCTCCGCAACTAACCCAGGCCACTGTGGTGCGCCGTTCGGGAGTTGAACCCGCATCTGTTGGGTGTAGGCCAACTATTCTGGTCCGTTGAACTACCGGCGCAAAAAACTTCTTTTCTAACTCCTTCTCCTGTTTCAGCCCGAGCCTGATGTTCTTAACTGAGAACTGAGAACTGAGAACTGAGAACTGTTCTGGTCCCTCTGGGATGAATCGAACATCCGTCGGGCGGATATGAGCCGCCTGCTCTGCCATTGAGCTACAGAGGGATATCCTCAAGCTGCTAGCTACTAGCTTCTAGCTGTTTCTGAACGCAGAAGCTGCCCGCTTCATCCACAAGCGGAAACAGCTAGTAGCTAGAAGCTTTGTCTTGGCTGGCCGGGCGGGATTCGAACCCGCGGTACCGTGATTAACAATCACGTGCCTTACCAGCTTGGCTACCGGCCAACAAAAGCAAAAGGCCCCGATTTTGGTCGGAGCCTTCGAGAAATCTAATCTGAACTTAATCTAAACTTTGGATGCTACAGTCAGACCAATCCCGAGGGCTCAACGCGATTGACGCGCCGTCTCATCATGGATTTGGTCATCATAGTCATCTTCGAAATCGAGTATAGCATGAATGCTGAAATGGCTAGAAGCTGTTGCTCGCCAGGGGCCTTCCCATTACTATGGAAAACGCAGTGATGCAAAGGGCAGAATTGCTCCGCATCTTAAATCGAAAATGGAAATCCAACAGGGCCAGCGATGAAACAAGTGGTGGAACGCGGACGGAATAAAATTTATTACCGGATATTGCATGTGCCTCTCTGGATCTGGGTGTTCTGGATTCTGCCGGGACATCTCACCGCCGATCTCTATGCCCACGGTCCTGACCGCCGGCACTGGATTTGGCTGGCGATGGTAACCGTCATTTGCGCCTGGCGCGGTTTTATGGGGCGCTTGCCTGGCGTCGAGCCTCGTCCCTACATCACTCATTATGGCGAGGACAAGCCGAACCTCTGGTATCGCGTGGTCTGCTATACAGCGGCATGGATTGACCTGCTGGTGCCATTCACGCTCAATCTGGCCGGACTGTTGATCAATGCTGCCATCGGGCGGTGGATCATCAGCACCCTATATGCAAAGGCCTATTATCTGCTCGCCGCGCTGGTGTTGATGGCAACGCTGCTGGGCTGGACGCCGCGCGCGCGCCGCTCCACGCGCAACGAGGGCTTCGAAAAAGCATGGTTCTACGTTGCCGTGTGGACCGTGGTGCCCACCCAAATTGCCGGCTGGGCCATGTGGCGCGTGGGGCACCTGCTCGGGCTTGCCGGCGCCAGGCTCGATCGTGCCCGGCTGCTTGCCTTCCTGATCGTAGCAGCAGGCTTTTTCGCGCTCGGGCTGCTGGGCAAACTGCCGCGAACACAACGGTATTACCTTCCTGAAGCTACTGTGCCGGAAGAACCTTTGCCGGCCGAAGTATAAACTGGCGAAAAACTTTGTTGCTCTCAAAATTAAGATCCGGCAGTAGCATCTCTCATGCTGCTGCCGGATGGTGATCGGGGGGCCGAGGTGAGGGTTATTGTTGGTGACAGCCAAAAATTTATGCAATTGCATCCACGCAGGCCAGCCAGCG
>DASREY010000190.1:0-10881 GCA_035651775.1 Terriglobales bacterium
ATCGAGGATATGGAGGGTATCGGCGTCACCGAAGGCGCCGGTGAACTCTTCCATCAACTGCTGGGTGCGGGTGTAGCGGTGAGGTTGAAAGATGACATGAATCCTTTTGTGGCCGCACTGCCGGGCAGCGGCGAGGGTGGCGCGGATTTCCGTGGGATGATGGCCGTAGTCATCCACTACGCTGATGCCGTTTACTTTGCCTTTGAGCTGAAAGCGGCGGTCAACACCGTGGAATTTTTCGAGTCCGGTGCGAATGTGTTCCAGGCCGATCTCCAGGCCAATACCAACGGCCACGGCAGCGGTGGCATTGAGGATGTTGTGCGCTCCGGGCACATGAAGAGAAAAGTCGCCCAGCGGTTTTCCCTGATAACGCACACCGAAACGGCCCATGTGTTTTTTATCTTCCGCAACCGTTTCAGAGCTCACAATTTGAAAGTCTGATCCGTTGCGCGTGCCATAGGTCACGACGCGCCGCCGGATTTTGGGCAGCAGTGCGCGCAGGCGCTCATCGTCATTGCAGATCACCAGCATGCCGTAGAAAGGCACACGGTCCATAAAATCAATGAAGGTCTGCTCAACGTCCTGCATATCGCGGTAGCAATCCATGTGCTCGCGGTCAATGTTGGTTATGACCGAGAGAATGGGCGAGAGTTTGAGGAAGCTGCGGTCGCTCTCATCAGCTTCTGCCACCAGATAGTGCGATTTTCCCAAACGCGCGTTGGAATCAATGGCGTCCACGCGGCCGCCAACGATAATGGTGGGGTCGAGTCCGCCGGCTGCGAGCACAGCCGCAACCATGGAGGTAGTCGTGGTTTTCCCATGCATGCCGGCAATGGCGATGCCATACTTGAGCCGCATCAGCTCGGCAAGCATTTCCGCCCGCTGGATCACGGGCACATGGCGCTGCCGCGCCGCCATGACCTCCGGGTTGTGTTCGTTGACGGCCGAGCTGGTGACAACAACTTCGGCACCCGCGGCATTTTCGGCGCGGTGTCCTTCAAAAATAGTTGCACCCAGGCGGGTGAGTCTCTGGGTCACCGGAGAGAGCTTTAAGTCGGAGCCGGAGACTTTGTATCCCAGCGTCAGCAGGACCTCGGCGATGCCGCTCATGCCGATGCCGCCAATGCCCACGAAATGTATGCGCTGTATTTTTGCGAACATGGGACGCCGCAGAGGAAACGATAGCAGATTTCAGCGGATCGGGAATGCCCGGCTGGTTTTTTATCCTTGTCTTTTTGTCGATCGAAGAGGTGCGGAAAAGCGCTTATTCTACTGCTCCGCTTCGCTTCGCGCATCCCTTCGATAAGCTCAGAGCAGAGCGGAGTTGTTCATTTTGAACAGCTTAGCGGCAGGAGCAATAAACTCGTGCTCCTGATACAGGTCTTCATGCATAAAGACTTTTTCCGCAACGTCCTAAAAAAGGCAGTAATCCATTTTATTTTCAGGCTATATTCACTGGTTTTTCAGAATTCGCCTGCAGAATGGATTGCCGAGGACAAGTTATACGACCCTATTGCTGGCGGTGCGGTAAGTGCAAGCGTCACGACAGAAATAGGGTTGAATTCAAGGAAAGGCGGAATCTCATGAAACCAGGCAAGCTCCTGTTTGTTGTCCTGATTACGCTCTGTGCTATTGGCTGGAAGGGCGAGTCGGGTGAATGGCGCTCAAATTTTGCGGTCGACAAGAAGAATCTTTCGGCGACGGGAACAAATCCTTACTTCAGGTTGACCCCAGGCCTTCGTCTCTACTATGAAAAAGGCAAGGACACGCTCGTAACTACAGTTCTAAACGAGACGAAAGTGATTGACGGAGTTGAGACGCGAGCGGTAGAAGATCGCGAGATGAAGAACGGCCAACTCATCGAATTGACACGCGACTATTATGCGATTGATCGCAACACGAAAGACGTCTACTACTTTGGCGAAGACGTCGATGTCTATAAAGGCGGCAAAATTGCAGGGCACGAAGGCAGCTGGCTCTCGGGCGTAAAAGGCGCGAAGTTCGGGATGATGATGCCGGGCACGATCGAGGTGGGGCAAAAATTTTATCAGGAGCAAGCACCCGGAGTTGGAATGGACCGCGCCGAGGTGGTCGCCGCCGAAGAAACGATCACCACGCCGGCTGGCGCTTTCAACAAATGCGTACACATGAAGGAAACCAGCGCCCTGGAAAAAGACGCGGCCGAGCACAAGTGGTATGCGCCCGGCATAGGCCTGGTGAGAGACCCTGAATTCGATTTGATCAGGGTTGAGAGTAAATAATAGTTAGGCTCTCTTGACTAACTAAAACATCATCCGATTCAGTCATGAAGCGGAAAGCATCCAGGCGTGATTGCTCTTCAGGATGTCGTGTTGTCGCAAGCTGCCGCAGGGAAGGTCCGCCCGATATTTTATTTTGGCGATGAATCGAGGACCTCACGTATCTTCTGCATGAGGGCGCGGGTGGAGAAGGGTTTTTGCAGAAAGGCGCTGTCGGCGGCAAAGACGCCACGGTGTTCCACGGCATCATCGGAGTAGCCCGACATGTAGAGCACTTGCATCTTCGGGTACTTGACGAGCAAAAGCTGGGCCAGTTCGCCTCCGTTCATGCTTTTGAGCACCACGTCGGTGAGCAGCAAATCCGGCTGTTCAGGATTACCTTCACACATGCTCAGGGCATCTTCCCCTTGAGCTGCCTGAAGAACTTTGTATCCATTCTTCAACAGGATGTGGCTTACCAGCTCGCGAACGCCATCCTCATCTTCTACGAGAAGTATGGTCTCGGTGCCTTTGGGAATCTCCGGGTCGGCGGGGCGCGGAGCAATTTTTGCGGCAGGCTCGCTGACCCGGGGCAGATGAATCTTGAAAGAGGCGCCTTTACCGACTTCGCTATCAACCCAGATGTGGCCGCCGCTCTGCTGCACGATGCCATAAACGGTGGAAAGTCCCAGGCCAGTGCCTTGGCCTGAGGGCTTGGTGGTGAAAAAAGGCTCAAAGATGCGGGAGCAGGTGGCGCGGTCCATGCCAACGCCGGTATCGCTGACGGTTATCTTCACATAATCGCCGGGAGCGACGTCGCGGTGCTCGCGCATATTTTTTTCATCCAGATGAACATTCGCCAGTTCGATGCAAAGCTTGCCGCCGTGCGGCATGGCATCGCGCGCATTCACAGCCAGATTCATAATGACTTGCTCGATCTGTCCGGGGTCAGCCTTCACTCGGCCCAAATCAGGCTGGAACTTGGTGCGCAGCTCAACATCTTCGCCCAGCAGCCGGCCCAGAAAATTTTCCATGTTCGAGATTACAGTGTTCAGCTCAAGCACCTTGGGCGCAAGCACCTGCTGGCGGCTGAAGGCGAGCAACTGTACGGTCAATTCGGTGGCGCGGTCGGCGGCCTTACGAATCTCTTCTACCTCATCGCGCAGATGAGCCGACTTGACCTCTTCCAGCAGCAACTCGGTATTGCCGCGGATCACCGTCAACAAGTTATTAAAATCGTGCGCGATCCCGCCACCCAACCTGCCTACCGCTTCCATGCGCTGCGATTGCCGTAGCTGCTCTTCGATGGCCAGGCGTTCGGTGACGTCTTCTGCGATAATCTCGAACCCGGTCGCATGACCCTGGCGATCAAGCACGGCGCGGCCGCTCAGGCGGACTGTGATCTGGCGCCCATCTTTGCGCCGCCATTTTACCTCGACGCTCTCAACCTGCTGGGTCTGGCGGTACTGCTGGACCAGGCGAGCATGCTCCTCGGGATTCACAAAGACGTCAGGATCCAGGTTCAAGGCCAGCACGTCCTCGGCCCTCTCATAACCCAGCATAGAGACCAGGGCCGGATTTACGTCGCTGAATTTGTTGTCTACGCTGGTGAGATAAATACCGTAGACCGCGCTCTGCACCAGGGTGCGATAGCGCGCCTCGGAAGAGCGCAGCGCCTGCTCGTTGCGCTTGATTTCAATGGCGTTGGCGATTTGTTGCGAAACGAAGCTTAGAATCTGTTTTTCTTTCTCTCCGTAACGCACGTTGGGCTCGTAGGTTTGCAGGACCAGCACCCCGAAAGTCTCATTGCCTTTTTTCAAAGGCACGCCCATCCAATCGAGCGAAGGTTCGCCAATGCGGTCAACCTCGCCTTTTGCTTCCAGTTCCTCCAAAACTTCCATGGTAGCCAGCAACGGCTCTCCGGTGCGCAGCACATATTCGGTCACACCGCGCCGGCGTGTCCTCGGAGGCGGAGGCGGATCATATTCATCGACGAAGTACGGGAAGCTCACAAGGTCGCTGGCCGGGTCGTAATATGCGATGTAGCAATTTCTGGCGTACATAAGTTCGCTCAAAATTGCATGGATCGATGTGTAAAGCTGCTGCAGATCGGAGGAAAGGCGCGCCGTCTCTGCGATGCGATAGAGCGACGATTGCAATTGCTGCGCCCGTTTACGTTCGGTAATATCGAAGCCGCTGCCCAGGCCAGCCAGCGTTCCTCCCAGAACGATGACCCCGGCGGCAAAATCAATCCAGCGCACCTCACCGTCTTTGCGCACGATCTTGACCTCGTAACGCGTGGGGACATTTTTCTTGCCCGCCTGGCGGTCGATGCCGCGCTGCCGGATCATATCGCGCATATCAGGATGAGTTACGTCCCAAAAGTTCATGCGCAACAACTCCTGGCGGGTGTAACCGGTAATGGCCTCGGTGGCCGGATTCACGTAGATGAAGCGATCATCTTTATAAATGAAGATGGCGGAGGCGGCAGTCTCAGCCATTACCCGGAATTGTGCCTCGCTTTCGCGCAGCCTGGCTTCCGCCTTCTTGCGCTCGCTGATGTCACGGTAGATGGCATACAAAGCGGTTTGGCCAGGGGCAAGAATGATGGGAGCAATCAGCAAGGAAACATCAAGCAGGCTGCCATCTTTACGGCGGCGCTGGCTCTCGATGAACGAGGGCCCGGTCTCGGTAGCGTGCCTAATGAGATAGAGCGCTTCTTCTTTCTTTTCTGCCGATACCACCAGTTCGTAGAGTATTTTGCCGGTGGCTTCTTCGGCGGTGTAGCCGAACATGCGGGAGAATTCGCGGTTAATGCGCAAGATCGTGCCCGCGGCGTCAATTACGGCGATGCCTTCAGGCGCGCTCTCGAACAACTGCTCCAGGTAAGCTTTTTGCACCTGCAGATTCTGCTCGGCCTGGCGGCGTTCGGTGGTGTCAAAACCGGTGAGCAAAACGGCCTTGCTCCCGCCGAATTCGATAGCGTTGGCGGTGAAATCGAGCCAGCGCACCTCGCCATCTTTACGGATAATCTTGAGTTCATAGCGCGTAGGCAATGGTATTTTGCCCGCCTGGCGCTGCCGGCCGCGCTGCTGCACCATCTCACGCACGTCGGGGTGGGCGACTTCCCAGAAGTTCATCTGCAGCAGCTCCTGGCGGGTGTAGCCGGTAAGGGTCTCGCAAGCAGGATTCACATAGATGAACCTGTCGTCCTGGTAGATGGAGATGGAGGAAGCCGCAGTTTCCGCCATTGCTCGAAATTGGGTTTCACTTTCACGCGAGGCCTGCTCGGCCTGCCGCCGCGGGGTGAGATCGTGTACGACGCTGAGAAGGCACTCGCGTCCCTGATAGTTGACCACGCTGGTATTGGCTTCTACTTGGAATGAATTCCCGTTTCGGGCAAGATGAGTGTATTCCTGGCTGACTCCACCGGCGGATTCAACAATACGTTTTTGCAGGACTGCATGCTCGGCGGGAGGATGCAGATCCAGAGGAGTCATGGAAAGAAATTCTTCCCGGGAATAACCATATTTACGGACAGCGGCGTCGTTGCAGTCAACAAAGCGTTGCGTCTGGCGATCGATGACAAAAACAGCATCGGCAATCTGGTTGAACAGACCGCGATAGAGGGTTTCCGCTTCGGGCAAGATGCGCACAGGCGCCGCGATAGATCCGGCGATACCGGCTGGAATGTCGGACTGCGACCTACGCCCAGGATCGGCCACAAAGGCCTCCTCATCTCCTGTCCGTTGGGGGCGGCGTCAGGGCTGGCTACTTCGCAAAGGTGTTTATACTCCGAAAAAGCGGCAATTGGCAATGGGCCATTACGGTAGGTGGCAGGGTACCTTTTTGCCCAGGCGTTGGTTGGTTAGAAACCTATTTGGCTCTGTTGATTCCCCTAGTTCTGTCTATTCGGTTCATGGAGAGGCAGGCAGCCCATGATGATCCGATTCAAGCGTGAGCGGTTTCTGCTCCATCCGAGGCCCCCCTTGCCTGGGGCGGCTCGGATGACACTTTCTATTCTTGGGAAAGTTAACAGAGCCAAACGAACCCTAACTATTTCTTTCGCGTGCTCTTAGTTGCGGGTGTAGAGACTGCAGGTGCTGGGCTGTTGCCGCTCAGGGTTGCTAGAGCCTGGGCCGGCAACTTATCTGCGTTGGCCAGCAGAAGGCTTACCTGCCAGAGCTGGTCGTCTGACAAAGACCCTTTAAAACCGGGCATGCCTGTGAGGCGGATGCCGTTGGCGGCCTTCCAATAAGTCTCCTGTGCGGGATCGTCAGTCACCCCCTTGCCGTGAAACAATTGTGGGGGCTTAGGAAACATGCCTTTGGCGATGGCGCTGGGTTGTTGATCGGGAAGGCCGTGGCATACGGCGCAATTCTGCTGGTAAATCTGCGCTCCGGCGACGTAATTGGCGTCATTGGCAGGGATGGGAACTGTGCTGGGCACCTCTTTTTTAATGCGAGCATCAAGGGCCATTTTTGCCATGCGTTTTTCAAAGGGCATGGGTTGAGCGGACGTCGCAACGGGAGCGCTCCCAGTAGAAAAGTAAAAATACAGCCCCACGGGAATTACCACGAGCCCGAGAATGAAACCAATCAGAAATTTCATTTGCAGCTCCTTAAGATCATGATGATCAACGAAGGCGCAGTATCAGGTGCATTGCAGCGCCGGAATATAGTACCAGTTGTGCGCGGTGGGTGTAGCCAGTGGACACCAGCTTGTAACACTATTCTCCTGTAGGCAAATTGTGGGATTTTGGGCCAAAGGCGGGATACGATTGCGTTCCCAGTATCTACTTATGGAAAGCCTGTTAATAATCCCGGCTTCTCATCGTCTTAGATAACAGACGGAGCAGCAGGATGAAAACACTCGCAGTCATGATCCAAACCAAGGAAACTCGGCCGTGGTCCAGCGAAGTGGAAGAGGTGTTTCGCACCCGCTATGCCGATGCGTTTCGGGCCGCTTATCGAATCACCGGGAGTCACAGCGATGCCGAAGACGTGATGCAAACGCTGTTTCTTCGCTTATTACGGCGCGCGCCCGAAGACCAGGCAGTCGGCAACCTGGGGGGCTACGTTTATCGCGCGGCGATCAACGCGGCGCTCGATGTGTTGCGTTCGCGGCGCGAGGGGCAATGTATTCCCCTGCAGGAAGACCTGCAGATTACGACGAAAGTTTCGCCGGAGCGCATGCTGGAGTCCAAAGAAACCCAGGTTTGGCTGCGCGGCGCGCTGGCGGATATGAATCCGCGGTGGGCCGAGATTTTTATCCTGCGGTACTTCGATGAGTTGGATAACCGTGAGATCGCGCGCATGCTGCATATCTCGAACGCCACAGTGGCGGTGACCCTGTACCGGGTGCGCCGTCTGCTAGAACGCGATTTCAAAACACGCATGGGAGTGAGCCGATGAACAGCAAAGATACTGCCAAGTCATTACTGAAAGACACGATTGATTCCATTCGTGCCCAGCAACCGAATCCGGAGCTTGTGCGCGAAAGCGAAGCCCGCTTGTGGGTGCAATCCGGCGGTTCCGCCGCCGGAGCCGGCGCTATTCACGGCTGCGCGGATGTGCGCTCTTTGCTCGACGACTACAGACATCACCGGCTGGCGGTTCCGCGCGCGTTGCTGGTTGAAGCTCACTTGCATGAATGCGTGAGTTGCAGCCGTTATTTCGAGCACGCTGTTGCTCCGGTTGCATGGGAGCCGGCCAAGCCCTCGGCTGCAACCAGCCCTCTATCCTGGAGGATGTATGCCGTTGCGGCCATGATTGTTGTTGCAGTCGGCGGCGCCGCTCTTTTTATGCAAAGCGACCGATTTTTTGCTCCGCCGGGACCGCGCGCTACAGTCGAATCCATTGACGGAGGGCTGTATCGTGTTTCTGCCAATGGCGAGCAGGCAGTCCGCCCCGGCGATCAATTCGCCGAGGACGAAACCATCCGCACCCCCAATGGCGGCCACGCTTTTGTTCGTCTGAGCGACGGCTCGCGCGTAGAGATGAATGAGCGCGCAGAATTTTTTGTCAGCCAGGGCCGCAAGAATACGACAGTGCATCTCGAACGCGGTGACATCCTGATTCAAGCCGCGCACCGGACCAGCGGACATCTTTATGTTCTATCCAAAGATTGCCACGTTGCCGTGACCGGAACCATCTTCGCGGTCAGCAGCGGGATCAGAGATTCGCGAGTGGCGGTTGTCCAGGGCGCGGTGCTTGTCTCTTATGCCGGCGAAGAGCAGATGCTCCATCCCGGAGATGGGCTTTCGACATCTGACAGCGCCGAACCCATCTCGGTAAAGAAAGAGATCGCCTGGAGCCGTAATCTGGGAGAGTATCTCCAACTACTGGCCCAGTTTTCTTCCCTGGAGAAAAAACTGGCAACCATTCCCCTGCCTGGGTTGCGTTACAGCAGCCAGTTGCTTCGCTTCGTGCCACAAGGGACCATACTCTATGCCAGCTCTCCGAATTATGGGGACGCCCTCAAACAAGCCGATCAGCTTCTGCATGAACAGTTGCAGAGCAGCGATGCCTTGAACAAATGGTGGCAGCAGGTCAATGCCGGACGGCACCCATCGCTGGAGGAGATGATGGAAAAATTCCAGACGCTCAGCCAGTACCTGGGAGACGAGGCTGTGTTCAGTGTTGTGCGGGAAGGCGAGCGCTGCCAGCCGTTGATCCTGGCTCAAGTGCAGCGCGCAGGGCTGCGGGAGTACCTGAAAAGCGAGGCTGCTAAAACCAACAACTACCCTGATGGACGAGGGGTTCTTCAAGTGCTCGAAGCTTCTGAACTCGATAACGTTAAAGCCAACGCGGGTGCTGGAACCAAATTGTTCGCTGTGGTGCTGCCGGAATATGTCCTGGTCTCACCTGACCCTGAGCTGCTCAAAAGCACGATTGCAAAGATTGAATCCGGCTCCCCCAGCGGCTTTGCTGAAACGCCTTACGGTCAGTTGCTCACCAACCTGTATTCCAACGGCGCCGGCCTGCTGTTCACGGCCGATATCGCAAGTCTGCACCAGCACCGCGCCTTGTATCAAAAAGGCCCCAGAAATCAGGAGGGCCTGTCGCGCTCCGGCTTCGGTGATCTCAAATATCTGGTTGCCGAGTCCAAAAATATAAACAGCACGAACGAGAACCATGCCCTTTTGATCTTCAATGGTCCGCGCCATGGTCTTGCTTCCTGGCTGGCAGCGCCGGCTCCCATGGGCGCTCTGGAATTTGTTTCGCCCCAGGCAAGCGCTGTAGCTTCTTTTGTAATCAAGAAACCCGAAGCGATGTTTGACGATCTGTTCGCTTTTGCCCAGGCCAGGAATCCGCAAGCTCAGTCTGAACTTGAGGAAATGGAGTCGAAGCTGAATTTCCGCTTGCGGGATGATTTTGCCAGCACCTTGGGTGGTGAGGCCACGCTTGCGCTCGATGGACCCGTGCTGCCCACGCCTTCCTGGAAGTTCATTATTGAAGTGAATGATTCCGGAAGGCTGCAGAACACTCTGCGCACGATGGTGGAAGACCACAATGCCGAGGCCGCTCAGCATAATTATCCCGAATTGGCTTATGACGAAACCCAATTTCAGGGGCGCACCTACTACCATGTGCACGCGCGCTCAGCCGATTCGTTTGCAGAGTTCTATTACACCTTTGCCGATGGATACATGATCGCGGGACCGTCGCGCGCTCTCCTGGTGCAAGCCATCGCCACGCGGAACAGCGGCGATAGTCTGGCACGCTCTTCGCAGTTCCTGGCCCTCTTGCCGCAGAATTCCCAGACCAATGTCTCGGCGCTTTACTACCAGAACCTGGCGCCGCTGCTGGATTCGGTTGCCGGGCTTACCCCCAGCCAGCTTCAGTCTCTGCGCGAGCTGGCGGCCGATTCCAAGCCCAGCGTGGCGGTGGCTTATGGCGAAGAGTCGCAGATTGAATTTGTGACCAACGGTAAATTTCCCGGTCTCAATCCTGATACTCTGGCGTTGACCCGCCTGCTCGATCTTGCGGGCAAGGGAACCCGCTAGCAGAGAATGACGTATCTAACCTGACGAATGCTGCCAATCATCGAGTTCGATGGCCTCACCGTTAGCCTGGGCGGACGTGAGATCCTCCATGGTCTCAGCGGAGCGCTCAACGGTAAGGCCATTGGTTTATTAGGCCCCAACGGCGCCGGTAAAAGCACCTTCATCAACACGCTTCTTGGTTTTCACAAGCCAAGCAAGGGAACGGTACGAGTGCATGGCCGCGATGTTTGCAGCGACGCCATGGCTGTGCGACGCATGATCGGTTATATGCCGGAGAATGAGGCTTTCATCGCCGGCATGAGCGGGGTGCGCTTTGTCCGCTACATGGCCGAGCTTGCCGGATTGCCTCCTGACGAAGCGTTGGAGCGCGCGCACGAGGCATTCTTTTACGTTGGGCTGGGGGAAGCCCGTTATCGCAAGCTGGGGACCTATTCCCTGGGCATGAAACAGTTGGCCAAGCTGGCCCAGGCCATCGCGCACGGCCCCAATCTGCTTCTTCTGGATGAACCCACCAACGGTCTGGACCCGCCGGCGCGTCTGCGCATGCTACAGCTCATTCGCGAGATTCGCGATACGCCGGGAATGAACCTGGTGCTCTCTTCGCACCTTCTGCACGACGTGGAAGAGTGCTGCGAC
>DASREY010000191.1:0-5360 GCA_035651775.1 Terriglobales bacterium
TGAGGCCCTGCGCGCTCGAAGATTCCATGTAATCAATGCCATCGGCGCTGGCGATCACGCGCTCCAGCGGGGTGGTAATGAATCCGCGAACAAGGTCAGCGTTGGCGCCGACATACACCGTGGAGACCTGCACCACCGCAATGTCGCTGCGCGGATACTGCCGAACGCTGAGTGAACGAATCGACTGCAGGCCCGCGATCAAAATCACCAGGCTGACTACCATTGACAGAACGGGCCGCTTGACGAATATATCTGTAAACTTCATTCGCTATCCTTCTTAGTTGTCTTCAGGTTTGGGAGCTGGATTATTTCCCGGCTGGACCTTGTTATTAACCGCCACCGCAGCGCCGTTGCGGAGCTTGAAGACACCCGAAGTTACAACCTCGTCGCCCGGATTCACACCTGAGATGACGCCGACCTGATCGCCGCGAGAACCTTCTATCTTGACGAATTGCTGGCGTACGCCACGATAGGTTTTCCCGTCAGGGCTCTTGAGGTCTGTGACAATAAAGACCGAGTCGCCAAAGGGAGCGTAACTGATTGCCGATGCCGGCAACGGGAGCACCGAACGCCTGGCGCCTACACTTACCTCGACCTGGACAAACATGCCAGGACGCAGCTTGCCGCCGGGATTGGGCAGTGTCGCCTGCACCTGAACATTGCGGGTGGCCTGATCAACGACGGAATCGAGGGCATTGATGCGGCCGTTGAACTCGAGTCCATCCAGGTTCTCAGATGTGAGCCGTACTGTGTCTCCTACTTTCACCTGACCGATGACATCTTGCGGCACGCTGAAGTCTACGTAGATCGGATTCACCGACTGAAGAGGAACAATGGCAGCGCCGGCAGCCAGATATTGCCCGAGATTCGCCTGGCGGATGCCCAGCACTCCCGAAAACGGCGCCCGGATGGTCTTCCGCTCGATGGTCGCACGGATTTCGCCAACATTTGCTTCCGTCTGCTTTTGGTCCGCCATCGCTTTATCGTAATCCTGTTTTGAGATGACGCCTTGTTTTTGCAGTTCGTCATAACGGGCATAGTTGATCTTGGCAAGATCGCGCTGCGCTTCCATGGCGGCCAACTGGGCCCGCTCCTGCCGGGTGTCGAGCTGCAAGAGCACGTCACCTTGTTGCACCGGCTTGCCGGAATCGAAGTTGATTCGGTCTACGGTGCCGGGTAGATCGGCGCTCACGGTGACGCCGTGGACGGCCTCCATTGTTCCCACAACGTTCAGCGTTGTCGGCCACGTCTCCTGTTTAGCGACGATGGTCGTAATCGCCTCTGGAGGCGGCTGGAAGGCGTGGGCCTGCACGGCTGCTTGAATTTGTCGTGATTTAAAATAGCCGAGCGCAGCGATGACGACTACCGCCACCGCGAGCATCAGAAGCATTCGTTTCGCCATAATCTCCTCTACATCTCGATAATTGCTTAAAGATAACCAGCGGCTGTTCCAAACGTGACCCTGACGGAAGCTGCTGCAGAAAAATGACAATGCGCCTAAATTTTCGCGACGATTGTCCTATATTGCAGCGCCGCAGGTTTACGTGACCACCCGTCGCCAAAGCCAGCCACTATAAGTATTTTATTGAATCCCTGCAGCTCGTGCATTCAGATTAACTGATCGGATTCGTTAATGGGCAGAGAGGATGCAATTTTTCAATCTGCGCTTCTTAGTCGGCGACAGCAATCCGCATCCTTCTTCCCCTTTCCATACTTACGACGGATGGAAGATCGCAGAATCGACAGAGATATCTCAAAAAAAAGCGCGGCGCCACTTATTTTTGGACGTGGCTATGCTGGTTAAGTCAACTGCAGGACAAATCAAACGGAGCAATCAGCAGCTTTACATACAGCATGGATAAAGTATGAACAGGCCAGGAGGAAGCCTGATCTAAGTCATTGATTCGTAAATAGCTTTAGGTGGTTTCCTGAATCGATTTGAAGGCAATAAAGGTTATGAGCCTGCTCTGACCTGATGTGAATGATCCATTGATTCGACCACCTGTCTTGCCGCCCTGTACCCTGTGGCCATCGCCCCATGGACTGTGCCATGGTGGCCTTCATACTCGGTCGCCTCACCGGCAAAGAACAGCGCCTGCTCCACAGGCTGAGCCAGCAAGCGTTGCGCGCCTTCCCCATCGACGGCCACATAACTGTAAGCGCCGCGGGCAAATGGGTCTGAGTGCCAGTCATGCGTGTAAAAAGAAGCCAGGCGCTTTTCCAGGAATGACCTCTCGATTCCCAATAGCCGGCCCAGCGCGGCAAGCGCCTCCGCACAAATGAATGACGCAGGTTTGTTCCATAACGGAGCCGAGCGGGTGCTCGGTGACCAACCGGTGAGCACAGGCATACGCTCGGGCATGCGAGTCCACCAGGTAGGAAAGACGGGGTCTGACGAAAACAGAAAACTTAAATCTTTGAGCGCTGACTGCCCGCGTATCGGAGTGCTTTCCCAAAAGCTCTCTCGAAAGCACAAGGTGATCCGCACCACCTGGCCCATTCTGAGCAGGCCAGCAGCCCGCTGCACTTTGGCCGGCAGCGGTGGATCAAAACGCACGTACCCAGGCTCGCCTGCGCCTGCCTGCAACACACCCAGCGGTAATGTCACCACGACTGCTGCTGCTGTGAAGCTCTCGGAAGCCTGTTCCGGTAAAGAGTGCGTCTCGACCCAGACCTCGCCTTTGCGCCAACGAATTGTGGCAACCACTCGATTGAGCAGCAGCTTCACGCGGCGTGGATCGAGCCGAGAGCACAGGCTGTTCAGAAGCTTTTGGTATCCACCTTCTATGCGGAAGGCGCGGTCTCCCTCGATTTTTTCCTCGGTTTTCTGCTCTTGCACCAGGGAATTGACGCTGATTTCGTTGAGGCGCGCAGCATTGAATCCTTCAACGTAGGCAGCGGCCCATTTTTTTTGCGCTTCCTGGCCGGATGTGGGGCAGCACTCCTCGAGAAACTCCTGGAAAGAGCGGTCCTTCTTGCGCCGCTTCATTTGCCGCAAAACTTTGTCAACTTCCGAAAAAAAGTCCCGGGGATGCTGCAGGCTGCCTTCCTCGATGCGCCATTCCTGGCCTTCCACCTCGATCAACTTGAGCTTGTCTTTGTTGGCAAGCGAGAAAATTTCCTTGGGTTTGCCATGCACAAATTCAGCGCCCAGTTCGACAGGAGAATAAGTCATGGGATCTTGCAGAGTAAAGACCCGCCCGCCAACGCGGGGTTGTGCCTCCAGTATGGTGACATTACATCCGCTAGAAGATAGCTGCTCAGCCGCTGCCAGCCCGGCAACGCCGGCGCCAATTACGATGACATGCCTGGGATTCTGACGGGTTTTCTTTTTCACGGTCATCTGGAGATTAGAACCTGAATCGCCTCAATATCATTGGATTCGGTCAGAGGCGCTAATTTTGCAACTACGTGCGATCCTTAGCTCTAATTTTTCCAAGTTTCTGGTATAAGGGGTGCTTTACTCACGAGGCCGTCCATGAAATTGCTACTGTCTGTTCTGCTTCTCTCCGCGTGCGCTTTGGCGCAATCCCCGCAATATGATTTCTTGATTCGCAATGGTCGTGTGGCGGATGGCAGCGGCAATCCCTGGACCTACGCCGACGTCGGCATTATCGGCGACCGCATTGCTTTCGTCGGCCATGCTGATACGAACGTCACCGCCAAACGCGTCATTGACGCCACCGGGCTCGTGATCGCTCCCGGCTTCATTGACATGCTGGGACAGTCGGAGCTGAATCTGTTGATTGACCGCGAGGCGGTCAGCAAGTTAACCCAGGGCATTACTACAGAAATCACGGGCGAGGGCGAATCCGTCGGCCCGCAGACCGACAGCACGATTGCAGCGAACAAAGATTTTCTCGATCATTACAAGCTCACTGTAGATTGGACCTCGCTTGATGGCTATTTCCGCCGTTTGGAAAAGCAAGGCTCGGGCATCAACCTGGGGACCTACGTGGGCGCAGCCCAGTTGCGCGAGATAGTAATTGGACGCGACAATCGTCCGCCGACCGCTGACGAATTGAAGCAGATGCAGCAGATGGTGGAAGATGCCATGGATGACGGCGCCATGGGCGTCTCTTCAGCCCTGATTTACGCTCCCGGCAGCTACGCCCAGACCGATGAGTTGATTGCGCTGGCGCAGACGGCAGCACAGCATGGCGGCATTTATGCCTCGCACATTCGCAACGAAGGCGATTCGGAGATGGAAGCCCTCAACGAAGCCTTTCGCATTGGCCGCGAGGCCCACATTCCGATAGAGATTTTTCACCTGAAAAGCGCGGGACGCGCCAATTGGGGGAAGATGCCGCAAGTGATTGCCGCAATCGAAAAGGCCCGTGCGGAGGGTATTGATGTCACTGCCGATCAATATCCCTATATTGCATCGGCCACCTCTCTGGGCGCGACCGTTCCGGCCATCTATCACGCCGGCGGTACGGATGCGTTCATTGCGCGATTGCAGGATACGACGACGCGTGCAGCTATCCGCAAAGAACTTGAGTCGGCTTCCGGCAAAGAGATGGAAAACATGTGGCATGGCGCGGGCGGCCCCGAGGGCATCATGGTCGTTTCTGTGCTGAATCCAGAGCTGAAAAAATATGAGGGCAAGACCATCGCGCAGATCGCGAGCGCAGAAAACAAAGATGCAATGGATGCACTCTTCGATTTTGTCATTGCCGACCATGACAATACCGGCGCTATTTATTTCACCATGAGCGAAGATGACGTGAAGCTGGCCATGCAGCAATCCTGGGTAAGTGTGGATAACGACTACGGCGCCATCAACCCGGAAGGCCCTCTGGGCGATAGCAAATCGCACCCGCGCGCCTATGGCTCGTTTCCGCGCATTCTGGGAAAGTATGTGCGTGAAGAGCATGTGCTGCGCCTCGAAGAGGCTATACGGAAATTTGCCTCATTGCCGGCGCAGCGCATGAAGCTGCAACTGCGCGGACTGCTGCGTCCCGACTATTTTGCCGATATAACAATTTTCAATCCGGAGACGGTGCGCGACGTCGCCACGTTTGACGATCCCAATCGAACGTCCGTGGGAATCGAATATGTGTTCGTCAATGGCGTGTTGTCGCTGGAGCATGGCCATGTCACCGGCCAAGTCGGCGGACGCCCGCTACGCGGCCCCGGATGGTCAGGGCGAGGCTCATCGCCCGAAGGCTTGCCCGTCAAGGGAAAGATTCAAGGTGTCATCACCGATGAAAACGGCTGGCCCGCCGGTCGCGTCAATATTGACCTGAAAGATTCGTCCGGAAAAACCGTGGGGACTTTCCGCACCCGCTACGATGGCCGCTATGCCATCGTTTATGAAATGCCTTGCCTGCATTGCACGCTGCATGTCGCACGCATGG
>DASREY010000192.1:0-4231 GCA_035651775.1 Terriglobales bacterium
GGCTCTTTGTCCACCGCGGCCGGAGGCTACAACAACACGGCCAGCGCCAGTTATGCAGTTGTCGGCGGAGGCCAGAGCAACAATGCAGGAGGAACTGTTGGCGATCATGCCACCGTGAGCGGAGGTCAGAACAACAACGCCAGTGGTTCCGTCTCGACCGTCTCCGGAGGCCTGGGAAATACGGCCAGTAGCTTTTATGCGACGGTGAGCGGAGGCCAGGGAAACCAGGCCACTGACATCGGCGCTACAGTTCCCGGAGGGCAGCACAACATAGCTAGTGGGCTCGACAGTTTTGCTGCCGGCAATAATGCCCAAGCTTCCCATCTTTACTCCTTTGTCTGGTGTGACAACGAAAGTTCCCCTTGCACAGACAACGCCGACAAGGAATTCGTCGTTGTCGCCCAAGGCAGCGTGCAGATGTATTCCAATGGTGGCGTCTTTCTCCGCGGCGGGAGCCAGCTCTGCACCCTTACCGGCGCCTCCGGGGGCTGGAATTGTTCCAGCGACCGCGCTCTCAAGAGCGGCTTCCATCCGGTAGATGGTCTGGGCATCCTGCAGCGGGTTGCACAATTGCCTATCAGCACCTGGAGCTTCCGCTCGGATTCGAGCGGAAGCCAGCACCTCGGTCCGATGGCGCAGGATTTCTACGCAGCGTTTCATCTGGGCAATGACGATAAGTCCATTGGCACGACGGATGCTCAGGGCGTGGCCCTGGCCGCCATCCAGGGATTGAACCAGAAACTCGAACAGAATGTGCAGCAGTTGCAGGCACAATTGCAGAGTAAAGACGCCCAGATCACCGCGTTGAAGAGTGATATCGAACAGCTTCGTCAGCTCAGCCAGGGTTTAATGCAGCGGCTGGCGGAGGTGGAGCAGACGCAACGCCAACAGCAGGTCAGGCTACGGGCTGCGAACTGAGCGTATTCGGGAGCTTAACCACAAAGGGTACGAAGGAATGAATCAGAAACGATACAAAGCTTTTGATTGTTCCACATATTCGTTTCGGGATGGCCTGTCGAGTATGATTCGGGATGACGTACGCAGCCCATGGCCGACCACTCAAAAAATACCGGTGCGATCTACCTTGTTGCCACCCCCATCGGCAACCTGGAAGATATTACCCTGCGCGCGTTGCGAATCCTGAAAGAAGCCGATCTCATCGCCTGTGAAGATACGCGCCAGACACAGAAGCTGCTGAATCACTTTGGCATCACGACCCAGACGATCAGTTATCACGAGCACAACGAAGCTGCGCGGGCGCGCGAACTGGTGGAGCGGGCACAACAGGGACGCTCCATCGCTATCGTCTCTGACGCCGGCATGCCGGGAATTTCAGACCCTGGTTATCGCGTCGTGTTACAGGCTCTCGAGCAGGGCGTTCCCGTAATTCCCGTTCCGGGAGCTTCGGCGCTGGTGGCATCGCTGGCTGCGAGTGGTTTGCCTACAGATTCTTTCCGCTTTCATGGGTTTCTGCCGCCCAAGCAAGGGCAGAGGCAGCGCGCGCTGGAACAAATCCGCGACTCCTCACAAACTGAGGTCTTTTACGAAGCGCCTCATCGGCTGGCTGAAACTTTGCAGGATGTTAGGGATGTGCTTGGGCCCTCGCGCCCGGTGGTGGTTGCGCGAGAGATCACCAAGCTGCACGAAGAATTTCTGCGCGGTCGGGCCGAGGAAGTTTTGCAACAACTCCAGAAAAAAGAAGTTCGCGGCGAGATTACGCTGCTGATCGGCAAAGCTGCTGAAGAGGCGAAAATTGCCGCGTCACCAACTCAAACATTGAGGCAAAGAATGGACGAGCTGATGCGCGAGCAGAATCTGGAAGAAAAAGATGCGCTCAAGCTGGTCGCCAAGGAGCGCGGCGTCTCCAAGAGCGAGGCCTACCGCCAGTGGCAGCAGGCGAAACAGCTCCAAACTCCAAGCTCCAAACTCCAAGGGAAGCAATCCTGACCGCGGATTTACCCTGATTGTTTTCAGCACCCAGTTTCCCAGTTTGCCGGTTAATCCTTTTGAATTCAGCAAGTTCACAATGAGAACTTCGCCTCTCTAAATATTAACAATTGAGAAGAATTTGAATTCCTGCTGAAGACTTAGTTCTCGCCTGCAAGTACCGTAGCTGAGCGAAAAGCGGGAAGACGGCGCCGATCGCTTAGCACGCCTGAGTCCTGGCTCTTTCAGTCTTTGGGAGTTGTGGGACGTTCAACAGAAAGCAAATAGTTCAGAACGCTCAAATTCAAACCAGGAGGTCTACGGACATGCTTTGGGTAAAACCAGGGTTCGAAGAAATTGCGCTGAATTGTGAAATCAACTCATACGCCAGCGCCAAGCTGTAACCAGAGATATTGCCAGCCCCCAAAGTCCGGGGCAGCGCCGAGAGTGCAGATCGAATTTCAATTTGAAGGGTGGAGAGCCAATGAAAACGACCTTTGGTTTCCGTTTGCTGGTGATGGCGGTGATGTGCGCACTTGCCATCACGGGCCTGAGCGCCTCGGTTGCGGCGCAAGTGAATGTGCTGACGCAGCACAACGACAATGCGCGCACGGGCGCGAACCTGAATGAAAGCCTCCTGACGCCATCGAACGTAACTGTCAGCCAGTTTGGCATGCTGTTCAAAAAGACGGTGGACGACCAGGTCTATGCCCAGCCGCTCTATGTGTCGAATGTGAGCATCGCCGGCGGCATACACAATGTGGTTTACGTGGCCACGGTGAACAACAGCGTTTATGCTTTCGACGCCGATAACGGCACGCAGTTATGGCACGTCAATTTCGGGACGCCACAAAACATCGCCGACGGCGGCTGGAGCTGCACCGACGTCACCGGCAACATGGGCATCATTGGCACACCGGTGATCGACGCCAGCAGCCAG
The DNA here is from genome assembly GCA_035651775.1 of Terriglobales bacterium. Classification (GTDB taxonomy): domain Bacteria; phylum Acidobacteriota; class Terriglobia; order Terriglobales; family Acidobacteriaceae; genus QIAW01. Next base: position 2,867 of record DASREY010000192.1, read on the forward strand.
ACGCTCTACGTGGTGGCCCGGACCAACGAGGGCGGCAGCTTTTTCCAGCGGCTGCACGCGCTCGACATCACCACCGGCGCCGATAAGCCCGGCAGCCCGGTCGAAGTCACGACCAGCGGGTTCAGCGAGCTCATGCAGAACCAGCGCCCCGCCTTGCTGCTGGCCAACGGCATCGTGTACGTCGGCGAAGGTTCGCACTGCGATGTTGGTCCTTACAAAGGTTATGTCTTTGGTTTCAACGCTACAACCCTCGCGAAGGTGGGAGTTTTCAACCCCGAACCGGGCAGCGACGGCGCGAGCCTCTGGCAGACGGGCCAGGGACCGGCGGCCGATGCCAGCGGCAACGTGTATTTCATCACCAGCAACGGGACCTGGGACGGGGTCAACAACTTCAGCGACAGCTTTATCAAACTCACTCCGAACCTCGGCCTGGCGGACTGGTTCACTCCTTCCGACCATGCGACGCTCTCTGGCGGCGATACAGACATCAATGCTTCGGGCGCCGCGCTGATTCCAGGAACGAACCTTGTGGTCGGCGGAGGCAAGCAGGGCAAGATGTACGTTCTGAATACCGCGAACATGGGCCATCTGGGCAGCTCGAACGCGTTACAAATCTTTCAGGCGACGAGCGGCGGCCAGTTCCAAAGCAGCGCGGTCTCATGGCAGAGCGCGGCCAACGGCACGCTGGTTTATATCTGGGGCGTGAACGATGCCTTGAAGGCATTCAAAGTGAGCAATGGCCTGCTACAGACTGCGCCATTTGCTAGAGGTCCGATCACCCAGTCTTATCCAGGTGGACGCCTCTCGATCTCAGCCAACGGCGGGAGCAACGGTATCGTTTGGGCTTATACAGCCCCTGCAAATCAGGAGCACGCGTCGGGCCCCGGAGTCCTGCGCGCCTATAACGCAGACAACATTTCGACGGAGCTGTGGAACTCGACGCAAAATTCCAGCCGCGATAGCTGCAACAATATTTCCAAAAACGCTGCTCCTACGATTGCGAACGGTAAAGTCTATTTGCCCAGCTTTGGCACCGCCAACAGCGGAAGCGGACAACTGTGCGTATATGGACTGCTGGCGGGCACAGCAGACTTTACATTGGCGGCAACACCTGGCTCGCAGACTGTCACAGTCGGCGGCAGCGCCAGCTACACGGCGACGGTGAGCGCAGTGAACGGCTTCACTGGCGCTGTGTCGCTAGGGGTGAGCGGGGTGCCCGCTGGGGCGACGGCGACCTTGACTCCTGCTTCGCTCAGCGGCGCAGGAACATCAACGCTGAGTGTTTCCACCAGCAGTTCGACTGCCGCAGGAACGTACACGCTGACCATTAAGGGAACCAGCGGCAGCTTATCGCACTCGGCCTCG
>DASREY010000193.1:0-3088 GCA_035651775.1 Terriglobales bacterium
GGTCATCACCGTCGCCGCCAAGTCGAGCAGCGAGTGAGCCGCCTCGGACAGGATTGCAAGCGAGCCGGAGAGAGCGCCGACGACCGCCTTGGCCAGCGTCAGCCCGGCCGACGCGGTGATCGAGGAGAGGGCGGCCTTTTCTTTGACGTCTTGCATGCTATGGCCCGAGCGTTAGCGGGGCCGCGCGCAAGCGTCAATGCCGGCTCATGGCAGTGCGAAATCGAATATTATGTTATCCGTGCAAGCGGCTATCCCACTTGGTGACCGTCGCCGGAGACCACAATTGCGGGCCGTGAAACCAGAGAATTGGCGCTTTTGCATTGCGCCATGATGGATGGGGCCGGTTGTTCCATTTCATTATATAATTCAATGTGTTACGGTAAGAAAAAATTCCGTGCTGTAATAATGCTGTAATCGAAAAATCGGCGACGACGTGCAATTAATTGCAAAGGAGAGTGATAAGTTCCTCTCAGTTCGCTTCAGCTTCGATTCCTTCATCTGCCTCTTTGTGGTCTGCGGAGCGAATATCCTGCGCGCTAAGACCTGGTTCGCGCGCCAGCAATTCGCGAAGCGGTTTCAGATCGGGCAATTTGAGCTCTTTGCAGATTGCGGCGTCGATTTCTTGTCTGACGGGATCGATGTTGAGCTGTGCGATCGGCGCAAGTTCTTTCTTGGCGAGAGAATCATACGACTTCGCCAGTGCAGCCAGTTTTGCTGGCGAGAGCGCACGGACATCCAGCACGGGCATCGATGACCATGCAGGCTTCTTCATCTGCATCCATGCGCCTTCTGTGATCGCCCGACGGCCATAGTAAGACATAACGCCAAGCGTAGAATTGAGCCAAAGGAGCAGCGTCTTTCTCTGTTCCTTTGTCAGCGTGGAATCCTCGAAGCCCCACCACGTGTTGCCAAGGACGCGCTGGGGATGCCCTGTCGCAAGAACGCGGTGGGTATTTGTCCGAAGCCGAGAGACCAGGAGGATCGTACCCGCCTTCGACCAGACGGCGGTTGCGTCTTTGAGGTTGCGGCCTGGAAGGGATTCTGTCCTCGCAATTAGCGTGGCGTTCGGTTTTTGAGCGATGGTGCGTACCTTGTCGGCATCGTGGTTCCAGAAGGCAGGATGGGGCGACCATGTAGTCGCGGTTGTATCGACTGCGAAAGCGTCCGCAATGTCGCGCACGTCATAACCAAGGACGCCCAGCCCATCGAGGCGGCAGAGGGGTATCCGGTGCGCCACCTTTTCACCGGGAAGCCGAAGTTCATGCTTCGAATCGAGAGCCCAGTGAGCTTGCATCAGGTGACTCTGGGCAAAAATTGCTCCAGTCCAATTGTCACCATGGGCCGGCGCAGGGAGGTTCGTCACCTCGCCCAAGAATGTCGAGGAGGTGCGGATAATTCGTGCCTGACCCGGCTTACCGTCGATCTCGGTGATTGCAGCAGCGACGCGGGTTGCGTGATCTAGCGCCTCATGGATTGTACGCGGATTGCGCCACAGATTCACATAGATCGTTTGCCCTGCCTTTTCCTTAGATTCTAGTCGTCGCGCTATGAACAATAATTCTGAAAGATCGGTATTCTCTGAAAAGTTTGGACGCTCGGAGTCGTGGCTGGTGATCACTACTTCGAGATGGAAAGCATCGGCGATCCGATTACGGATCGCACCCCACGCCTCACCGGTTGCTGCAGCGATTGGTAGGACAAAGGCAATGCGCCCACCGGTCTTTGTGTGCTTGTGCGCGAGTGGGACGAAAAGAGCGCCGAGACCGGCGGTGGCGGTAACGCCCAAGGCCTTCGCCTGCCTGGACAGCTCTTTTTGCAAAGCTGCACGTTCCTGCGGCAGTGACCCAAAGAGCCGGTTTCCGTAGCGGCTGCTTACGAACGGCGGATTCATAACACACAGGTCAAGCTTAGGAACCTTTGCGTTTACGTTCATGGACCGAGCTGCACCTGTCCTCACAGTTTCAAGTTGCGTGTCGTCTAGGGCAAATTGCGTCTTGATCTCCGGTCCCTGGAGAAAATCGAGACTGCCAAGGCGCGGAGTTCCGTGGTCAAGCCCCATCGGCATGACGAAAAGATTCATATTCCGAAAGGCAACATCGGGGGCGAGCAGGGCCAGCGTTGACGCCGTGAGATGCACAGCCGTCGGTAGAACGTCGTACCCGTGAAGGACATTCTGCATCAGCGTCTGATGCAGAATGGATATGTCCTTTTCACCAAGAGAGAGGTCTTGGGCAGCGCGGTCGCGAATGTAGCGGTCGGTGAGCGCCTGGGCCGTGGCCATCAGCAGCGTACCCGTGCCGCAGGCAAGGTCGGCAACTTTGAAATCGGCGAGCGACCGCGGAGTGGCGAAGTCGTGCTTCCAGTCCAAAGAGAAGATGATTTTGAGAAGGAGTGTCGCCGCCGATACCGATGTGTAATAGGTTCCGAGATATTTCGCCTCATGCAGGAGCCAATGGTATATGCGCCCCATAAGGTCATGGCGCAATGCAGCCTGCTGCCTGCAAATCGACTGTGCTTCTCCAAGAAGCGCTTTTGGTGGTCCGAGCCATTCTCACCCCATTCCCCAGGGACGTTCCAGGATTGGAAAGAATCCGCCCGACTGACAATTGCTTTCGCGCCCGGGGGAGCCAAGAGTTTTTTGCGTCGGAAAGGAAGATGTGCCAGATCGGCTTACAGCACGAGCCGCCAAACTTACAGCACGTGCTGTAAGTTGGTGTGGGAATAGGCGGAAATGGTACTGGAATGGGCAGTAATCGGCAGCGACCTGTCATCCGTAAATGATTGAAAAAGCGAAAATATCAAGGAATTTCAGTCCCTGGCGCTTTTGCATTGCCCCGATGATGGAATGGACGGACCGGCATTGCCGATTCCTCCATCGCCTGCTGACGCGGCATGCGCGGCTCTACACCGAGATGCTGACGACCGGGGCCATCATTCACGGCGACCGCGCGCGGCTGATGAAATTCGACGCAGCGGAGCATCCGGTGGCCATCCAGCTCGGCGGCAGCGATCCGCGCGGCTTGGCGCAATGCGCCCGCATCGCCGAGGACTTCGGCTATGACGAAATCAACTTGAACGTCGGCTGCCC
>DASREY010000194.1:0-2288 GCA_035651775.1 Terriglobales bacterium
CCAGCTTCTCAATCCACAGTGCCTGGGTGGCGGGCTGATCGTAAGGAATTGGCGTCACGGAGACCGGTATTGGCCGGCGCATACAAAGTCTCCAAAGAAAGTGAAAGAGCTGCTGCAAAAGAAAACGGAGGCGGAGCGCAAGGTGTGGCCGGTGATCACCAGTGGCGGCGAAATTATCTGGATGCGGGGATTCCCGGCACCTGCCCGCGTCAGCCTGCCTGCCGATGCCCCCGCTTCTGCCAGTGGTTTGTTGATCGAAGAGTTAGAGGCTGAAAATTTACGGATGATTACACGTCCCGGGCGCTGAGCGAGCGCCTGCGACCAGCAGCGAACATTGAGGACCCTTTTAGAAAACGAGGCTATTGACTTGAGCGCCACCGCTACCACTGAAGAGCAAATTCTGCTGAATCCAGAGCAGATCCAGAAGCGCATACGCGAATTGGCCCGGCAGATCTCGGAAGACTACCGGGGCAGGACCTGCTGTGTGGTCGCCGTGCTGGAAAACGGGTTCATGTTCATGACCGACCTGGTGCGAAACCTCGAGGTGCCGGTGATTTGCCAGTTCATCAAACCGCATATGCATGAGCGTTCGACCGGAAGCACCTCGCGAAAAGAGATCAACTACAGCCCCTCGGTAGACGTAAAAGGGCAGCATGTGCTGCTGGTCGAAGGATTGGTGCAAAGCGGCATTACCAGCGACTACCTGATGCATCATTTCAAGTCCCAGGGCGCATCGTCGGTAAAACTTGCGGCTTTCCTGGATAAGTCTTCTTCTCGTAGGGTCTCGCTACGGCCCGATTATTATGGATTTGTTCTGGATGAATCTTTCGTGGCGGGCTATGGCCTGGGATCGCCCCACCTGAACCGCAATCTGCCTTATGTACGTATTGAAAATAGCCGGTTTTCAAACCCTCCCGACGAAACCGTCCGCTAGGCGCCGGGTTAGGGTAAATAGGCCACAGGCTGTAAATGATTCAGTTCTCTTATCCATCTTGGCGAAAAGGGTTTAGAATCTAACAAATGGCTGTGCGCCAGCGGGCGCAAGCGTCGAATTTGACTATGACGCATCTAATCAGAAAGCGTCATAGTTAACAGACGTCTAGGAACTTGCAAGCCGAGCCGTGGGCCTGCGGAATTTAGGAGTCGGTGGTGAATTCAACCGTAAAAACAATCGTTGTGTGGGTGGTCATCCTGTTGTCTATTGTTGTGCTCTATCAGGTGATCAAATCTGGGGGCGGTAACAAGGAAAAAGAGCTCAAGTTTTCCGAGTTCATGAACGAAGTGGACCAGGGGAACGTGCAACAGGTATCCATCTCCCTGGAGAATTACGAAGCGCAGGGACAACTGCGCAACGATAACAGTACTTTTCACACGACTGTTCCTCCCAACTATCCCCACTTGATCGATGTGCTGGCTGAGAAGCACGTCCCAGTAACCTACAAGCCCGTAAGCTCAGGCAACTGGCAAAGCTACCTGATGTTCTTTGGCCCGGTGCTGCTGCTGGGAGCGTTCTGGTTCTTCATGATCCGCCAGATGCAGACCGGCGGGAACAAGGCCTTGAGCTTCGGCAAGAGCCGCGCGCGCCTGCTCAGCATGCAGCAGAAAAAAGTTACGTTTAAAGACGTCGCCGGCGTGGATGAAGCCAAGGAAGAGCTGCGCGAAATTATCGAGTTCCTGCGCGAGGCGCAGAAGTTCCAGAAGCTAGGCGGACGCATTCCCAAAGGCGTACTGCTGGTCGGCCCTCCCGGAACGGGCAAGACGCTGCTGGCCCGCGCGGTTGCAGGCGAGGCCAATGTGCCTTTCTTCTCCATCTCCGGTTCCGACTTCGTGGAAATGTTTGTCGGCGTAGGTGCGAGCCGCGTCCGCGACCTGTTTGAGCAGGGCAAGAAGAATGCGCCCTGCATCATCTTCATCGATGAAATTGACGCCGTGGGCCGCCACCGTGGCGCCGGCCTGGGCGGCGGACACGATGAGCGTGAGCAAACCCTGAACCAGTTGCTGGTTGAGATGGATGGCTTCGAATCGAACGAAGGCGTGATCCTGGTGGCTGCTACCAACCGCCCGGATGTGCTCGATCCGGCGCTGCTGCGCCCTGGGCGTTTTGACCGGCGAGTCGTAGTGAACCGTCCGGATGTGCGCGGACGCGAAGAGATCCTTCGCGTTCACACCCGCAAGGTTCCTCTTTCTGACGATGTGGATCTCTCGGTCATCGCTCGCGGCACTCCGGGTTTCTCTGGTGCCGACGTTGCCAACCTGGTGAACGAAGCCGCTCTGTGGGCTGCGCGCCA
>DASREY010000195.1:0-11884 GCA_035651775.1 Terriglobales bacterium
GCAATCCTCAGGTTCCTGGCCGCCGCTGAAATCCTGGAGAGCGACCTGTGGGTGCAATACAACGAACTGGGAGGAATCCAGGATAAAGAAGTTCCCGGGGGAAGCGGGAGCGCACCGTACACTGACGCCCTTCAGGTGCTCGATGCGGATATGTCCCAGTATATCCACGACAATACTGAGGATGAACTCACCCACTTCGAATTTATCAACGCCTACCTGGCTTCCAAGGGCGCCGATATCGTCAATCTGGATCGGTTTCGCACTTTGCCGGGCAGCAAAGCGACCGGGGCCAGGCAAATCGGACGGCTCACAAACCTCATGCAACTCACCGTGGATACGAGTTGGTGGACGCGCTACCGCAGCCGCGCGGAAAACCCCGATCTCGATCCTTCGTTCAACTTTGCCCAGGCAATTCCCAGTTTGAATGTGGGACAGCATCCGGCAATTCCCCGGTCCGATGCCGATCTAACTCCCAAGGACCATATTCAAGCCATCGCCAACACTGCCGGATTCCATTTCGCATTCATCGAGCAGGGTGGCACCAGCCTCTACCCATCGCTCGCCCAGCGGGTGACCAATCCTGAGGTTTTACGTATCTTGCTCAGCATCGGCCCAACCGAGACCGCCCACTTCCAAACCTGGCACGACAAAGCAGGCAATGCCCCTGCTCTGACCGACCCTACTGATTCCAGTCTGGTGTTTCCCGATCTCAACGCTCCTCCTTTGGGCGGAGAGGACCTCCAGACCAACCTCATCATGCCTGAGCCATGTCCATTTCTAAACCGAAAGTTCCCGGTCTGCTCAATCATCAGGCCTACCGAAACCAAGGGCGCTGCAATGGGAGCTCTCAATGCCCTCACGCATGACGGGCTCTTCATCGGCCAATCACCGGAGTTCTTTGAGCTACTGCGTGACCTGGCAGAGGACGCGGATGAGGCTACACGCGAACGGTAAAACAATGGGCCGGTTTGGTTCCAAACCGGCCCATTGTGTTTTATTTAGATTCGACTCGGAGAGTCGGCAAAACTAGCCGACGTTCATCGCATGTTGTGCGATAAAGCGTTATTTGCAGGCGGTTTTGGTCGACACCCTTCAAAACCTGGCGCAGGTGGGAAGCTTGTAACTGTCTTCACACACTAGGCATCGCGGTGCTCATATGCAGTTCCACGAGTCTCTCTCCCCCTTCATCATAGTGTGGAAATCTTGTGTATTTTCAATAGGTTAGGTAGGAATATTCACATGGTGTATGGAATCAGAAGTGCAATATCTTTTTCAGCTAGCCTAATTCCTTTTCTTAACTCACATCGGAGCAAGAATGGCTGAAAATGTAATGGAGCAAATTGTTGCGGAATTACGCACGTCTGCAACCAAGTTTTATCCTCAATATACGGAACTGCGTAATGTGCGGATTGTGGGCCATACACCCAAGGCCGACCACTTTATTTATGACATCGTAATGGATTTCAGCGATGGCAGCGAGCGCATAGCAGCCAAGGTGTATCGCAACAAGGGCGGAGTCGAACAGGCGCGCAGCAAGGCCAAACAAGAATCTTCCAACCTCAATATGGTCCACAAGGTCGCGCAGAAAAAGAAACTCACAGGCGTGCCCCGGCCTTTGGGCGACTTTACCGAGCTGGGAGCGGTGGTTGCGGAAAAGTTGAGCGGATTGCCGCTGCAATCCATCATCATGAAAGCTGCCTTGTTGCCGGGATTCAGCAACGGCGACGGACTGGCGGAAGTCGCCCGGCATACAGGCGCATGGTTGCGCTCTTTCCATCGCGCCACCAGCGACATGTCATCCCCTTTTGAACCCGACCGCCTGATATCTGAACTGGAGCAGGTTTGCGCGCTATGCCGCAAAGAAGGGTTGGAAGAAGCCGATGTACGCTCCATCATGACCGGGGCGAGGCATGCGCTGCACCGCGGCAAGAAAACCCTCGCCGCTTCCGCTGTATTGAACGACTTTACCCCCTTGAATGTAATCGTGACCGAAGGCGGGGTGGGAATCAGCGAATTTTCGCGCATGAGCCAGCGCGGCACATCTTTTCAGGATGTTGCCATGTTCATGGCTTCGATTGAGGCCCTGGAAAAATATCCGTTTTGCAATCGCACTATCACCTCTGCCATTCAAAAAAGCTTTCTGGAGGCCTATGGCGTCTCTGCCTCCGACCAAGCCGTGTTGCGCGTGCTGAAGATGAAAGCCCTGTTGTCCATGTTCGCCCAGGGCCGCGGCATTAAAGAAAGCGCGGTGCGCAAGAAAGTAATGTGGGCAACCGTAATGAAGCGATTCATTCAACAGGCCGCGCAACGCTCGCTGTCGCAACCGGAAACCGCACACGTGGCCTAGAAAGTACGATTTTACGAAGTACAATTTTGATTTGACGATTTCAATGAGGAGCAACATTTCTCAAAATCGTACTTCGTAATTCGAATTTCTTACCTTGCCAGCTTGTCGTATACAGCTTGCGCCGCTTCGATGGTTTTTAGAACTTCGGCCTTTTGCGCGTCATTTTTGTATCCTGTATTTGCTTTGGCGTTGTCCATGACACGGCCAATCCATGTCAGAAAATATTTCGCGTCTTCCGGCGATCTGGGTCTGGCACTGCCCACGGTAATGTAAATCGGGCTGGTCGTGGCGTACGGATAATTATCGAGGACCGGATCCTCCGATTTTTCCGCCCAGGCGCGCAATAAACACCATCCACTACGCGCGAGGTGGAGAGCGCCGACAGCGTCACTGGCATCGTGCGTCCGGTTCATGGGAACGTTAATCGCCACCTCTCCGTTGCAAACTACTTCCAGATGATCCACAGGCACAATGGAGCGCAGCGTTGCTGTGAACTTCACGCTCTTATGCGTAGGCAGCTTGAGCTCTCCACCAATCGGCTGCCCGCCTAATGTAAAGCGCAACAAGGGGCCGTTGGTGGCAAAGCTACGGCCATGCTTCAGTCCGTTAAGCCAAGCTTCTGTTTTGAATGGCCCGGCAGGCATTCGGACGTACAGCCGGTTCAGGCCAACCGGTCCGCGGCTTGAAGCGTAGCCTTTCACTGCGCCAGAACCGGCGGCGACTGGAAGCCGAAAGCCCAGGTTGAGTAGCTTGTACCAGACCGCCGCAGAAGATTTGGCATCGCCCAGCCCCATGATTTCGTCGTAGTCCACCTTCCCTAATGCGACGTCAATGGGAAGTTCGTTGGTCAGTTTCATGTCACTGTCTGGATCAGGAATCTGGCTGAACGATTGCGCGTAGCCAACCATTGCGCCTTTAGCGTGGTACAGGTCAGCAAAGCTGGCATTCGTCGAAGATAGGCCGGTTACCGATGGGTCCGGGTCCGGATATGAGGCATGGCGGCGAACACCGGGCATGAAATTACCAATGATTCCAAGGGTTCCCCAGTAATTCGAATACAATTCTCTTCCGCTGAGAATGTGATGAGCGGCAATCAACGTCAGATCCGTCTTGCCTGTTATGAATGGCGGAGCGATGCCGGTAAATTGATTTCCCGATGGGGTGAGTTCATATGCCACGCCGAGGTCTTCCGCTCCCATCTGATTGAGCATCATTTGAGCCGTGGAAAGGTATACGCCACCGTAATTTATTCGCACATGCGTATCACCGCCGACCCAGCGGCTGACAGAATTATCGCGCAGGGGCAGATTCTGAAGCGGGAACGGGATTACCTTTGCCTCACCCGCTTTTACTTCAACATCGACATGGACGGGCAGAGTTTCCAAGCCGTGCGTGATTTCTATATGAACTTTTCCGGCCGGAACTACAATCTCTTCCGACGGTCTAAGGCGTGAAACATTGAGATCAAAATAATGGACTTCGAAGGGATGCTCAGCGCGGTCAAAGCTGTCATCGGCATAGATCAATGTGCGATCAGGAGCATAGGCCCGGCCGTCTGCGGCGGTTATTGAGACTCTCACCGGCCCAGCCACGCCGCTCGCGTTGCCTACTTGCAATCGAATTGTTGCCATGGGCGCAAGAAACCTGCGCGTTTTCTGCATGATCTCGCGCGGACTTCCGCCAGCCGCATCCTGCACCCACAGAGAAAGAGCGCCATTTCGATTGGAGACGAAAGCAATCGATTTTTCGTCGGGAGACCACCGGGGATTCACGTCATCATAGGCCTGCGATGAATGCGGCAGCAGCACCGCATCTTTACCTTCCGAGGTCATCAGGCCAAGCCGATGCTCCCCTCCCTCCGGGGACGACGTGTAGGCCGCATACAGCACACGCTTGCCATCATGGGACCAGTCAGGCTGGGTTTTCCAGGTTGTCTTCTCGTCATAAATCTGGCGAGAATCTTCTTTCACGATTGGCGGTAACCTGCGAGCCATCATGCCGAAAGGACCACGTGGAACCGGAGGAGGCGCCTCTACCAATACGGGAGTGGACTTCATGCGCCAGAAGCCGCCAGCGCCATCGCCGCTATTGTGATTGGAAACGAAAATAATCTCCTTGCCATCGGGTGACCAGGCTGGGCTGATCTCATGGTCGTAGGAACTGTCGTAAGGACGTGGCAGCGTGCTGCGCCGCTCTTCAGTCAATCTCTGCACTTCTTTCAACTCGTGTTTGGCGGTGTCAAACTGGGCCACAAAAATATGAAAGTGCTGATTAAACTGGGTGGAGACAAAGACTATGCGCGCATCGACGCTGTTAAACGCAGGCGACCAGCGCGCCTCGAGGTTGACAGCGCCATTCTGAGTCAATGGCTTGCTTTGCCTGGTGGTGAGGTCCAGCAACCAAAGTTCAATCGCGTCATGATCGTATTTGGAATAGATTACCCACTTGCCGTCGGGCGAAACGTCAGGTTGATAGTCATATCCTGGGCCGCTGGTAAGCTGCTCCGCCGTTGTGGAATTGAGGCTCTGCAGCCACAGTGTGCCTTGCATGGAGAAAATAACGCTTTGCGAATCCGGCAACCACGCCACCGAACTGGGGCCGCTGGTTAACTGCGGCAAATACATCTCGCGGCAATAGAGGCCGTAGGCCGGGTCAACTTGCTTGAGTACGGGTAGCCGCTGCGCCAGCAATGGCAATGCTGCAGACAAAAGGAAGCTGAGAATGCGCGCAAATCGCTGGACAGTCCCTGAATATGACAATCCGGTTTTCCTCCACATCGCGGCCCTGATTGCCGGCAGAAAGTAGCCACGGCGAGAGCCCAAGAATCTTACAAATCCTAGTAAGCCCCGTCAGTGATGGGCGCGATAGAACACGACCATGCTGAAACCCGATACAAATCGAGAACTGGCGAGCGAAAAGAAGTTTCAGGTTCCAGTTTGCTCTGCCAGCTTCCCCGGCTGCACGCCGGATGCATTCCCGGCTCCTGCTGCGCCCGCTCCCGCATCATTTGTATCAATTCCTTGAACTCATCCTTTTTCGTGAGCAGAAAGTGGTCCTGCTGCGGAAAGTTACCGGCATCGTAGCTCGGAATTTCACGGTTGAAATAAAATCCCAGGCCATATTGAATTCCGCGCGGGACATGAAAAACCACCACCGGCAGATTGCTGTTCGCCAGGTGACGGGCCGCAGGACGCGCCGATTGCATGGCATCGATCACCGGCCCGGTAGTCTTCAACAGAACCCCAGCGGCAATCACTGTCACAAATGCAGTGCTTATGAAAATCATCTGCCAGCCACGCCAAAATGCCAGCGCAATGATGGCCAAGGCAAAGATAACGCCGGCCGTTATCGGCACAATTGAGGCACTGGCGGCCGGCATGGCATGAGGATGAAGCAGAATCTGCGGACCAAGAAAAGCCACTGCTGTAACCGCAGCCACAACCAAAGCATGCGCAATCCATAGAGCGTAGCTTCGTCCCTGGGCTACGACCCGATATTCGAAGTATAAAACTGTCAACAATACCCAGGCAGGCACGGCGGGAAGAATGTATCCCGGCAGCTTGGATTGCGAGAAGGAGAAAAAAAAGATCGGAACTACCGCCCAAATCGCCAGGAATTTTTCCAGATCATCAGCAGTGTCATCCCCTTTTGGAACTGCCGATTTCCGGAAAAAGGCCCGCACGGTTTTCGACCACGCCGTGATTGAGAATACCGTCCAGGGCAGCAGGCCCAGTAACATCACCGGAAGGTAATACCAGAAAGGCTGCTCGTGATGATAGAGGTTAGTTCTGAAGCGGGCCAGGTTTTGCCGCAGAATGAATTCGGTAAAAAATTGCGGATTCCGCAATTGCACCAGCACGTACCATGGCATTGCGGCGAGGATAAAAAGCAGAATACCGGGCAGCCACAGAGTCTGCAGCACCAGGCGCGCGTCCTTACACAAAAGAGCAAAGCACAGGATGATCAGCCCCGCGAGCAGGGGCGCTACCGGCCCTTTGGCCAGCATGCCTCCCGCCATAAAAAGATAGAAGGCCAGGAGCCATTTTTTTTCCTGCGTTTTGAACCATGCCAGCCAGGCGAGCAGTCCCACAGTGAAACAGGCAGCCAAGGGCATGTCCGTGGAACCGGACCGAGCAAATGCAAGTGTGGCAGCGCTCGAACAAGCAATCAATGCAGCATGAAGCTGGCCGCCAGGGCGAAACCGGCGCACGAAAATATGGATGCCGGCGACCATCCACGTAGCGAACACTGCTACTGGAAGACGCGCGCTCCAGTCGCTGACTCCGAAAATGCGATAGCTGAGCATCGCGCTCCAGTAATAGAGCACGGGTTTTTCCAGCCACACCCGCCCGTAGAGCGTGGGCGATACCCAGTCATGGCGAGCCAGCATCTCGCGTGCAATCTGGGCATAGCGGGTCTCGTCGGCCCCCACCAGGCCGAAAACAGCTAACCCATAAAAAAAGAAAAAAACGCAAAAGAGGCCAACCACGACCCACTCGTGAAACCGCATTCTGCTTGGGGATACGCTCATGAAAGGTGGGTCGAGGAAACCCGCAACAGGGCGCAACGCAACTTGCCCAAGACAAGCTTTTCGGCAGCCGGCAAAGGGCCGTCTACGGAACATCCGCTGGCGCACTCGTGGCCTCCGCCGCCCAGTTCATCGGCAACAGCAGCCACGTTAATGGCCCCTTTACTGCGAAGGCTTACGCGGAATCTGCCCTTCTCCAACTCGCGAAAAAATGCCGCCGCCTCGATGCCGGCGATTCCCAGCGCGTAGTTGACCAGGCCCTCACAATCTTCTTCGGCAGCTTCACAACCCGCCATATCTTCGCGGGTAACGTGCATCCACGCCAACAAGCCATCGCGCTTCAAATTGCGCAGGGCCGCGCCCAGCAGCAGGGTCTTGGAGATAGGATTGGAAAAATAAACCGCCTGCCCAATTTTCACCGGATCAGCCCCGCAACGCACCAGTTCTTCCGCCAGGGCGAAGGTGCGATGGTTGGTTCCGGAAAAACGAAACGAGCCGGTATCCGTCAGAACCGCGGTGTAAAGACAGGTTGCCATGTCGGGCGTAATCTTCACGCCGGCCTTTCTCGCCAACTCATAAATCATCTCAGCGGTGGCGCAGGCCGAAGGATCAATCCAGTTCAGGTTGGCAAAGGGCCGTCCACTGGCATGGTGATCAATGTTGATAAGAAAAGGATGTTCCAAGCCGCGCAAACGGGTGCGCTGCAAACTTTCACACTCAAGAATAATGGCGGCTTCGCAACGTTCCTTGATCTCAGAAGCCTGGATCACCGCATGCGCCCAGGGCAGGCGGCGGTACAGGACCGGCACACCATCGCTTAAAATTACATTTACCTGTTTACCCAGGGCCTGCAGAATCTGGTAACAAGCCAGAGCCGAACCGATGGCATCGCCATCGGGACGGGCGTGCGAAGTCAGCACGAATGACTCGTGCTCGCTAATCTTCTTGATGACCTCGCCAACCATGGGATCCTGTTCCTGAATTCGCAAAACCAGTTATTCTATTTTTTCTTGTGGATACGCTGCAACAATTGTTCAATCCGTGTCTGCCGCGCCGTCGAAGTATCGAGCTGAAAAAAAATCTCCGGAGCATGGCGCAGGCCCAGCCGCTCCACCAGTTGATGCCGGATGAACCCGCGAGCGGCGTTCAGCCCCTGCAAGGTGTCGTCAGCTTCCCGCTCCGTGCCGTCTACTTCCACAAATACACGCGCAGACTTGCCGTCGGAGGCAAGCAGGACCTCGCTCACGGTGGCCAGCCCGATACGCGGGTCGCCCAACTCGCCCTCAATCAGGGCCCCGATCTCATCGCGCAGAGCGTCGGCCATACGCTCGCGGCGGTGCTGTACATTGCGATTCTGCATATAAACGGCTGAAGGGGAGATGTGCTCAAAAAGTTGTGTACAGACTATTTTACTGGAGTCTGGAGTACTCGGGCGGAAAGATTTCAGGCCAGAGCGCCCCGATTGTCTTGACATCTCTAAAAATTCCTTCCTGGAAGTATTATCCTGGGCGCCGGATATTGAAGCCTGCTTCATAGATATTCAACCCATGCATCGGTAATATCCGCACCGGTGGAATTGGCGATGCGATGGGCTTCGCGCTCCACATTTTGCATCAGGCCCTCCAGGTAGTCGCGTGAGCCGGAAATGCTGACTACTGCCACGGTGGCGCGCTGCCATAGATCGGTTGCATCCATTTCGGCAACGGAGACGTTGAACTTGGCCCGCAGCCGGTCTTTCATGCTGCGCACCACCTGCCGCTTGTCTTTGAGCGAATGCGCGCCTTCAATGCGGATTTCGAGGGTGAGAGAGGCGATGGGCATCAGAATAAAAAGGAATTGTCATTGGATTTCAAGAACCCATGAACATCCCGCGTCCACCGTCGGCGGCAAACGCAAGAGATGCACGAATGTCCTCACGAACCAAATACGGGAAATCACGAAGAATATCGTCTTCTGACATGCCAGACGCCAAGCAACCTAAAACGTCATAGATAGTAATTCGCATTCCGCGAATGCATGGTTTGCCACCCATTTTATCGGGTTCAATGGTGATATGCTTTCTGTAGTCCACTCCTTCAGAATTTTCGCCGGCTGGGTAGCGTTGCCAGCAGCGTTCGCGCTCAGCCGCGAAAAGCAGACATGCTTTAATGTCGTCGCGCTCGAGTTGCGGAAAATCGCTAAGGATCTCATCCTCGCGCATACCTGCCGCCAAGTATTCTAATATGTCGAAAACCGTAATCCGCAAGTCACGGATACATGGCTTGCCACCGCGTCTTCCAGGCTCGATTGCGATGCGTTCTCGAATATCCATAGGCAAAGCTCAGACAATTCAGTGAACAAGGCCTCGCAGTCCATAGACCATTAACACCGACGACAGAGCGAACAAGATCACACGTCCCGTAGGGCTGATGGGTACACCGGGGCCTTTGCCGTGCATAAAGGCTCCTCTCAACTTGGTTTCACGGCGAAAGGCCGCTATTCCAGTCAAGATGCCAAATAAGACCATAAAAACACTGCCGATCAAACTGTGTTCAGGGCCTCTGAACATCCGGAACTCCTTATGTCGGCAATGATAGCTTGAGCGCGAAACATGCCGCCGCGAGATTCTTCAGAGAACGCCTCGTCACGGCATTGACGATTGAAATATTCTCGGGGTCCTTCGACTCGGGCATTCGCCCTCGCTCAGGATGACAGATGCAAACGGAGATCACGGAACACCAACAGTTAAAACGCGTAAGGTCAGTTTTAATTACGCGATCGCTTCCGCGGAAACGCGCTCGCTCACGAAGGCTTCAATAATATCGCCCACTTTAATGTCGCCGTAGTTGGCGATGCTGATGCCGCACTCCATTCCGTTGCGGACCTCGGAGGCGTCGTCTTTGAAGCGGCGCAGCGAACCCACCTTGCCGGTGAAGACGACTACGTTATCGCGCAACAGGCGAACCTGGGCATCGCGCTTGATGATGCCGTCTTGCACGAAGCAGCCGGCAACGGTGCCCACTTTGGGAACTTTGAAGGTATTGCGTACTTCAGCCCGGCCCATATAGGTTTCCTTGATCACGGGCTCAAGCAGGCCGGTCATGGCTTTCTTGATCTCATCCTGCAGCTCGTAGATGATGGAATGCAGGCGGATATCCACTTCTTCCTGTTCGGCCAGCTCCTGGGCCTTGCGCTCCGGACGCACGTTGAATCCGATGATGATGGCATTGGAAGCCGAAGCCAGCAGGACATCGGTTTCGGTAATAGCACCCACGCCGGTGTGCAGAACTTTGATTTTCACTTTTTCGTTGGAAAGTTTTGAAAGCGAATCGGCCAGCACTTCCACCGAGCCCTGCACATCGCCCTTGAGAATGATGGGCAATTCTTTCATTCCAGCGGTCTTCAACTGCTCTGCCAGACCTTCCAGCGATAAACGTGAAGACTTGGCCAGCGTAGCCTCGCGCGCCTTAGCTTCGCGATATTGGGAAACCTGCTTGGCTTTGTCGCGGTCTGCAACCACGCTGAGCTGGTCGCCTGCCTGAGGCAGCCCTTCGAGCCCCAGGACCTCTACCGGAGTTGACGGCGGGGCCTGGTCCACGGCGTTACCGCGGTCATCAAACATGGCGCGCACCTTGCCATAGGTATTGCCCACGATAAAAGTATCGCCGTTGCGCAGCGTGCCGTTCTGGACCAGTACGGTGGCCACAGCGCCGCGTCCGCGGTCGAGCTTTGCTTCCAGCACAGCGCCGGTTGCAGGGCGCTCTGGCGCAGCCTTCAGCTCGCCCAGATCGGCAACCAGGCAAATCATCTCCAGCAGCAGGTTAAGATTGGTTTTCTGTTTGGCCGAAACCTCGACGAAAACCGTTTTGCCTCCCCAATCTTCCGGCACCAAGCCACGGTCGGCGAGCTGCTTTTTCGGACGCTCCGGCAACGCCCCGGGCTTATCAATTTTGTTAATGGCCACAATGATGGGCACATTGGCCGCCTTGGCGTGATCAATGGCTTCCAAAGTTTGTGGCATGACGCCGTCATCGGCTGCGACAACGAGCACAACAATATCGGTTACCTTGGCGCCGCGCGAGCGCATGCGTGTAAAGGCTTCGTGGCCCGGGGTATCGAGGAACACGATCTCACGCCCGAAGGCCGGGGAATTGGAGTCTACAATCTTCACCTTGTAGGCGCCGATATGCTGAGTAATGCCCCCAGCTTCGCCGCCGGCGACATTGGTTTCGCGAATAGAGTCCAGCAGCGAGGTTTTGCCATGGTCGACGTGACCCATGATAGTGACCACGGGCGGACGGGCATGCCTGCGGCCGGCATCTTCGTTCTTTTCAAAGCCCGCCTCCACCATCTCCTCGGCATGCTGTTCGAAGGTGATCACGCTGGTATCGGCCCCGAACTGGCGCGACACTCCAGTCGCCAGCTCTGAATCCAGGGTCTGATTGATCGAGGCGAACACTCCACGCGCCAATAGACGGGCGATGATGTCCTTAGGCCGCACTTCCAGCTTTTCCGCCAGGTCTTTAACGCTGATGCCTTCTGTAATAGTGATGGAGCGCGTAATTGGCAGCGGCTCGTTCGAAACCGCAGACATCGTCGGCGGCGGCACGAAGCCCTTCATCGGGCCTTCTTTTATGCCGCGCGGAACATAGCGCTGTCCAGGACGGCGGGCAGCACCACCAGCGGGGCGGCGGACGCCATCCGGCGGCGGCGGCAGGGCTGCTCCTACTCCACCTCCGGGACGTGGGCCGGTAGGCCGCACTCCTGTGGGAGACATCCGCGTGGGATGCAGGCGTCGTTCGCCTGGACGCAATGGTGGTTTGGTTCCCGGCGAGAAAGGCCGCGGTCTCTGAAAAATCGGCTGCCCCGGTACCGGACGCCCTGGCACCGAACGCTGTCCAATAGGCTGCCCAGGCTGCACGGTCGCACGTGGTTGAACAGGCGCCAAATACACCGGACGCGGTCCTGTTTGCGGAGTAATCACGCGGCGCGCCGGGGGCTGCGGAGCAGGTTTCTGGACTGCCGGCGAA
>DASREY010000196.1:0-29088 GCA_035651775.1 Terriglobales bacterium
CAGAACGCACCGTATCTCCGGGTTTGAACTTCGATTCCTGCTCCACGCAGCTGAGGCCGATGCGTTTTCGGACCGCTATTTCTCCCTCATCGGTTTCCATACTGCCGGCCAGAATCCGCAGCAGCGTCGATTTCCCTGAACCGTTAGGTCCGATGAGCCCAATGCGGTCTCCCTCGGAAACTGTAAAGGAAACGTTCTGGAACAACGGCGTAGCTCCGAAAGCCTTCGAAATTCGTTGGGCATTGATAATTGGCGGCAAAGGCGTGCGGTCTCCTCGAATTCAGATTATCAGTAAACGCGGATTGTAAGACCGCACGAGGTTTTGTGGTGCTCCCGGACTGGAGAATAAAGACGAAAAAGCAGTTAGCATTTGGCCCCATAGTTTAGCGGCCTGCCAAAAAGTGTTTGCGTGTGAAGACTTGTATCAGGCACGAGTTTACTTGTGCCGTAATGTCCTCCGAAAATTGTAGGATGGCAGGTCGTTTTGGAACTTTTCCGTTTTTGAAAATTTTGTGAAAATTCGGTAAATAGAAACTTTTTATTACACAGCAGCCAATTTTAGGTGGATAATACTTTCTCCCCCCGCATTACCCCCCTATCGTCATGCGTGCTAACGGCCCATCGCTTCTGTTGGAGCGAAGGTGCTCAAAATCACTTGAATACGCGGTCCAACCGGCCCAGAGGGGAACAGATGAAGCGCCAATCTTTTATTACCGGACAAACGGTTCCAGCTACCGGCATTTATCTTGTGAAACATCGCCAGCACAAACTTGCTGAGGAAGTTGTTTTTTTGAAAGGCGGTCAGTTCCCGCCTTGTTCAAGATGCGCGCGGATGGGTTTTGAACTCCTACAAGCTGCGCCTTATATCTTTTCGGACCCGGATTTTGGCGTCCCCACTTCCGAAAAACTGTCCGCTGAAGATGACGATGAATTCCTTAGAAGAGTTGTGTAGGGTACATAGGGGTTGAGTTTCGAACTGGAATCTTCCCCGCCTCTCGGAATACAATAGAAGCATGAATGGCGATGAACGTTTTGAGAATACCGTAGGCAGCGAGCACGATATAACCAAAATCCGTGAAGTTGCCTTTGGCGAGCAGCCGCCCGAGGGTATCATCTTGACCTCGCTGGATTGGGCGGTGAACTGGTGCCGCAAGAGCTCCATCTGGCCTATGACCTTTGGCTTGGCCTGCTGCGCCATCGAGATGATGGCCATGGGCGCATCGCGTTTTGATATTGCCCGCTTCGGCGCTGAGGTGTTTCGTCCTTCGCCGCGCCAGGCCGATCTGATGATCATTGCCGGGCGGGTTTCGCAAAAGATGGCTCCGGTAATCCGCCTGCTCTGGGAGCAGATGCCCGAACCCAAGTGGGTTATCTCCATGGGCGCATGCGCCACCAGCGGCGGCGTCTTCAATAACTACGCTCTTGTCCAGGGCGTGAACCAGGTCATACCGGTGGATATTTACGTACCCGGCTGCCCCCCACGCCCGGAGCAGTTGATCTATGCCATCACCCTGCTGCAGCAAAAGATCATGAACGAGCGTGGATCGTTCAAGCGCGCTCTGAACCTGGCATAAAGACAATTTTCGCCGCGGATGAACGCTGATCAACGCAGATTTCCAATCTAATCAGGCTCCCTTAGTTTGTTAGGCTAAGGGCTAAGAGCTCTCCTGCCAACTGCTAAGGGCTATTCTGCATCCCATATCCACGCCGAAGGTCTGGCCAAAAATAAGGCAGCCAACCATGCATATGCGTCCCCTGAACACTCTTGTACTGCTCATTGCGTTTGCGGCAGCCGCGCCCGCGCAATTGCGTCAGATAGCCATGATTGAGATCCCCGGCCAGCCCGGGTTTGACGCCGCGGTTTTTGTGGATAAATACCTGGTGATCGCGCACAGTTCCACGAATACCCTGGACATTTTTGATCCTATCAAGCGCCGGGTGGTCGCCCAGGTGAAAGACCTCTCCGACCCGCGCGGCATGGCAGTTGACGCCGGCAACGCAAGACTTTATGTCGCCAATGCCGGCAACAGCAGCATCGCAGTCATCTCGTGCAAAAGTTGGCAGGTAGAAGACACAATCAAGCTTCCGATGGCTGCCGATTCATTGCTGCTGGTTCCGGCTCGCAAAGCACTCTATGCCTCCAATCGTAATCAGGAGACCATCTCGGTGGTAGAGCTCGCTAACCCTGCCCAGATCTCCAGTGTTCCCCTCGAAGGAGCCCCACAGTCCATGGTTTTTGACCCCGCGCAGAATCTGGTGTTCGCCTCTTTGCAAGGCCGCGCGGAAGTTGTCGCCCTCGATGCCAATAACGCTATTGCGCGTCACTTCAGACTGAATGCCTCGCAACCTACTGGACTGGCATTCGATCCACAAGCGCAGAAGCTCTATGTGGCGGTTCGCTCGGCCGTGTTGGTTCTCGATCCGGACGATGGAAGGGAAGTTGCGCGCATACCTTCTGCCAACGGTACAGACAATTTGTGGTTCGATCAGGCGACGCACAGGCTTTTTGCCATCTCCGCCGATGGCTATGTGAATGTAATCAAATCGCAGGACGGTAAGTATGCCAGCGAAGACGAGCTGCGGACCGAAGTTCGCGGTCACGCTCTCGCCTTTGATCCAGCCCGCAATTTCGTATACCTTCCCGGCGGCCGCGAAGGCCACTCCAAGCTGGTGATATTGCGGCGTGCTGTAGGCCCAGACCGCTCAGGTATCCAGGAGGCCGATAAGCCTGTCAATCAGGTTACAGGTGAGCAGGTTGCGCAACGTAAATAAGCATTCAGCACTCAGCAAAAAAAGCATTCAGCACTCAGCCCCTACACAAGCGGATAGCACTTAGCAGTTAGCCCCTAAACAGCTTGGGTTCGAAGAGGCTCCACGATTTGCAGCTGAAGGCGCTTTAATGGCTAAATGCCAAGTGCTAAGTGCTTCTTTAGGGGCTGAATGCTGATTGCTGAATGCTGAGTGCCGTCTTTTTGCATCCAATTTGAAAAGACCAGTTGCTGGCGCCGCTTAGCGGTATAATTTCCACAGAAACAGCGGGTTCAGCACTTCTTTTCAAATGCAAGCTGAAGGCAGGCTGTAATGGCTCCTCGCAAATTCCTTCTCGTATCAAGCGCGCTTATTCTCTTGGCAGGCAATGCCGTCTGTTCCGATCCTAAGACAAAGCCGGCAGATCAAGTCGGCCAATCCGCAAATGACACCGCTCGTCCTATGTCGCAGCAGACAAGGTTCGAGCTTATCCGCGGATTGACCGCAGAGCGGGTATTTGTGCGCAAGCCATTCCCCATGGGCGAAAAAGGATTGATGATCAAAGACGGTGTCGTCACCCCGAACGACGAGCAATTAAATTTCCTGCTGGCACAACGCGGCCCAGCCGCCAAGCCCGGCGACCGCGCCACCATCACCGACGTGGTAATCAAAGATCACAGCATCATCGTTGAAATCAATGGCGGCCTCAAGAAAAAGAAAAAATGGTATCAGCACATTGAAGCCGGCGTAGGCTCTACCGGCAACACGATTCCTATTGCTCCTGATAACTCAGAGAACGCCAAGGGATCTTTTGTGGCTTTGATGTTCGACCATTCCGTGCCTGATGTTACCCCTGACCAGGTCAAGCAGATGCTGACGCCGGTGTTCGATTTCAACGCGCTCTCGGCCACCCAGGCCTATGTGGATACATTGCCTCCCAAGGCGCGCGAGGCGGTGAAGAATCACGAGGTTCTGGTGGGAATGAACCGTGAGATGGTCGTCGCCTCTAAGGGCCGTCCCGACCAGAAGGTGCGCGAACATGACGACCGCGGCGAATATGAAGAGTGGATCTACGGCGCCCCGCCTCAAACCGTGGAGTTCGTTCGTCTTTATGGCGATGAGGTGGGCCGGGTCGAGGTGATGAAAGTGGATGGCGAAAAAGTCGTCCGCACTGAGAAAGAGGTCGAGGTCGCCCGCTCCGGTCAGGCCCAGCCGCAAACCACCGAGCCGCAGACCCCGGGAGAAGCCGGAGAGCCGGGCGCGCCTTCATTGCGCCGTCCGGGCGAAGCGTTACCCACCGATGACCAGCAGCAGTCCGGCAGTGTCGCTCCGCCTTACCAAAGACCGCGGAACGATCCCAGCCTTCCACCTGACCCGACGAACCCGCAACCTCAACAGCAACCACAGCAACCACCTATGCCGCACTGAATGGTGCTGGATTGTAACTACGAGCTGTTTTTTAGTCTGCCATCTTGGGCGAGGGCGAACGCCCGAGTCGAAAAGCCTGCCCTGAGCCTGCCGAAGGCACCCCGAGGAAGTTCGAGCACCAACATAGCATCAAGGCATTTCTACGAAACTTTGCGAAAGCTCAGGGTCGGATCCCCCGGAGTTTTTTACCTTCGATAGAATGATCTCGCCGTCAAAAAAACGAACCATTTACAATCTCTTCATGCCTTCGCCATCTTCTAAAACTTCCCGGCCACTTCATGGGAAATGCGTCCTGATCACCGGGGCGGCCAGGCGCATTGGCCGTGCCTGCGCGCTGGCCATGGCTGAGGCCGGCGCGGACGTTGCCATCACTTATTTGAACTCGCGTCCCGAGGCGCAAAAGACAATTCGTGATATCGAAAAGCACGGCGTGCGCGCGCTGGCTGTGCGCTGCGACGTTTGCGATGAGAAGAGTATTCAAGAGGCGGTTCAAAAGGTATTGGGAGAGTTTAAGCAATTAGACATCCTGGTGAACAACGCCGCTTTTTATGAAACCGCTGCGATTGAAGAAATCACCATCGCGCAGTGGGACAACATGTTCGACACCAACACCCGCGGCCCATTTCTGTTTTCACGCGCCTGCGCTCCAGAGCTGCGCAAGCGCCGTGGCCGCATTCTTAATATCGGGTCGCTGGGCGGGCTGCGGCCCTGGGTCATGCACGCACATTATTGCCAGTCCAAAGCCGCTCTGCACATGCAGACACAAGCCCTGGCCAAGGCCTTTGCCCCTGAGATCGTGGTGAACTGCATCTCTCCGGGATTGATCGATTCCGGCGAAGAGAAAGCCAACGGATTCATGAAGAAGATGGCGGCCAAGACTCCCATGCGCCGCAACGGAACCGCAGCCGACGTCGCAGCTGCTGTTCTGATGATGGCAACGGCTCCTGATTTTATTACCGGACAAATTCTCGCTGTGGATGGCGGGCTGGAATTGGTGTGAAAAGAAAGCAGTTAGCATTTGGCACTTTAGCCGTGAAAGTGTCTTCTGCTGCCCATAATAGCGGAGAATCCTGAGCCTTATTCGCTCGAAGTTTGTTTAGGGGCCAAATGCTAATTGCTAAGTGCCAAATGTTTCTTTGCTGCTAGTACTCTACGGTTCTTTCCAGCGCCGTCACGATCTTCTCTACCGAAGGCATATAAAACTTCTCCAGCGGAGCCGAGAAGGGAATTGCGGGAATGTCGGGCGCGGTCACGCGCACGATAGGAGCATCGAGGCAATCGAAGGCTTCTTCCGCGACAATGGCTGAAATTTCAGAACCGATGCCCAGCGTGCGATGATCCTCCTGCACGACCACCAGCCGGCTGGTTTTTGCCACCGACTCCAAAAAGCTGTCTTTATCCATCGGAGAGAGTGTGCGCAGGTCAATTACTTCCACGCTTACGCCTTTTTCCTGCATCTTTTCCGCTGCCTGCAAGGTGAGTTGCAGCGTGTACCCGTAAGAGACAGCGGTGATGTCTGTGCCTTCGCGGCGTACGACTGCCTTGCCGATCGGAACTACGTAATCGTCATCGGGAATTTCTTCTTTAATCGAGCGATAGAGCTTCTTATGCTCAAAATAAACGACGGGATTATCGTCGCGAATCGCGGCCTTCAGCAGACCTTTGGCATCATAGGGAGTCGAGGGCGCCAGCACAATCAACCCTGGCTCATGGATGAACCAGGTTGTGTTGGTTTGTGAGTGGTACAGTCCGCCGCCAACACCGCCGCCATAGCACACGCGCAGAGTCAAAGGGCACGTTTGTGTGCCCGCGCTGCGGTAACGCAGCTTGGCCGCCTGTTGTGTGAGAGCATCCATGGCCGGGGTGATGAAGTCGGAAAATTGAATCTCCGGCACCGGACGCATGCCCACCATGGCAGCGCCAATGGAAGAGCTGACGATAATGCCCTCGGCCAGGGGAGAATCGATCACCCGCTGCGGGCCAAATTCTTCCAGCAGGCCCTTGGTGGCCTTGAAGGCGCCGCCCATTGCGCCCACGTCTTCGCCGATGATGTAAACGCGCTCATCGCGCCGCATCTCTTCGCCGAGGGCGGTGTTGATCGCGTCAATATAAGTCGAAAGTGCCATTCGTTTGGGGTTCCTTAGTTTTTTACTTGTTCGCGGGTGAGGTCACCGAGTTGCGGAAGCTCCAGGATTTGCGGTTCAACTCGCGGTCGCGGATACTGAAGCTGTAAACGTGGTCCAGGGCCTCTTCCGGCTCCGGATAAGGCGAGTTCTCTGCGAACTCTACCGCCTCATCAATTTCTTTGTTGAACTGCTCCAGCAACTCCTGCTTCCATGAATCGGACCAGAGTTTCTGTTTGTCCAGATAGCGTTCCATAAAGGGAATAGGATCTTTGGACTTCCAGAGTTCAACTTCCTCAGCTGGGCGATAGGTGCCGGGATCAATCATGGAGTGGCCGAACCAGCGATAGGTCTTGCATTCAATCAGGGTCGGCCCGCCGCCGCTCCGGGCTCGATGGATGGCTTCGCGGGTGACCCGGTAAACAGCCACAACATCATTGCCGTCAACCGTAATTCCGGGAAAACCGTAGGCCTGGGCCTTGACGCTCAAATCTTCCACCGCGGTTTGCAGCCTCAAGCTTACCGATTCTGCCCATAAATTGTTCTGCACGATGTAAACAATCGGCAGCTTGTAGACTCCGGCGAAATTGAGCGCCTCATGCCAGAAACCCAGGCTGGTGGATCCATCGCCGGAAAGCGCCATCACAATGTTCGGCTTCTTCTGCATCTGGTAAGCCAGAGCGATGCCGGTTCCGATATTGAGCTGCGCCGCAATGGTGGAAGAAGGAGTGATGACATTGGTGGGAGCATAGCCGCAGTGTGCTGGAGAGGAGCGCCCCTGGTCGGGGCTGGTCTTGCGCGCGTAAAGCTGTGCGAACAGAAACTTGAGCGGCGTCCCTTTCATAATGTGGGATATGAAGTCACGATGTGAAGGGGCAATATAGTCATCCGCTTCCAGGTCAATGGTGGTGCCGACCGTGGTGGCTTCCTGCCCTGTAGCCGCGTAGTAGTTGCCCGAGTAGCGGCCTTGTTTGAAAAGATTGCGCGCCCGGTCTTCGACCGTGCGGCACTTCAGCATGTAGGAATATAAGCGTTTTAAAATTTCCGGACTCAGCGGAGCCGTCCCGTTGCCGTTTTGCACGCTCGGTGCAGCTTCGGCAGCCGCAGGGCGCTCCTTCGTCTTGGTAGCCATAATAGATTGCCTCGAACCTTTTATTTTAACTCATCCTCTGAAGCTGAGACAAAACTGCTGTCGCAGATAGCGGTACGCCTCACCATTAAAACGAAAGCTGAACAATTCTTCTATCGTGGGTGACTGTTTTGTCAAGAAAAAATCTCTGGGTCGGGCCTCCAGCAACTCTGTCCCTCTTGCTGCGTCTGCGGTGTAATTTCTGTTGGCAACTGGTCGCTGGCAACTTTTCAACAGCAGTGTGGATAAGCTTGTGGAAAATCACAGAATATCTGCGCGAAGTCAAAGATACACTGCACTTTTTTGCTCTTTGCACATCTTTGGGTGAAACTGAGTGAAGCCCCTTAGGCAAGAAGAAGGAGGTACTACGAAACCTATGCCCGGCAAAACTCGCATTGATAAATTGTTGCTCGACCGCGGCCTCGCGCCGTCACGTGAACGCGCGCAGGCGCTGGTTCTCGCCGGCAAGGTGATGGTAAACCAGCAAAAGATTGAAAAACCGGGGACAGCGGTTGCCGCCGACGCCGAGATCAGGCTTCTGGGCGACGATCAACGCTACGTCAGCCGTGGTGGAATCAAGCTGGAAGCGGCCCTGCATCATTGGAACGTTGATGTAAAAGAGAAAGTCTGCATGGATGTCGGCGCTTCCACCGGCGGCTTCACCGACTGTCTTCTGCAGCATGGCGCCGCCCGGGTGATCGCAATCGACACCGGTTACGGGCAAATCGCCGCCAGCCTGCGCGCGGATCCTCGCGTATGCCTTTTGGAGCGCACCAACGCTCGCTATCTTAGCGAAGAGCAGATCGAAGCGACCGCTTTTGTCGCAATGGACGTATCCTTCATCTCTGCTACACTCGTTCTCCCTGCCATTGTGCAGGCGGCGCATCCCACAGAATTGGTAGTCTTAGTGAAGCCGCAATTCGAAGTTGGGCGTGAAAAGGTAGGCAAGGGCGGAATTGTGCGCGAACCCGAGGCCCAGCTTGCTGCGGTTGAAAAAGTGAAGCAAGCGGTGGCGGAGCTGGGCGGGCAGGGCATCGAATTCATCGAATCGCCAATCCTGGGCGCCGAAGGTAATCGGGAATTTTTATTGCACGCGCGATTCTAGAGCGCTTACATAACCAGGAGCGACAGGAAATTTGAATACAGCGAAGAAAGTCGCCATCATCTCCAAGCCGGGCAAGCCCGAGTTGGCCGCCATACTTCCGCCTTTGCTGGAATGGCTGCGCGCGCATGACTATGAAGCGTTGATCGATACTTACACCGCCGCTCACGGAGCGACCAGTGAAGTGGTCAAGCGCGAAGAGATCGCCGGGCACAAGCCTGCTTTTGTGATCGTCTTAGGTGGAGACGGTACTTTGCTGGCCGCGGCCCGCGCCGTAGCTCACGCCAAGATTCCCATTCTTGGCGTTAATCTTGGCTCTCTTGGATTCCTGACGGAAGTTGCTCTTGAAGAACTCTATCCCACTCTGGAGGCTCTCCACGGTAACCACTGCGGTACCGAACAGCGGGCAATGTTGCACTGCCAGCTTGTGCGCTCCGGTGAATGCGTGGCCGAATACAGCGCATTGAACGACGTAGTCGCGGGGAAGGGCACCATCTCCCGCATGGCAGATTTTGACATGTTCCTGAACGGCGTTTTCATCACCAATTACAAAGCCGATGGACTGATTATCTCCACTCCCACCGGCTCTACCGCTTATTCACTATCTTCCGGCGGCCCCATCCTGGTGCCCAATGTCGATGCATTTGTGATTACTCCGGTATCTCCGCATTCCCTGACCTATCGCCCACTGGTCGTCCACGATAGCGCCCAGTTTGAAATTCTGGCCAAGACCGCTCCCGATGAATCTTACCTGACCGTAGATGGCCAGGTAGGCACGCCGCTGCGCTCCGGCGACCGTGTGATCTGCAAAAAATCCAGCGACTACGTAATCTTGTTGCGCCTGAAGCACAAAAATTTCTTTGATGTGCTGCGCACCAAGCTGAAATGGGGCGAGCGCTGAAAGCAGCTTTTGGCTAAGAGCTAAAGGCTAAGAGCTAAATATGAAAAGCATCCAATGGTACAGATTTAAACTGTTTCTTTACATATTCCCGCTCATGCCTTCACTTGTTCTTGCGCAATCCCAGCCTGCCGCCAGCCTCATCGTCACCAATGCCAAGGTATGGACTGTCGACAAGCAGCACCCTATGGCCGAGGCTGTTGCCATCATCGGAGACCGTATCGTGGCTGTCGGCAGCAGCGCCGAGATGGACCCCTGGCGCGGTCCGCAAACCAAAATCGTGGATGCCTCCGGCAAGCTCCTGCTTCCCGGTTTCAATGACGCGCATGTGCATTTCGTCGACGGCGGAGCCCAACTCGA
The DNA here is from genome assembly GCA_035651775.1 of Terriglobales bacterium. GTDB lineage: Bacteria > Acidobacteriota > Terriglobia > Terriglobales > Acidobacteriaceae > QIAW01. The sequence goes on from DASREY010000196.1 coordinate 9,789, forward strand.
CCGCGTGCAACTGAGCGATGCTGCCTCGCAACAGGAGTTCGTAAACCGAATTGCGGCGCAGGTAAAAAAGACCTCCAAGGGAGAATGGGTGCTAGGCGGAGATTGGGATGAGACCATGTGGTCGCCCGCCCAGCTTCCCACCAAAGACGTGATCGATGCCGTTAGCCCCGATACGCCAGTTTTTCTCAACCGTCATGACGGCCACATGGCATTGGCCAATTCGCTGGCCATGAAGTTAGCGGGCGTTACGGCAAAAACCCCAGACGTTCCTGGCGGCGTCATCTTGCGCGACGCCCAGGGCAATCCTACAGGCATCTTCAAAGACGCAGCCCAACAGTACATCCGCAAAATAATACCGCCAATGAGCCGCGAGCAGCGCCTGCACGCCATCCATCGTGCCATGGACTACGCCGCTTCGGTCGGCATAACCAGCGTGCAGCATATGAACCCTGAATATGCCGACCTCGCTGCATATTCTGAATTGGCCGACCTCGGCGAGTTGACCACACGCATCTACGCAGCGCCCATGGAGACCGGATGGAAAGATTTCGCCAAAATCGGTATCCGCCACGCCTGGGGCTCGAGTTATCTGCGGCTGGGAGCAATCAAAGGCTTTGCCGATGGCTCGCTGGGCTCAAAGACGGCGTACATGTTCGAGCCTTTCAATGACGATCCTAAGAATCACGGGATTCTCTCCGATGAAATGCATCCCATCGAGGCTATGCGCGACCGCCTTACCCACGCCGATGCCGCCGGGCTGCAAATCTGCACTCACGCCATCGGCGACCATGCCATCTCAGTCGTATTGGATATCTATGCCGACATTGTAAAAACCAACGGCGACCGCGACCGCCGCCTACGCATCGAACACGCGCAGCACATGGCAGAAAAAGATTTTGACCGCTTCGCTAAATTGCACGTCATCGCATCTGTGCAGCCGTATCAGGCCATTGATGACGGCCGCTGGGCTGAAGCGCGCATTGGACACGACCGCGCCAGCCGCACCTATGCGTTTCGTACATTTCTCGATCACGGTGTGCGCCTCGCTTTTGGCACAGATTGGGATGTAGTCCCGCTCGATCCCATGCTTACCGTTTATGCCGCCGTGACTCGGGCCCCGCTCGACGGCAAGCAGCCCGAAGGATGGTTTCCGGAACAGAAGTTGACCGTTGCCGAAGCTGTTGAGGCTTACACCATGGGCTCAGCCTTCGCTGAGTTTCAGGAAAAAGAGAAAGGCTCCATTACCCCAGGCAAGCTGGCGGACATGGTTATACTCAGCGACGATATTTTCAAGATTCGCCCGGAACTCATTCGCAGGGTTAAGGTAGAGACCACCATCCTCGGTGGAAAAATCATCTACGGCGGCCCACCCGCGGAGTAAAGCTGTTTCATAGTCGCGTTCTATCAGAGAGTGTGAAAAAAGAGTGTGAAAAAACTCAATTTCTTGTCATTCCGACACGAAGTGGAGGAATCCCTATTGTGTCGAGCAGTTATGGTGCGCCACCCAAACGCGCTTAAAGCTTTACGTAAGCAGGAAGATTAACGTAAACACGACAGCAATAATCAATCCAACAATCACCAGCAGTTGCCCTGCGCATCCGATGAGCATAGGCCGGCTTACAACATCGCCGACGAAGCCAGTGGCTCCCTCGCTGCGCCGATAGGGACGTAAAATGCGGTATCCACACCACACCACAGCCGATCCGCCCAGCAAACAGAGGAGCGCATAGAGCCTATGCATACACTTTGTCCTTCAGCGAAGCATACACGACAAACCTGGCTGAATTCTGGTAGTTTGGATTTCGGATGATCTCTTTTTCCAATATCAACAAGCAATATGGCAAGCAGTTGGTCTTCGTTGACGCTTCTTTTCAGTTGAACCCTGGCGAGAAGGTCGGCCTGGTCGGTCCCAACGGCGCCGGCAAGACGACGCTCTTCCGCATGGTGGTCGGGGAAGAAGAGGCCGATGAAGGCGAGGTCTCAGTCCCGAAGAAGCTGACCATCGGTTATTTCCGCCAGGACGTGGAGGAGATGAAAGGACGTTCAGTCCTCGACGAAGCCATCGCCGGCAGCGGCCGGCTCGGCGATCTGCACCACGAGCTTGAAGACCTGCAGCACGCCATGGGGGACCCCGAAAAAGCCGGCGATATGGATCGCATCCTGGCGCGCTTCGGCGAAGTGCAGGAGGAATACGACCATCTCAACGGCTACGCGCTCGAGGCGCAAGCCCGCGAAGTGCTGCACGGCCTGGGCTTCAAGGATGATCAAATTGACGGCGATGTCGGCCTCCTCTCCGGCGGCTGGAAGATGCGGGTTGCGCTGGCGCGCGTGCTGCTCGGTCGTCCCGACGTGCTGCTCATGGATGAACCTACCAACCATCTTGATCTCGAATCCATCATCTGGCTGGAGCAATTCCTCAAATCATTCTCCGGCGCTTTGCTCATGACCTCGCATGACCGCGAGTTCATGAACCGCATTGTTTCCAAGATCGCCGAGATTGATAGCGGTGAGATTGTGACTTACTCGGGGAACTATGATTTTTACGAGCGCGAGCGCGCCATCCGTGAGACCAACCAGCAGGCGGCATTCGCGCGGCAACAATCCATGCTGGCCAAAGAGCAACGATTCATCGATCGCTTCCGGACCCATGCCGCCAAAGCCGCCCAGGTGCAGAGCCGCATCAAGGCGCTGGACAAGATCGAAAAAATCGAACTGCCCAAGAAGCGCCAGGCGGTGAAGTTCGAATTTCGTGTTCCGCCGCGCTCAGGCGAGCAGGTGGCGGTCATCGAGAACCTGCACAAGCGTTACGGGGAGCGCGTGCTCTATGACGGGTTTGATCTGATCATCCGCCGCGGAGAGCGCTGGGCGGTGATGGGAAGAAACGGGGCGGGCAAGACCACGCTGCTCAAGATGATTGCCGGCGCCGCTGAACCAGATTCCGGCAGCGTCAGGCTGGGGGCCAGTCTGAATATGGGATACTTCGCGCAGCAATCCCTCGACGTGTTGAATCCTGATCTGACGGTTATCGAACAGTTACAAAGAGATTTTCCCCAGGACAGCCTGGGCTCGCTGCGCACCCTCGCCGGGGCGTTTCAGTTTTCAGGAGACGATGTGGAGAAGAAAATCCGGTCGCTCTCCGGCGGCGAAAGATCGCGGCTGGCAATCGCCCGCATGCTCTACAATCCGCCAAACTTCCTGGTGCTGGATGAGCCCACCAACCACCTCGACCTCGCCACCAAAGAGATGCTGGTCGAAGCGCTCAAAGATTTCGAGGGCACCATGATCTTCGTCTCGCACGACCGCATGTTCCTGCGCGGGCTCGGCTCACGCGTGCTGGAACTTGGAGGCGAAAGCGGCACTGACCGCGATCCCCACGTCTATCCCGGATCTTATGTCGAATACGTCCAAAAGATCGGACACGAAGCGCCAGGAATTTATCACTAACAGCGGAACAAATTCATTGGCGAGAACAGTTCCGTTCTCAAGCAGGAATCATCCGCGCTAATCCGTTTGATCCGCGGTTAGCTTTTGTTTTTAGCTGGCCTTGCCTTCCTTCGCCAGGCGCGCCTGCGTTGCGTCGTAGCTCTCCCCATAGATGGAGGGCACTTTGGCGCCCATAGGCCGCAGATACATGGAAAGCTGCCCACGATGGTGGATTGTGTGGTTCAAACAGACCTGGATATAGCGCACAGCGGGAAACTGAAGCACGCCGCGAAAATCGATGATCCTGGCCAATTGCTCGCCGCTGAGCTGCTGGATGGCGGGCAGGTTCTCGGCAATCATCGCATCCGACCATGCGACAATCTCAGCGGAATTGCGGACCGACTCTGGTCTCGAAATTGCACTGAAGTCAAAGGCTCCCGTGCAAATGCCGCGCAGAAAGCGCTTCTCGGCGGCAACAATATGCCAGGCCAATTCCAGCGCGGTCTTGGAGATGGCATCCGGGCGGTAGTCGCCTTTATCCAGAGGAATTGCCTCAATTACTTTCTTGGTGGTAGAGTGCTCTGTCTCGAGTGAGGGTAAGGCAAAACTCAGTATAAACTTGGCTTGATCGGGAGTGATCTGTGGAGAAGACATGGATAAACCTTCCTTTTTCATTGTTGTCCCGGCCATTTTACGGTGACGAGAACAATCGGCGGAAATGCCGCCATAAGAGATGACTGAAGTTTTTCGAAGATTCAGTTTTTTAGCTGAATGCCGTCTTTTTCCAAGCAGATTAGATTCTGAAGATCTGAGATTTCATTGCCAAGTCAGAATGATCCGCGGAAATCTGTATGATCCGCGGTTGGCTTTTGCATTTTACAACTCGTGCGCCATCAAATCTTTCACCGACTCTTTCTTCCGCGCCACTTTAACTTTTTTCCCATCCACTAATAGTTCAATCGGCCTGGGACGCGAATTGTAATTCGACGCCAGCGACATGCCATACGCGCCCGTATCCAGAATCGCCAGCAAGTCGCCTTCCTGCAGCACCGGCATCTCGCGGTCACGGGCAAAAAAGTCTCCAGTCTCGCAGATCGGTCCCACGATATCCATTTTTGTGAGGCCATCATCATCGCGCCGCTCCACCGGAACAATCTGGTGATAAGCGTTGTACAGTGAAGGCCGCAGCAGGTCGTTCATGGCGGCGTCCACTATGGCAAAATGTTTTTCGCCATTCTGCTTCAAATACAGCACACGCGTCAGCAGCATGCCCGCCGGCCCTACGATGGAACGTCCTGGTTCGAGAAGCAGATGAACGTCCAGGCCATGCAACGAACGCAAGAGCGCCTGCGCGTACGCGGCGGCAGTCGCGGAAAGATCTTCTTGTCCGTGGTTATAGGGAATTCCCAGCCCGCCGCCCGCGTCAATATACCGGATCTTATGTCCACGTCCGAGCAGCTCGCGAGCCAGGTCGGCAACGCGTCCCAGCGCCGCCGCGAACGGCTGCACGCTGGTAATCTGCGAGCCAATATGGACACTGATGCCGCGTACGTCTAACCATCGCTGCTCGGCCGCCGCCGAGTACAGGCGCAGCGCCTCTGCCATGGGCACACCGAACTTGTGCTCGCGCAATCCGGTAGAAATATAAGGATGCGTCTCAGCCACCACATCAGGATTCACGCGAAACGCAACCGGCGCCTTCTTCTTGGAGCGGCCTGCGCGCTCGGCCAGCAGCCGCATCTCGCTTTCGCTCTCCAGATTGAACATGAGGATGCCGGCGTGCAAAGCCGCGTCCATCTCTTCCGCCGTTTTACCTACGCCGGAAAAAACTGTGTTTTGCGCGGCCCGCTTGCCCACCCGCAGCACCCGCTCCAGTTCGCCGCCCGAGACCACGTCGAACCCCGATCCCAGCTTGTGCAGCAAACGCAGCAGGCTAAGATTTGAGTTCGCTTTGACTGAATAGCAGATGGTGTGATCGGCGCTTTTGAATGCCTTATCCAGGGCAGCGAAACGGGAATGCACCGTCTGCGCCGAGTAGACATATGCCGGCGTGCCAAATCGCGCGGCAACTTTCGCCAGCGGCTCTTTTTCGCAGTGCAGTTGCATCGTCTTGCTGGCTTTGCGGTAGACGAATGCGGGTGGCCGGACTATGAAATTCGATGTTTCAGGCATGGATAAACTGTAATGAATGGTTCAAGTATTTATATCATCTTGACTATTGCGAGGCTCAACATCTTCCAAAGCAGGATGATCAAATAGTTCAGATTAGGTTTCTTAGAGCTTGTTCATAAATATAGGGTAATGTCAGGGTGCAAGCTAAAAACTAATGGCTAACAGCTAATAGCTCTCAAGCTTCTTTCGCATTCTTTATTTTCTTTTTTGAGGAGAGGGCCGCCGCTTCCTTCGCCTTGATCACCAGCACGGTCTGATCGTCAAAGGTAGCAACTCCATCGGCATGTTGGTTCACGGCCTGGTAAATCACGTCCAGGATCTCCTGTGCGCTGCGCTCCCAATTTTCCCCGACTAGCTTTTCCACTCGCGGCCGGCCCATGGTTTCGCCGGCGTAGTTGGTGGCGTCAACGATGCCATCGCTCAGGAAGACGCAAACATCGCCGGCGGCCAGGGGAATTTCAAACTGTTCATACTCAGCGTCCTCAAAAAAGCCCAGGGGAAGCCCGGTGGCTTGCACCATTTCCACCTTGCCTTTTTTGCACAGGATCGGCCTCGGCATACCTGAATTCGCCAGCTGCAGGGCGCGGTCGTTTTCATCCCAGATGGCATACAACATGGTCACAAACTGTGCTTCGATGCGCCGCTCGATCAAGGCGGCGTTGAGTAGAGACAGCATCTCGGCGGCATCCGGTTCTCCCGCAGCGCTGGAGCGCAACAATCCACTCACCAGGCCGGCGTAGAGCGCGGCGCGCACTCCTTTGCCGCTCACATCCGCAATGGCGATGGCCGTGCGTCCGCCCATATAAGTGATGAAGTCGAACATGTCGCCGCCAATGGCGTGTGCCGGCACGTAGCGTGCTGCGCAATCGATTCCTTTAAGATTCGGACATCCCGAGGGCAGCAGGCCAAATTGCAGCTCGCGCGCCGTGGCCAGGTCCTGCTCCAGGCGCTGTTCTTCCTTGGCGAGCCGTTCATAGAGCCGCGCATTTTCAATGGCGATGGCCACCTGTGCCGCCAGCGTGGAGATAGTCTTGCGATGATCGTCGGTAAAATATCCCCGGCGCGTGTGCTCCAGGTCGAGCACGCCGATCACGCTGCCTTTATAGATCAGAGGCACAGCAAGTTCGGAGCGCGTCTCCGGATTGATCTGGACATAGCGTTCGTCTTTTTGCACATCCGGCACCAGCACCGCGGCCTTCTCCCGCGCGGCGTACCCCACCAGCCCGGTTCCCAGCGGGATATCGTGCTTGATCGGGACATTTTCCCTATAGCGCACACTGAAACGGTGTTCCAGCTTGGTATGCGTCTGGTCGAGGAGAAGAATGCTGAACATCTGGTAGTCAATCAGCCGCGTCAACAACTCGGCAATGCGCCGCAGCAGTTCGTCCAGGTTGAGGATCGAAGTCAGCTCCTGGCTGATTTCATTCAGCACAGTGAGCGTCTGCGCCTGGCGGGATACGCGTGTATACAGCCGCGCATTTTCGACCCCGGCGGCGATACGCGATGCCACCAGCGTCAACAGGCGGCGATGCTCTTCCGTGAAGTAACCGGCTTCGCGCGCCTCGATGTCTATCACGCCAATGACGCGGTTCTTCACGATCAGGGGGACCGCCAGTTCAGAGCGCACCCCTTTGAGCACGCCAATGTACCGGCTTTCCTGCGAAGTATCGTTCACCAGCACCGCCTCGCGCTTCTGCGCAGCGAGGCCAGTCACGCCCTCACCGACCTTGATGCGGATTCGCTCCGCCGTCTCCGGCGTATGGCCGATGGCGAAGCGCATGCGCAGCTCCTGGGTCTTTTCATTGAGCAGCATGATGCTGAAGATTTCGTAGTCAATCACCCGCCGTACCAGCTCTGCCGTGCGCTTGAGCAGGGTATCCAGATCCAGCGTCGTATTGACCACCTCGGTCACTTCCACCAGGAAGTTTTCTATGTTGAGCGCAGGTGGGGTAGAGATGCTGGCAGGGTTCATTGGACTCGCGGCTCCGCTCAGAAGCTTGCCCCCAGTTCTTGCATGATCTGCAGACCAGAGCTGGTGCCAATGCGATTGGCCCCGGCCTTCACCATGACGGCCAGGCCCTCTGCCGTGCGAATACCGCCGGCGGCCTTCACTCCGGCGCGGCTGCCCACAACGCCACGCATCAGGGCAACATCGTCCACCGTGGCGCCCCCGCCATTCAGGCCGGTGCAGGTCTTCACGAAATCTGCGCCCGCCACAACCGCCAGCTCGCAAGCCAGAATTTTTTCGTCCACCGTCAATATGACGGTTTCAAGTATCACTTTAAGAATTGCGCCTGCGCCATGCGCTATCTCAGCCACCGCGCGGATATCGTTTTCCACCAGCACGCGATCTTTGGCTTTCAATGCCGCGATGTTGATGACCATATCGAGCTCCTGCGCTCCCAGCAGCACAAGGTCGGCTGCTTCGGCGCGTTTCGTACTGGTGAGGTTTGCGCCCAGCGGGAAGCCCACCGTAGATCCTACTTTGACCACGCTGGAGCGCAGCAGGGAAGCAGCCAGGGCCACATGAGTGGGATTCACAAAAACCGAAGCAAAACCAAAGCGCAGGGCCTCTTCGCACAGAGTGATGACCTGCGGCCGGGTAACCCCCGGCTGTATGCGCGAGTGGTCAATAAGGCGTGCGACTTCGGCCCAGTCTGAGAAATTAATTTTGTCCGGGGTCGTCGCAATGAGGGTGCTGGACATCGAAGAAATTGTAGCACTACAACGTGAAGATTTTTTTAATGTGATATCGCCTACCCCTATGATTATCCATGTGCTTCATCGCGTCCTTTCTGCGAGCTGATTCCTGTTAGGCCGACCTGGATACAGCCAAGTCGTTGCGGCCAGCCGGCCGACATCCCGGACCGCGCACACCGATCATGGTCTTAGCTGGCAGCTCCCGAATGGCTCGTTATCCAGACGAATTGATCCAGACGAATAAGGACGTGTCGGCGTGTTCACGTCAGCCTCGCCGCGCTGCTTCGATGGCGGCGATGTCGATGTTCTTCATCGTCATCATCGCCTCGAAGGCGCGCTTTGCCTCAGCGCCACCAGCCGCAAGCGCATCGGTTAGCGCGCGCGGAGTGATCTGCCAGGAGAGGCCCCAGCGGTCCTTGCACCAGCCGCACTGGCTTTCCGTACCGCCATTGCCGACGATCGCGTTCCAGTAGCGGTCTGTCTCTTCCTGATTATCTGTCGCTATCTGAAAGGAAAAGGCCTCGCTGTGCCTGAACGCCGGGCCGCCGTTGATACCGAGACAGGGAATGCCCAGGACTGTGAATTCCACCGTCAGCACATCGCCCTTCTTACCGCCCGGATAGTCACCGGGAGCCTGGTGAACAGCGGTTACTTTACTATCGGGAAAGGTGGCAGAATAGAAGCGCGCCGCCTCATGCGCGTCTTTGTTGAACCAGAGGCAGATCGTGTTCTTTGACTTCATGTTCGTGTGCTCCTTGTGTTCGATGAGTGCGAAGGCCGCGCTCTTTGCATCCTGCCCTTCTAAATAATATCGCTGGCAGGGATCGAACTTCCAGATTCGAAGCCATGACAGGGCAATTCCCGAAAGATCACGATGGAGGTTCCTGTTAGCGGACGAATGACAGGCATATAGCATGTTGATAGAATTCATTCAGCCATCTGGGCGGGAGTAACTCAGTGGTAGAGTCACGGCTTCCCAAGCCGTTGGTCGCGGGTTCGATCCCCGTCTCCCGCTCCATTTATGTCCACTCTGTGTAATCCATTGTTTCGACCGCAAAGAATTCAAATGGATAAAGCTGAAAAATAATTGGCTTAGGATAGAAAAGTCCCGGCACAGCATTAAGCTGTGCCGGGCGAGTGTGTTTAGAAACTCAAGGTCACTTCTGCTGCAACTGGAGAGATTGTGCCCGCTCCGGGAGGAAGAACAACCTCAACGAGTATCTTGTCGCCAGCGGTTATACTGGCTGTATTTGGACTGGTGCAATCGGCATTTGTACCTTGTGAAAGGGCGCCAAGGCTGCATTGAATTGACGTCTGGCTCAGCACGCCTGTCGTCGTAAAGTGATTAATCCACACGATGACTGTTCCTCCCACGCCAGCACTATTAAAATTTCCTTGTCGAGCTATCAAATTACTGAGCGTACCGGTATGGGTTACGAGAGTGCCTGCGGGGTTATCTTGAGTAATCGTTCCCAATTGTTCGCTGCATGAATCGCTAGAGTCCTGACCCAAACCTTTTAATACAAAATTGGTCACGTTTACGGAGTTTGTATTGCACGAGCCCGCGAGTATCTGGGTTGCGGGAATTGTTCCGTTTGAAGAGATGGTTCCACTTACCACGAGATTGCCATTGATGAATTGATTGCCGGTGAAGGTTTGAGCGATGTTGGTTCGCGCGACGGTACCGTTTAATCCAAGGTCAACATTCGGACCAACCCCACCTCCTGTAAGTCCAGGGCCAACATCGATCCGCGTAATTCCAACAGATCCGGAAGCTGCCGTAGATTGAACCGAGCCATCTGGAAAACGAAGAGCACCTACAAGATCTAATTCTCCGTTATTCAGAACCTTCAGCACATCGCCATTTTGGCTTGCAAAAAGGTGGGCTGACCCATCAGGGTTGTACCATGCGAAAAGATCGCCTGCGGCTGGCGTGCTTGGCCAGGAGGCGAGCGTACGCCTCACGAAACCCAATCCGGCGTCCGTTCCAGTGATGCTAAGGCCGCCGGTGAGACCAGGATCTGGGGGTACTGAAAACGGACCGATCGTGGCATTGGCATTGCTTGTTATCGTAAGTAGATCGCCTGTTTGTGATGAGAATAAACGAGCTGTGCCATCAGGGTTATACCATGCAAAGATATCACCTGCGGCAGGGTTAGCTGGCCAAGAGGAAAGTGTACGTCTCAAGAATCCCAATGCAGCACCTGTTCCAGTGACAGCAAACCCTCCAGGGGTGCTACTCGAAGGCGCGGCAAATGATCCAATGGTGACACTGCCCTGATTTTCTGTAATCGCCGAATTAATGATGTTTGACGAACCATTAAACTTGGGAACGGAGTTTACTGTTCCTCCTGTTGTTGTTACTGTGGTTTGCGCTGCTGCGTGCGCAGCTATAAGAACCCCGCCAACCAGACAGCCAGCTAGTTTCACGATGAGCTTCTTTCTAATCTCCATAATATCTCCTCATACTTTCGAGTTAAGTGATTGTGACGAGGAACGGTGACGTTCTCGTCTTTCCCCAAGCCAAACTGCGCTCGGATTCCCCAACAGAAATTCTCGTGTCACTCATCTATGGCAAAAGCCGAAAAAGCCTTTCGTCCAAGCCGACTTCTCGCCCGCGTCGCCGGCAGGACAGCCCATAACTTCTGAGTTGCCCGTGACTTGGAAGGAATCAGCCGGGCGGATAATGGCATCAGCGTATTTGCGCTGGTCCGGGAACTCAATGAAGGTGCTTGGGTGATAGTTCAATATTATTTATAAATACTTGACTTTTATTAATATTTTTATTAAACAATTACTTGTATAAAGTTAATTCCATCAGAATGAGGCCTGAGGATGGAGCAGCGCAAGTGGACAGATTGGCTCAGCGAGGACGACATGGCTTTTCTAAAACGGTTCGTCCTAAGCTCCGGATCGCTGAAGGAACTGGCGCGTGTCTATGACGTCTCCTATCCAACCGTCCGCCTACGCCTTGATCGCCTGATTGCAAAGGTCACGATATTGGACAGCACCGCCATCACTTCGGATTTTGAACGGCTCTTGAGTACGCTTTTCGCCGAGGGAAAGATTGATATCGAGACCTTGAACGTCGTCCTTGCGGCGCAGCGAAAATCAATGGAGGAGAAAAAATGAGAACTCTTGCTACGATGTTTGGAATATTTCTCATGTGTAACATCGCTCTTGCCAGGGAAAAGCTGCGTGAGTTTTCCTGGTCCGCACTGCAGGCTGCAGGACAGAATGCGAACGGGAAGATAGTTCCTGCTGGGCCGCTGAACCCTGAGGAAAGCCTGGCAATAGAAAATAGCACTAGTTCCCGTCAGACGATCCAGCTTTTGACAATCGATCAGCCGGGAATTAAGTTGCCTGTCTACGCACTGCGTGGCCGCATCAAGTACGAAGCTGTCGAAGGGACCGGATATCTGGAGATGTGGAACTACTTTCCCGGTGGCGGCGCCTATTTTTCCCGGACTCTGGCAGAAACGGGGCCCATGAAGACCCTCAGCGGATCGAGTGGCTGGCGCGACGTGGTGGTGCCATTTTTCGCCACGGAGGCGACAACGCATCCTTCGAAGCTTGTTGCCAATCTGGTCCTTCCCGGCAAGGGAAAGGTTTGGCTGAGTTCTTTGAAACTTTTCCAGTATGACTCGAATGAGGACCCGCTCACGGCATCTTCCGCATGGTGGACGGATCGGCAAGGGGGCCTCGCCGGTGGCATAGGTGGAAGCACTCTAGGGTTGCTGGGTGCAGCAATCGGAATTCTTTCTGCGAAGGGGCGCGGGCGCTCCTTCGTGATTGGGTTGATGATCTCATTGATTGCGATTGGTCTGGCCGCGTTGGCAGCCGGAACCTATGCTCTGGCTCGAGGACAGCCTTTCGGAGTCTTTTACCCGCTCATGCTGGGCGGCGGACTGGCCGCAATCATTTGCGGCAGCCTGATCCCAGCCACGCGCAAGCGCTATGCTGAAATCGAGCTGCGCAGGATAGTAGCTGCGAATATCAGGTGATAGGAAGCCTGCACGGTCGGCGAAGCGATTAAACCGCAGTTTTCGATGGGCCGAACTCTTCCAGAATTTGATTCGGCGTGCTTGTTGGGCGGATATGGATGCGAAGAGTTCCTGTGACCCACTTTCGCCGCGAGATGGAAATCCATGATCTGCGGCTCGTTGATTACGTCGCAGCAATTAGGCTTGGATGGGAAAATAACGGTGGTGCGACAATTCACTAACATCGGATTTGTAAATTCATGGCCATTTAGCAGTTGTCGCCAAGTTCTGGCAGGAGTCATTGAGCGATGAAGTAGAGAAGGAGATTGAGCCTGTGGAAACTTTCGGCAACAAAAGGAAAGAAGGTTTGCTACGCGCGGGAGCTGTAGCAATCGAGGCCGCCGGCGGGTCTCAGCTCCATCCCGCCTGGCAGGCACTGATTCGATACTGCAGCGAGGTTGGGCACGGAGAGATTGCGTGCATCAAGATCCAAGACGGACTGCCCGTCTCCGTCGAGGTGATTACCAAGAAGATCCGTTTGTGTTGACAAAGTGTAATGTTGGATTGGTGAGTGGGTGAGCGCTATCGTGCGCGAACCAAATGCGAGGGTGCAGCAGCGAAACGAAGTGCAGCGTTGTGGAGCCCTTAGATGAATGTTGAACTGAGCTGAATTCAGGCTGACCGTAAACATCGGAGGCCGCATGCGCAGATGGCGCAGGCGGCCTTTCTTATTTGGAGGAAAACATGAAGACCGAAAAAATACGAAGCATCCTGCAAACTCTGCTTACAGCAACAACGGCAGCAACGTTGGTGTTGGCCGTACTGCTGCAGCTATGCATTTCAATTCACGCACAGGAAGCTCTGGATGCAAGTAACTTGTTCGCTCCTGTTCAAGAGACCTCGGATATGAGTAAACTGTCCGCCCGTTCCGACCAGGGATACGTCGCAGAGCAAATCAAACCCGCTCATGCCTTCGAGCTGGGCGAGGGAATAAAACGCGATCCAGCGGAGGCCGCGCAGTGGCCGCTACAAGCGGCCAATTTTGGCAGTTCCAAGGCGCAGACCGACCTTGGGTATCTGTATATGAGGGGTGAAGGCGTTCCTCGAGACGATCAACAGGCATTCAAGTGGTTTCAGCGCGCGGCATCGGCGGACTATGCGCCGGCACAGTATGACCTGGGCTACATGTTTCTGAACGGATTAGGCGTCCAACAAGACGTTCAAGAGGGGGCGCTCTGGCTCACGCGCGCCGCCCGCCAGAGCTTTGCGCCAGCACAGGTCAATCTTGCAGTCTTGTACGTTCAGGGCATTGGCGTGACGCGCGACCAGTTAGAAGCGCTCCGCTGGTGCCGGGAGGCGGCCAAGCAGCACTTTGCGCCTGGAGAGTTCCTGCTCGGCCTGATGTACGAAAGTGCGGTTGGGGTCTCCAAAGACCTGTCGCAAGCTGCCCACTGGTACCGGCAAGCCGCCGAGCAAGGACACTTACAAGCCCAAAACAATTTAGGAGTGCTGTATGAAGACGGTACGGGAGTTCCTCAAGACAGAGAGGAAGCCAAAAAGTGGTACAAGCTGGCTGCGGAACAAGGCAATGGAAATAGCTATTTGAATCTTGCACATTTGTACGCGGGCGCACCGGGCACAGAGCCGGATTACAGTCTGGCTTACTTCTGGGCCCTCCTGGCCCAGCGCAGCCAATGGCCGATGTCAACTCGCCCTTCGGAAAAGACGATGCAATGGCTGCGCGGCCGTCTTTCTCTGGCGCAGGATGCGAGCATTGAAACACAAGTAAGAGAGTGGATCGGTAAGCACCCGCCCGGTGCAAATAAGGACTTGGTCTTGCTGGGGATGACAGAAGATGTTCGTCGGTGCCGAAAATCCTGCACATGGTGGTGGAGTACTCCAAGAACAAAGATGCCGTAGCCGTGTATCGCCGGTTTCGGTATGACGGGCACAGAGTGCCCGCACAGACAGCCCTTTTAGACAATCCACGTCAAACGTGGAAATGGCATGCGGTACAGAAACGGGCTTCGCGGAAGTGGCCGGGTTCGTACCTGGGAAGTCGGCAAGGCACACCGAACCGTGTTTTGAGCGTTTGCCCGAGAAATGAGCGTCGTGAAGGGCGTTTGTCGTTACCTATGTCGTGAAACTTCCTACAAGCGGACTTCTGGCCCGCAATAACCTCCGGTTGCCCGTCACCCACCAACCCGGAAATTTGGAACCCTTCACCACACTCAATGGGTGTACTAGCGATTTAGGAATCGTCAAAAGACCACTCACTCCTGACAGCCTACCCTAGCAATGAGACTTCGCATTCATTGAGTGAGCGGCAAAAGCCGGCGCATGCCTTCCGGGCATGCATGCCGGTCTGAAACGATTCGTAATGCTTCTTCAAATCGCGTTTGCCGCACATTCTCCAGGAGCTGCTCCCAATGAACCATTCCATAGACGATCTTCAGATCGTTGTTCGTCAGGTTGATCTCGCCCGCCCAGATCCGCCCATGAAAGTCTCTGAATGAGGGAAGCTTCTCGCTCAGGTTTATCGGCTTGCCCGCTGAACCCAGCAATAGGAAAACCGTGGCCGAGAGCATGTGCAACACCTGACGCATAAGGAAGAATCTCGCGCGTTGGTACTCGTCTGGCCGTTGGCCAAAATATCGTTCGAGATACGTGAGTTCGTCCGCGTCGTTGGTGACCAGAAAGCTTGCAGCGACGGCCAAGTCGAAGTAGCGGTCGTTCACGAAAGCAGCTTCCCAGTCCACGAGCCATACGTGTTGGCCGTCGAAGAGGATGTTTTCCGGCTTCAGGTCCATGTGGCACGACACCATATCCAAATCGAGACGCGGGTAAGCGGCGCACACTTGTTCGTACCGGGGGAAGATTTCCTCGATTTCGCTTTTCGGGAGCAGACCTGCCTTGCGGAACCTCCAAATGAAACCGTTGTGCGCCGTGACGTAATTGAACGTTTTGGGAAAGGACGGCAGCGCATGGAGTCTTCGCAGCGTTCCGGGAAGAAGGGCCAGCGCTTGCGTTGGCGGAAAAGGGACGGCTTCGATGAAGTCAATGATCGTGATCCCATCTTCCTTGTTGGCGTACCAAACATGAGGCGCCAGACCGGCTTCGGCCGCCGCCTTCATGCATGTGGATATTCGCACAGGATCTTTCCTCTCGTCGATGCGCGTCATGATGCGCAGCAGGTATGCAGATCCCTGCACGACGATGCGAAACACAAGATCCGAACTGAGACCTTTGGTCATCCTACGAATATCTTCGAACTCCGTTACGCCAAATGTTTCTCGCAGCGCGCGGGCTACGCCGGCATTTTTTTCTTCTGGAATCATGAAACCCTTTCTGAAGGCTCGGGACTCGGTAAATCTACATTGGTCGATGCTGCCTTTCTCAGTTTTCGACGATGAGGCCATAGTTATCCGCTGGACCACTGTATTGCCGAACGGTTGTGAGTCAGGATTTTGGTTCGGCTTCAAACGCTACCAAAAGAAAGTTTTAAAAAACAGACTGGTTTTAATCCGTCGCCCTTGGTATGCTTTAAGTGGCAGTTGAGTAGTTCACACCTCGAAGCTCCCGAAATTTCCCCCAAGCGCTATCGATCAGGCCATACTGGATCAGGCGAAGTTCTCTCATGCGTCGACGGCGACGAGGTCTGGTTTGATGCCGTATTGTCGGCAAACCGGCAGTTGTCCAGAAACGGGCTTGTGAGACATCAATAGCAATGTACCCGAAGCCGACTTATGGACAGCGAGTATTTTCCAGCTTGCCCCTCAACCGACCGGCATATTGGTAGCATAGCGATGGATCATCGAGCGTGGCTTCACCATTCGGTTCACGTAGCAAGCCGGGAAAGGCACGACCCGCCATTCAGCAATGAAGAAACTTCCACCCAAGGGCGGTCGCCGTTCAGGAAAGCAGGATCGGCGGCAGCTTCGCGTGCTTTACGAAGACGATGCCGTTGTAGTCCTCAATAAGCCGGCCAAACTGCTGGCGGTGCCTGCGGATGACTCCGATACCCCATCTGCGCTGTCTCTTCTCTCGGCAGAACTGAAATCAAAGAGGCAACGAGCCTTTGTCGTACATCGCATCGATCGTTACACGTCTGGGATTCTGCTTTTTGCAAAAACCTGGCCGGATCGAGAAGCACTCGTTCAACAGTTTCTCCGCCACACTCCGGTGAGGCAATATCTCGCGGTAGTTCGCGGTCATATCCGCCTTAAAGAAGGGACACTCGTTCACTACTTTCGGCAAGAAGGAATGTTTCAAAAGGTGACCACAGGAAGCGAACCACAATCGGCTCGTGCTGAACTTCGCTATTCCGTCGAACGTCCCCTTCGGGGCGCATCGCTCGTCCGAGTCTCGCTGGTGACGGGATTACAGAATCAAATTCGCGTGCAGTTTTCAGCGATCGGCCACCCGGTCATCGGCGACAGAAAGTACAATCCATCAGAAGCGCTGGAGCGACGAATTACTCGCGTCGCTCTCCACGCAGCGCATCTTCAGTTCATTCATCCACGCTCGGGAGACACAGTCTCCGTTGACTGCGAACTTCCCCCGGACTTTCAGTCTCTTCTTCAGGCGTTAGGCTTGCCAATCCGCGGGCGTCGATGAGGGCTCCAGCCATGCAGTTCGCAGCCGCGGAGCCACTCCTGAACAGGACGCGATTCCGCCTCTGGTTCCCGTGTCGTCGGCCATACGGAAGCTATCCACAAACGGGCTTCGGGGAAGTTAGCCGAATTGGTACCGGGAAGTCGGCTAAGATGGAGACAAACTCCTGAATGCTTGCGCGTTTCTCGTTATCTATTTGGTGAAACTTCCTACAAGCCGACTTCTGCCCGGGTAATTTCCTGTTAGCCCGTGACTCGGCACCATCCAGAGAAGCCAGGGAACCCTGTCAAGGGTTGCCGGCCAGCCGGCCTCCGAAAGAACGCGAGCGCAGAAATGACTCAAAGCAAAACGCCCACAAACTCGAGTGTTTGCGGGCGTCTGATTGTGGAGCTTACGCCGCTGCGACTTTGGGCTTTAGCACCGGCACGTGTGGTTTGACCGGGGTGCCGCAGTACTCATCAAACAGCTTGCTGCTGGCGCCCTTAACAATCGTCTCTCCCACTTGCCTGATTCCGTTACTGGCTTTCTCACTGGAAGTAAGTGAAGCCAACTGGCGTAAGGCATGCGCCAGCACAATGTCGTTCATCGCCGGCGTAACGTGCTCCAGCCACGGCTCCGGCCGTGGGCCAAAGACGAGCTCATCGCCCCGAGGTCTGGGACCGCCCACGGGCCAACGCCACGGTGGACAGAGATCGTCGCCTTCTTCCCATCCTGCGGTAAGGCCATGCGAAGAGGCTGATACAAGTTCCTTACCGATGTTATGAACCTTGGTCGCCAGCTCCCGGTCGTGCAAGTTAACGCTGATATCGCGCAACAGCTCGGCCACAACGTAGTCGGCTATCGCGGTTCGGAAAATCGGTCCTGGCTGGCCCGGGCCGCCGTCAACCCAACTGGGGTCGAGGACTCCGTGCAGAAAAGAAACTTTTTCTAAGATCAAATTAGTTTTCATCTTGTCTTCCTTTATGAGAATGAGTTGGTACAGCATGGATGTTTGAGCGACTTAGGCGGCTAGAGCTGAATTCGCGGTACTCTGCGCTTGTCGGCAAGCGTCAGAAGGCCGGCGTTTACGTCGTGATTTCCATTTTGGGGTTGCCAGTGGCTGACGGTACGCGCAGAGTTCCATTATCAAGTACACGCAACGATTGGAGCATTCTCGGCGGGGGCAGGTCTGCTCAAGATTGCTCACTTAGGCGGCAAATCAGTTCGGCAACCGGAAGCGATCTTGCCTCCACCGCGGGTTTAGTCCTGTGAAGTCGGCTTGTAGGAAGTAATCGCGATTGCTCGCTTGACCGGTAAAATAAAAGCAAATCCGTTCACAATCTGCGGCTCTGTTTTTTCAACTGACTTAATACCCAAAAAACTCATACCTTCAATAGATAATTTCAATTGGACTTGCCCTTCGCTTTAGCTTATTTCTTAACTTCCAATAACTTACGGCTGCCTTGCATGGGCGGCGGGGAGGGCGCGGCTGCGGATGAAGCAGGGAATGGTTTTTGCGGCTTTGCATCTCGGCCGGAGGGCAGGGGTGTGCCGGGTCATGCGCGGGGTTGCGTCATGAAGACGATGGTCTCGGCGGCGCGGTCTTTATTCAATCTGCCATTTCCCAGCTATCAGTTTGGCAAGGCCTACGACGAAATGTTTACCAGTTCGGGCGTGCCGCGTCCGCATTATCAAACTCTCTATCGCACGCTGCTCGATCTGCCCGCCGAAGACCTGCGCAAGAGCCAGCAGGCGGCGGACCTTTCGTTTTTGCACCAGGGCATTACGTTTACGGTGTATGGCAATAAGGAGGGAACGGAGAAAATTTTCCCCAATGATTTGCTGCCGCGCATCATTCCTAATCAGGAATGGCAGAAGATCGAGCAAGGGCTGAAGCAGCGCATCCTGGCATTAAATCTTTTTCTCAAAGATATTTACCACGATGGCCGCATTCTGGCCGATGGCGTGGTGCCGCGCGAACTCCTTTACGGCTGCCGCCACTTCCGCCGCGAGATGCGGGGCCTGGCCGTGCCCCGCGATATCTATGTAAGCGTGTGCGGCACAGACCTGGTGCGCCTGCCCAATGGCGGCTTCGCCGTGCTGGAAGACAATCTGCGCGTGCCCAGCGGCGTCTCTTACATGCTGGCCAACCGCAAGGTCTTGAAGCGCGTCTTTCCTACACTGTTCCGCGACTATGGTGTCTGCTCCATCGATCATTATCCGCAGGCGCTTCTGGCCACGCTACGGGCGCTGGCGCCGGTAAGCTCTCCCAGCCGCAACGAACCGGCGACCGTGTTGCTCACGCCGGGAGTTTCCAACTCTGCGTATTTTGAGCACACGTTTCTAGCGCAGCAGATGGGTATCGAACTGGTGGAAGGCCGCGACCTGTTGGTGCACGATAACGTGGTTTATATGCGGACCACGGCCGG
>DASREY010000197.1:0-19470 GCA_035651775.1 Terriglobales bacterium
TGAACGACTTACGGCACCGGTAAACTCGTGCCCTGATCCATGTCTTCGCACACGACGGGTTCCTTGCACTCTATTGCACTCTGCCCTTGGAGTGGGTCAGCAGCATCGCCGCCACGCAATCCACGGCCGTAACGGCGTTCAGCTTTAAATTGTCTGCGGCTGCCCACAGCCAAAAAGCATTTTTACGCTGGCCTGTCGTATCGGGGCGGACGTTCAATAGAATGTCTTCCTGTCCGGCGACGTTTACATTGCTGGGCTCTTCTCCTCCGGCCGGAGTGAGCGCGATATGCTCCCCGGCAAAGACGTCCCTGAAATTCTTCAATGACATTTCACGCTCAAGCTCAATGTAAATCGAAAAGATATGTCCGTGGAAGATGGGGGATTGCACCAGCATCAGCGAAGGCACCTTCACCCGATTCTGGGTCACGTGCGTCAGGTGCTGTACGATGCGGGTTTCTACAGCAGATAATGGCGTGACTGCCTGCTCCCCATAATGCGAAATCATATTAAACGCCACCTGCACATCAAAGACTTTTTTCGGCATCTCCTGAAAGGAAAGCAGGTTCACGGTCTGCTCGTGTAGCTCATCCATGCCGCGCCGGCCACGCTCAGAAACAGGTTCAAACACTGTGGCCGCCACGCGCGCAATGGGCCCGGCGTTCTGCGCCCGAAGAAGCAGCAATGCCAGGACGACGGCAGCAGGGTGCGCCACCACAACAGCATTGACCGCCAGATCGGCTGCCGGGGTCACTTTCAACTCGCGCTCAACCCAGGGAGCGCGGATGGAGATACCCGGTTCCTGCTCCAGGCCATAAGAAAGGTCGATCACGGCGCTTCCGGCATCGCGGGCCAATTGCCAGTATTGTTTGGTAAAAGATGGTTCCCCGGCAAAAAAAGTGAAATCCACCTGCTCGAAGTTTTCCTGCCGGGTGCTTTGGATAAAAGTGGCTTCATCGCCCACGGCGTCAATTTGTCCGAGGGACTCGTCATCATCCAGCAGTTTGAGATCAACTGCCGAAAAATTGTGCTCGCTGAGCACGTCTTTGAGTTCCCGCCCTTTAAGTCCGGCGGCGCCAACGATGGCTACGCGATAGAGGTTTGTCTGCAATCCAGCTCCGGTTATTCCTGTATTAGCACCTGCGGCGGGGGCGGCAGGTCCTTTCTGCGACGCATGGCCCAGCCAAAGCGCAAAATCACACCAGAGAGCATATACCCTAGGGCCATCAGGAACAGTACGATTTGCGAAAACACCCAGATCAAATAGATCAAAGCCCCCAGCAGGATAATGGTCCAAAAGCGGTGCCGCTGGCGTAAATCAATGTCTTTGAAATTAGGAAAGCGCCAGGTGCTCACCATCAGGAACGCCACTGCAACGATGAGAGCGCACCAGGAGGCAGACGCCCACCAATAATCCACCGGATAGCCATCGGCAAAATGCACAATGGCGGCAATGACGGCTGCGCCTCCAGGAGTAGGCATGCCCACAAAATACTTTTTTCCTGGCCGCCCAGGGTTGGAAGGCTGCGGGTCCTTATCGATATTAAATCGCGCCAGTCGGCTGGCGCTGGTGCTTAAGAAGATAAAACTGGCCACAATGCCGAGGTTCACCAATTTCTGGTGCAAGTCTTCACTGCTCAGGTTGATCCACCAGGGCAGGTTGCTATGGACCGGCAGGAAATGAAAGCCCCACATCCAGGCCAAAACCGCGGGAGCCACTCCGAAGGTAATAACATCAGCGAGCGAATCGAGTTCACGGCCAAAGTCGCTGGAGGTGCCGGTCATGCGCGCAATCCGCCCATCAAGCCCATCAAAGACAACCGCGATGCCAATGGCTTTGGCGGCATTGTCAAAATGCCAGGGTGCGGTAGGCGATCCCAGCATGGCCTGCAGGATGGCATAATAGCCAGCGGCCACGTTGCCCATGGTAAACAGAGAAGGCAGCAGGTAAATGCCTTTGCGAAACCGGCGGCGCTCAGGCCTGGGGTCATCGTGGCGCCTTAGTGGATTATCAATCATGATGGAGCGCTTCCCTTCTGCGCATTCGGAGGATTCGTAAACCGCGCCAGGACGCTTGAGCCGCCTTTCACCCGTTCGCCAATCTTTACCACAACCTGGGCATCGCACGAAAAAATTACATCGGTGCGGGAGCCGAACTTGATCAAGCCTACACGCTCGCCCCGCCCAACACTCTCTCCAATTCTCTTTGTAAAGACAATCCGCCGCGCAATCAACCCCGCTATCTGCTTGAAGATTATCTTCTGGCCCTCGCCTTCCACGGTCACAATGTTCTGCTCATTGTCTTCCGCGCTGCACGCTTCCATGGCGTTCAGGAACTTGCCCTTGCGGTAGTCGGCGCTCCGGATAACTCCGCCAATCGGCGAGCGGTTGATATGAACATCAAACACATTGAGAAAAATGCTGATGCGCGTGTGCGGGGTCCCATCCACGGAACACTCGCTTATGTCCGTTACCTTGCCGTCAGCTGGAGAAACCAATGCTCCCGGCTCGGCTGGGATGGCGCGGGCAGGGTCGCGAAAGAACCACATGACGAATGCAGCCACCAGCAAAGGCGGTAGAGCCAGCCAAATGGTGGTGAAATAAGCCACAACGGCTGCAGCCAACAGCAATCCGATGCCGTAATAAATTCCGTCACGTACCATGGGGAGTCAGTTGAATTATAAACGCTTCAACCTGAGGAATTTGCAGTCTGCCATATTCCCAGCCCGAACTTTCATTGTGGCTGGGAACCCGGTTTTCCCAAAGTTAAAAGAATGTAAACGTACCTTAACCCTCATAGAGGGAAACCGGGGTTTGACCCTCGATTTTGCTGCATGATATAAAATCTAGTTCTATGTTAGTGGGCGCATAGGATAGTACGAACGATTTGGGGACGCGGCCAAACCTCAATTCCATTTTCTTGAAGTGGAAGCGCGACTCCAGGATCCCACCGGCATCTCGCCAACTCACGTTTTTTGTGGGGGCCTGATTGACTCCAAAACTTTAATACTTTATAGAAAGCTGCTCGTAATGCAGCATTTGAGGCGCGATACAAGCCGCCCAACTTTTCGGAGGAATTCTTATGTTTAAATGGCTCGCAGCAGGCGTGTGGCTCATGCAGGCTGCTTCGGCACTGGCCCAGGGGACCTCGTCGCAGGAAGCGGGTGGAGAAGCAGGCTTGAAGCTGCCCGATCTTTCGCAGGTGAGCTTTCTCAACGGCATCGATGGACACAAGCTCTTAATGGCAGGACTGGTGTTCTGCTTCCTGGGCCTGCTGTTCGGACTCATTATCTACATGCAACTGAAGAACCTGCCCGTACACAAGAGCATGCGGGATATCTCTGAGCTCATCTACGAAACCTGCAAGACCTATCTCACCACGCAGGGCAAGTTCATTCTTGTTCTCTGGGCATTCATCGCCGTGATTATAGGCCTGTACTTTGGATGGCTGGCGCCGGTGCCCGGCAAGCCGGTTGGGCTCACGCTTCCCATCATCCTGCTGTTCAGCATTGTGGGAATCGCGGGCAGTTATGGGGTAGCGTGGTTCGGGATTCGGGTCAACACCTTTGCTAATTCGCGCACTGCTTTCGCCGGCCTGGCGGGCAAACCATATCCGATATATTCGATTCCGCTCAGGGCAGGCATGAGCATTGGCATGCTGCTGATCAGCGTCGAGCTGCTGATCATGCTCTTCATCCTGCTGTTCGTGCCGGGGGACTATGCCGGACCATGCTTCATCGGCTTTGCCATTGGCGAATCCCTGGGTGCGGCGGCGCTGCGCATCGCCGGCGGCATCTTTACCAAGATCGCCGATATCGGCTCCGACCTGATGAAAATCGTCTTCAAGATCAAAGAAGACGACGCCCGCAACCCGGGCGTGATCGCCGACTGCACCGGCGATAATGCCGGCGACTCCGTTGGCCCCAGCGCCGACGGCTTTGAAACCTATGGCGTCACCGGCGTGGCCCTGATCACCTTCATTCTGCTTGCTGTAAAAGACCCGGTGGTCCAGGTGCAATTGCTGGTGTGGATCTTCGTCATGCGCATCATGATGCTGGTTTCAAGCGCAGGGGCATACTTTATCAACGAAGCAATCGCCAAGGCCCGCTATGGCAACGCCGACAAAATGAACTTCGAAGCGCCGCTGACCTCGTTGGTATGGCTGACCTCGGTAATCTCGATTGCGCTCACCTATATTGTTTCCAAAGCCATTATCCCGAACCTGGGCGGAGACGACTCGCTGTGGTGGAAGCTGGCAACCATTATCTCGTGCGGAACCCTGGCCGGAGCCATTATTCCCGAACTGGTCAAAGTGTTTACCTCCACCGAATCGCGGCACGTGAGAGAAGTGGTGACGTCGTCTGAAGAAGGCGGCGCGTCTCTTAACATTCTTTCCGGACTGGTTGCCGGTAATTTCTCCGCCTACTGGCTGGGGATCACGATGGTTGCACTGATGGCCATTGGCTATTATTTCAGCACCATGGGATTGGGAGCCGTTCCATCCGGCGCAAGCTCGCCCCTGATGCTGGCTCCGGCAGTATTCGCCTTTGGGTTGGTCGCGTTTGGCTTTCTGGGAATGGGTCCGGTGACCATCGCCGTGGATTCCTACGGTCCGGTAACCGACAATGCACAGTCAGTCTATGAATTGTCGTTGATAGAACAAATCCCTGGCATTTCCGCAGAACTCAACAAAGATTACAAAATTTCCGTAAACTTCGAGCGCGCCAAACACCTGCTGGAAGAAAACGATGGGGCCGGCAATACGTTTAAAGCCACGGCGAAACCTGTGCTGATTGGGACCGCGGTCGTGGGCGCCACCACCATGATCTTTTCCATCATCATGGCGCTTACCCACGGCCTCACGCAAAACCAGGAAGCTCTCTCCTTGCTGCATGCTCCCTTTGTGCTGGGGCTGATCACTGGCGGCGCTATCATCTACTGGTTCACCGGCGCTTCCATGCAGGCAGTGACCACCGGCGCTTATCGAGCGGTAGAGTTCATCAAGAAGAACATCAAGCTTGAGGGCGTAGAGAAGGCTTCTGTCTCCGACAGCAAGAAAGTGGTGCAAATCTGCACCCAGTACGCGCAAAAGGGGATGTTCAACATCTTTCTGACGGTATTTTTTGCCACGCTGGCGTTTTCTTTTGTCGAGCCGTTCTTCTTCATCGGCTATCTCATCTCCATCGCGATCTTCGGGTTGTACCAGGCTATCTTCATGGCCAATGCCGGCGGCGCCTGGGATAATGCCAAGAAGATTGTTGAAGTGGAGCTGAAGCAGAAAGGCACCGACCTGCACTCGGCAACCGTCGTTGGTGACACCGTGGGCGACCCGTTTAAGGATACATCGTCGGTGGCCCTGAACCCGATCATCAAGTTCACCACTTTGTTCGGCTTGCTGGCGGTTGAGTTGGCGGTGCAGTTGACCGCTGAGCAGGGCTCCGGGCTTACTCATCTGCTGGCGGCGGCTTTCTTTGTCGTGTCCGTGTTCTTCGTCTGGCGTTCGTTTTATGGAATGCGGATTGGAGCGGCAAGGGAGCAGGCAGAATCTGCATCAGCGCGCTAGAGCCAGGGACAAAAGATCGATTAAAGAAGGGACGAGCATATTACGTCCCTTCTTTTTATTAATATCTACATTCAGATTTGTGTGTGACGATTCGCAGTTAAGCACTTTCCAGAGGCTGGCAAAAATCTTTCCCGGAATTGGAAAAACCAACTCTCCAGCCGAGAAACGCTATCGTTAAAAACCCAACCAACACCAGCCCAGCCATTCCCAGATCCAAACCTCCTGCCCATGCGACATCCCCGGGTCTCACAAAAGCCTCGGTCAACGCGAATAGCGGAAACAAGATCAGCACCTGCACGCCGAGAAAAATCCAGGCAAGGCGAGGCGTTACCAGGGCAAGAGACGAGGCGAGCGCCACGAAAAGGAGGGTCATATCGGCCATTGAGCCCATGTGAATCTGGGTGGCCCCGCGTATGTAGAGCAAGAGGCACCACACCGGCATGGAGACGCAGAAAAGCAGGAACAATCGCCGCAAAGAGTCGAGAGCGGGCGGAACTCCAGACTTGAAAGAGAAAAGATAGGCAAACAGAAAGACAAAAAAACCCAGATCAAGAAGACCAGGGCTCTGGAACACGTAAAAGAAAGTGCCGGTCTTGTACCAATCCAGAACCGGCAACCAGGGCGAAGCTGCATTTTTGGCTCCGCTTCCGGTTGATTTTCCCGCAAGCGCGTTCCGTAACACGTACCAGGGGCCGGGCCCAAAGAGCGTTTTCACGTTCTCGATCTTGTTGGAGATGATTTGATGCACAGTCAGCTTGCCGTAATCTTGTATGAATGCCTGCCCGAAGGTCAGCGAATCCAGGTTCTCGTCTCCGGCAAGATGCCATTTCAGAAGCCTGTTGCCGGGTGGATCGTAATATTTCTGATACATCGTCCAGGGCAGCAGGAACAACAGCACCACTGCAATTCCAGCGGCAACAGAACTGGGCGAAGACAGCTTCCTACCCAGGAGTAGAACAATTGCAAGCGCGATGACGCTAAAAGCAACTCCACCGTGGCTGAGCATGGCTAAAGCAACCGCAGCTCCCGCGATAGCGGCATCGAAAGGAGCACAGCGATTGACCTTGCCCAAAGGATAGCGGAGAGCCAATAACGCAAAAATAAAGAAAGAAGCGCTGAGCAGTTTGGGCCAGATAAAGAAAGTGTTGATCAGGAAGAATCTGGAAAAAATGCAGAAAGCGCACACAATCACGATTGCGCGCCTGTCAATGGAAAGCATACGCAGAAGAAGCCACACTGCAACCAGCCACATGGATTGCAACAAGGTCCCCAGAATCTGATAGCTGAGTTCGCGGCTGTTGGTTTGCCAAAACGGGAACTGGAGCAAAGTAATCCCCGTCTGTAATGGAGGCCGATCGCTGCTCTTCCAGCCAATCGTCAGGAACGGCCGGACTGGCTGGGAGTGGTAAAGTTTATCGGCAAAGAAATAAGGCAGCATGTTGTCAATCGGCAGAGGGTCAACAAAGCGTTCCTCCACCTGCACACCGGGATCTACCGAGTGCTCATAGAGAAAGCCAAGACCGGTATAGAAGGCGGTCAAAATGACCATCAGAAGGGCGCAAATGGCGACTTCCTTGAATAGCTGCGTGTTCGCGCGACGCCTCAACAATGCATAAGCGACGGTTGCCAGAGATGCAAGCACCAAAGCTTTCGCTGTATCTTTTCCCGCCCTGGCATTCAGCAGATAGATCCAAAACACAAAATAGCCAGCGGTCGCACTGCCGAGAAATGCCACAGACACGAACCGAAGCTCATCGAGCTTGTATTTGAGGTTGAGCAGCCAAGCCAGGGCAATCCCCGGAAGCAACAAGAGGGCGGCCTCGAGAAAAATGCTGGAAACCATGAAGACAACTCGCGACAAAGACGTCTTAAGTTCGTCAGCAGCCGTACCGCCATGAGGAAGAGTCAAGCCCAACCAACCAGGTGGCGCTGCCGCATGATTTTCCGCAATCAGCCGGACTGTGCGTCCTCGCCATTGTTTCGGCAGCTTCCAGTAGTAGTGCCGCCACTCGGGCCCGGGCTCGTTTACGATCCCAATATCCAGCTTGTCCGCTTCCGGAACCGCTTCGAGATACAGGCGATTTCCCGCCGCACTGGGATATCCGGAGACAAAGAAATTAAGCGTCGCCGGAGCGGCAAACGGATGGGAAACAAAACTCCCACTTTGGCGATTATCTTCAGATTGGGAAGCGAGAAAAGGCTGCGTATCCTCTTTGTGGAGCCATCGGGTGCCGGCGGGTGCGCCACCGGGAGCAAAAGATCCTGAAAGCTGGTAATCGGTGGGACCAAGCAAAGGCTGGTCCTGGCGGCGGTGCAGGGCAAAATTGCCCAGCAGGAGCACTCCGGCAGCTCCGAAACAGAGCAGGAATTTCCCGTAAGAGGAACGCAACGCTTCTTTGATCCGCATTTTTGAGACGGTTTGATTTGAGGTGGTGAAGATATTCTTAAGCTTTCACTTCTGGAACTTCACTGCTGGACCATCAGATCGCAGTATCCGCCATTTTTCATCTTGTCACGGATCGATTTCGCGAGCTTCTCTACTTCTTCAGTTTTACGGATCACCTCGAGCGAGAGCTGGTTTTCGTTGGTTTTATCCACCTGCTGTTTGAGCTCCGTGGCGATCTGCAAAAGCTTCTCGGTATCTTTCTTGAGCGTGGCTTGCCGTTCCTGGTTCATCTCTTTCGCCTGCTTGCGTTGCATGTCGGCGGGAACGTCTGGAAACCGAGACTGTTCGGGATCGTGCGGGCGCGAATCGTAAATAGACCGCTGCTGGCGTTGCTGCTGATCATCACAGAGCGTGTTTTGGGCCAGCGCAGGCCAACTCAGAAGCAGCGATAACCAAAGCACAAAAAGCATTGGGCGAAGCAAGGTGCACCTCACGTATATGTAAAGAAAGAGCCTATTGATTATAGACGCGCGCCGGAGATTATGGCATCTCGGCATTTACACAGCTTCACTACGCCGAAGGGTGCCAATTGTTATAATTCGCGCATCGTGTACGTAATCTTCTTCGCCCTCTGGAACGCAATGCTTCACGCCACGCTGGCGGTAAGGGCATTCAACTTATTTCCGCAGGCATATTGCAATATGCAGAAGCCGGACTTCGACGACTTCACGTGGCTGCAGGGTGCTGCTGAAGAAGTTGTCTTGATTTTAGTCATCACAGTGGTCCTCATCCATCTGTTGAAGGTTGGCACCCGGCGTCTGGTCAAATTAAGCCAATCTCAGGAGCTCATTGCCGGCAGGCGCGCGCTGCAGCTACGGACCGTAGCAGGCGTGCTCAACAGCATAGGGATTTTCATTGTGGTCTTCATGGCCGCCATGTGGACCCTCCCGGTTTTCTGCATGGATATCAAGCCCCTGCTGGCCAGCGCCGGCGTGGCGGGACTGGCCATCGGCTTTGGCGCACAAACGCTGGTGAAAGATATGCTCAACGGCTTTTTTATCCTGGTGGAAAACCAGTACAACGTCGGTGATGTCGTGCAGGTGGCCGGCGTGAGCGGAGTGGTCGAAGATATGACGTTGCGCCGGACAGTACTGCGCGACGCCGATGGCACCATGCACGTCGTTCCCAACAGCGAAATCAAGATTGTCTCCAATAAGACCCGCGATTGGGCGCGTGTGCTGCTGCACGTAGCGGCAGCCTACAATGAAAACAGCGACCGCATCATTCAATTGCTGCGCGAAGTGGGAAGCGAAGTGAAGAATGACCCCAACTTTGCCGGCATGATTGTCGCCGAACCAGAGGTGCCGGGCATCGAGCGCGTGGTCGGCGGCGAAGTCGACTACCTGATGCAGGTCAAAACCTTGCCCGGCGCTGCCCAGTACGCGGTCAGCCGTGAGTTGCGGCGCCGCATCAAAGAGACATTCGAGAAGAACAACATCAGGGCAGCAGGACCGGCCAAGGTGTATGTGTTTGATCCTGGCCAGAAGACGA
The DNA here is from genome assembly GCA_035651775.1 of Terriglobales bacterium. Lineage (GTDB taxonomy): Bacteria > Acidobacteriota > Terriglobia > Terriglobales > Acidobacteriaceae > QIAW01. The sequence goes on from DASREY010000197.1 coordinate 9,498, forward strand.
GTGGGCAAGAGAGTTAAGCGACGAGGAATCTGGAGAACCCCGAGAAAAAACAGATCCCTCCACTCCGCGCAAAGTACGTGGCTCCGGTCGGGATGACAAAGCTCTAGGCATGCTTCAAGCATTACGAAATCTTTAACGCGCAACAGGAATAAATTTATGCAAACAGGATTGAAAGATCGGGTAGCTATAGTCACCGGCTCAAGCAGCGGCATGGGACGCGCCACTGCTGCCGCCCTGGCAGCCGAAGGGGCCAAGATCGCCATATGCGCGCGTACAGAAAAGACGCTGCTAGCCGCAGCCGATGAAATAAAAAGCCGCTATAAAGCTGAGGTCTTGGCCCAGGCGGTTGACGTTACAAACCCCGATGCAGTCAGCAAGTTTGTGGCTGCCGTGGCCGGCCGCTTTGGCAGTATAGACATTTGCGTAGCCAACGCGGGCGGGCCACCGGCAAAGAATTTTCTTTCCATCACGCTCGAAGACTGGCAAAAGGCGATTGCCACCAACTTCCTGAGCGCCGTACATCTGGCCCGGGAAGTCATTCCCCACATGCAACGCAAACGTTGGGGCCGCTTCATCACCATAACTTCCACCTCGGTCCGCCAGGCCATTCCCGATCTTGTGCTTTCCAACGCCGTGCGTCCGGCTGTGGTTGGACTCGTCAAGAGCCTGGCGGGCGAATTCGGTAAAGATGGAATCCTGGTCAACAACGTGGCTCCGGGCTACACCGAAACCGACCGGCTGTCTGAGTTGATGAAAGTCCGCGCACTAGCGGCGGGCGTGCCGGAAGATGAAATCAAGAATCGTTGGGCGGCTGAAATCCCGCTGCGCCGGCTGGGCAAGCCGGAAGAAATTGCAGACGCTATTGTGTGGCTGGCTTCCGAGCGAGCTTCTTACATTACCGGCCAGACAATCCTGGTCGATGGCGGGATTTATAAAGGAATGTAAGCGCGCGATTTCTTACGCTGGCTCTTCCGCGGTTGGAGGTGAAAGTTTTTCCGCCAGTTCATCGGCTGTTTCCGACAATTTCTCTTTCAGTTCGTCGGCTGTCTCTGAAAACTTTACTGCCAGCTCGTCGGCGGTCTCTGAAAACTTTTCTTTCAGTTCTTCCGCAGTCTCAGAGATTTTTTCAGTGAACTCGTCGGCTCTCAGAACCAGTTTTTCTTTCATGCGCTCAGGCGAGGGGACATAGAGATCCCAGGCAAGGCCCACGGCCTTCAGGGCGCGGATGAAATAGTAGGAGAAATCAATCTCCCAGGGCCGTAGTCCATGTCGTGCGGAGGTGGGAAACGCATGATGATTATTGTGCCAGCCTTCTCCGTAGCTGAGCAGCGCCACCCACCAGTTATTGGTGGATTGATCGTCGCTTACGAAGCTGCGATAGCCCCACAGGTGAGAAGCCGAATTAACGAACCACGTAATGTGATAGGTCGCCACCAGGCGAACGCAGAGACCCCACACCACAAAAGGCCATCCGCCAAGAAAATAGAGGCCAACGCCGAGCAGAATTGACCCAAGATAGTGGGTGCGCTCGAGCAGGCGATAGAAGAACTGTTTTTCGAGGTCTGGAGTATAGCGTCTGCGGATTTCACGCCAGCTCTGGCTGGTTGGCGTGTGCAGCACCCATAGCATGTGGCTCCACCAGAAGCCCTCGGTTGCGCTGTGCGGATCGCCGTCTTTATCGGAGTGCTGGTGGTGCTTGCGGTGCAGCGCTACCCATTCCAGCGCGCCTCCCTGCATGGAAAGCGAACCGGCCAGGGCGAAGGCGTATTCCAGAAACTTAGGACACTTAAAGGAGCGGTGGGTCAGCAGGCGGTGATAGCCAACACAGACGCCAAAGCCGCCACAAATAACGTGCAGCAACACGGCCACGCCGATTGCCTTCCAGGTGGTCTGCCAGATAACAGCCAGCACGCCAAGATGCAAAGCAGCAAAGAAGACAACCCGGGTAATATTAAATTTATCGCGATCGGAAGATTCTACTGAAGACTCTACGGACTGCCACCTTGATCTTGTCATGAAACCTCGGAACTTGGGGGAATGAAGACTTTAGGAAACCATCTCGTAGTATATCTGAAAGCAGAGTAGTGAGTTGAAAATCCCACGAGCTTTCGTAGCAACCCTGGTTACTTTCGTACCGCGCCCTTTGCGGCTCCCGGCTGCAAGCCCGCCCATTTTTCCAGCAAGGTCACCGTAGCGGCATAGTCAAGATCCTGCTGTCCTTCCTCGATTGCCAACTCGTAAATCTCCTTTACTGTTTCCAAAGCGGGAATCTTAACCCTTGCCTGTTTAGATGCCTCAAACATGAGCAGGATGTCCTTATACATAAGGCGCATGGGGAAGTTGGGCGTGAAGTCGCGGCGCAGCACGAAGGGCGCTTTGTAATCCACCACTCCCGAGCGCACCATGGTGGCCTGAATGAGGGAAACCAGCGCCTGCGGATCGACTCCCAGCTTACCCGAGAGCACAAGCGCTTCGGCGAAGCCCTCGTAGATCAGCGCAATCATGAGGTTCATGGCAATCTTGGTGGATTGTCCCATGCCGGTCTCACCCATGCGGATTACACTCTTGCCCATGGCCTGAAAGAGAGGCTGGATTTTTTCCAAGGTCTCTTCCCTGCCGCCCACCATGAAGACCAGTTGCGCCCCTTCGGCGGCAATCTTCGAGCCGGTCATGGGAGCATCCACATAGTCGGCCCCGCGCTGCCGCACGCGCTCCGCGAATTGCCGGGTGGCATCGGGAGCGATGGTGCTGGAATCAACCACAACCATGCCCTCGCGAAGCTGCGATTCGACTCCATCAGAGGCGAAGAGCAGGCGCTCGACGGCCCCTGTATCGGCAACGCACATCCACACCACTTCGGCATCTTTGGCCGCATCTGCGGGCGAACTAGCCGAGCGCGCTCCTTCCACCGGCCGTCCGGCGGTCCGGTTCCACACCGCAACCTCGTGGCCCGCTTTCGCCAGATTTGCGGCCATGGCCCGGCCCATGATTCCTAATCCTAAAAATGCTGCGTGCATAGCTCCTCGCTTCCCGAAGTGATATTAGAAATGAGCTTCGAGAGAGAATCAACCCAACCTTTTTGGTTCTCATCCGGCTTCTCGGAAAAAACGCGAGATGCAGTCCTGCAAAATTGAGTGACTTAAGTAACTATCCGCTCCGGACTAAGAGAAAAAATTTACAAAACGCAACATTGCTTTCAATGGATTTCATATTAAGATAAGCCAACGCATGCAAATGAATACACCTCAAAGTTGCATCGTTCCATCATTTTTGTGCGTCTAAATAAATAGATTCATGCTGAATGTCACTCTGAGAAGAAAGGCCCGCCAGTTCGGGCGCATTGTAAAACACTCTGCCCTGACGCCGCGCAGCGGGCAAAGCCATAAACCCCTGCCGGTTGCGCACAATGAGCTGGGCATCACATTTATCGGGCACTCTGGCTTCCTGATCCAGATCGGCGGAAAAAACGTTCTGGTAGATCCTAACTTTGCCCGCTGGCTCTTTGTTCTCAAGCGCCTTCGCCATCCCGGCATACGCATTAAAGATTTGCCGCGCATTGATCTTGTGCTGATAACGCACGCGCACTTCGATCACCTTCATCGTCCTTCGCTGCGCGCCATCGCTCGCCTGAACCGTCGCCGGTTTAAGAGTGTGCCCGCAATCGTGGTGCCTGACGATGTGGGCGACGTTGTTAGCGGCCTGGGCTATCGCGAGATCACGGAGCTGAGCTGGTGGGAAAACCACGTGGATGCGAACCTTACCGTGACTCACACCCCGGCCCAGCATTGGGGCGCGCGCATGCTGCGCGACTATCATCGCGGCTATGGCGGCTATGTGATCAGCGATGGCCGCTACTCGATTTACCACGCCGGCGACACGGCTTACTTTAACGGCTTCCGCGAAATTGGGCGGCGCCTTGAGCCGCAGATCGCCCTCTTGCCTATTGGCGCATACTCCCCGCCGGCATTCCGTAACGTGCATACCAGTCCGGGCGATGCCGTGCAGGCATTTACCGATTTGAATGCTCACTGGATGATTCCCATGCACTACGGAACCTTCCGCCTGTCGCATGAGCCCATTGAAGAGCCGCCTCAGCTTCTGGCAAGCGAAGCAAGAGCAGCCGGAATACAGGAGAAAGTCCTGATATTAGAAGAAGGCAAGACGCGGATCTTCAGCCTGCCCGATCAGCCGAATATCAAATTCAGGAAACCGGGCCGGTCGAGCACTCCGAGCTTAGTACCCCAGCAGAATTCTTAGATCGCGGATGTTATTCCCCGTAGGGCCGGTCACCACGGCATCGGCCAGCGCTTCAAAAAATGGATACGCATTAAAACCGGCCAACGCCGTCTCTGCTGCCAAACCGCGCGATTGCGCGCGCGCGATTGTGGTTCCATCCACAACCGCGCCCGCCGCCGGGCTGACGCCGTCAACTCCATCGCTGCCCGCGCTGAGCACCGTCAGGTTCTCGCCCGCAATTCTTGTCGCGCAATACAGGGCAAACTGCTGGTTGCGTCCGCCAATACCGCCGGGGTTCTGGGGCACGCGCACTGTGACCTCCCCACCTGAAATCACGCATACTTTACTTGCGCCCTGGCGCAACTTTCGCAAACGAGCGAGCAGATAGTCCGCCGCTTTGTCATACTTCCAGTCGTCGCATGTGTTATCAATTTCTACGGCAAAACCCGCCAGCGCTGCCTGAGCGGCGGCTGCCTTCTGCAAAGCCGCGCTGGAGAGAATGGGCCACCAGCGTGAGCGATGAAAAACTCCGTCGTCGTATTTCGGAGTCTCTTCCAGCAATTTCTTTTCAAAAAGTTCGCGCACCGATTCGGGAAAGATCTCGAGCAACCGGCGCTGTTGCGCGATCTCGTAACATTGCGCCGTCGTGGTAGGGTCGGGCATGGTGGGCCCGGAGGCCAGCGCGTCCAGTGCCGATTCGGGAACATCAGATACCAGAATCGAAACCTGCTGCACGTTTTCTACACCAGAGGAAGAATTGGCGGCGAGCGCAAGGCGGCCTCCCTTCACCGCGGACAGGTGCTTGCGAATTGTATTGATTTCCGCAATGGGCGCTCCGCAGTTCACCAGTGCGCGGTAGGTTGCGATGAGATCGTCAAGCGTGATCTCGTCATCCACGGGCTTTTCCACCATGCTGGAGGCACCACCGCTAATCAGGTAAACCACCAGTGCCGGGGCCGAAAGAGAGCGCAACGAGCCTAGAATGGCGTTCGCAGCCCGCACCGACTCAGCATTGGGCAGTGGATGCCCGCCGGCGAAGTGCCGGAAGCCTTCGAGCATGGGCGGCGGCTCCGAGGAGGGAGCCTGGGGCGCGACTAGAATTCCGCTGACCATCATGCCAAGCTGCCGTTTAAGCGCTTGCGCCATGGGATATGCCGCCTTTCCCATGGCCACGGCAAAGATCCGCGAAAATGAATTCAGATCATAGAGGTCTTCACCCACGCGTAGTAACCGGCGGCTCACTTCCACATGCTTTTCAAATGATTTTTCCACGCCGGCTTCGGCCAGCGATGAAAGAAATATCTGGCGCGCGATTTCGCGCATGTCACTGTCGTGAGCAGCCTGGGGCATGACAGCATTGATTCTATTGCAAGACCCATGCCGAACTGTCCGGATATGCGAGCACCCGGATTAGTTCATTCAATCTTCATGCGACTTCATCAGGCCAACATTGTCCACTCCGGCAGCGTGGGCCGTATCGATTGCTTTAGCGATGTAGCTAAAATCAATGTCGCGGTCACCCGTCAGAAAGAGTGTTTTATCGCCGCGCGTCTTGAAGATTTGCCGCAATGTATCTTCCAGGGCGCTCCACTCCAATTTCTGCTGGTTGACGGCGAGCTGGACTACGTCCGCATTCGCGGTTGTCGTGAGTTGAAGAACGACGATGCTCTCAGGATCGGCAGGCCGTTGCTTGGAATCCTGCGGAATGCGCGCCTGTTCGCCTTTGGGTGTTAACGGCGTGATCAGCAGGAACGTAACCAGCAACACCAGAAGAACATCAATCAGGGGCGTCACATTGATTTCGGCGGTGCTCTTCCCGCCGGGACTGAAGGCCATGTGTCATCTCCTGAGAATTTGACACCTGGACCCTCTCCAGAGTTCCCGCCTTTAAGACATGCCTGCGAGAGCAAGCCAGGCTGCCAGAGCTGCGAATTTTTCGTCCTGACCCCAGGGTGGACCGAAGGGCTTTCCCATTTCCGTAAGCCGCCGCTGCAGCTCATCGGCGGAGATGCGCAATCTGGCTGTGCCTTGCACAAACAGTTCGCGCTCGCGCACAGCCGCTACTGAAAGCTTGCAGCGCTCGCCTGCATGCGTGAGCACATCGCGAAAAAATATGCCTTCGGCGGTATGCAGAAGCGGGTGAGAGGCGAGAATTTTTTCCAGCGCCGGCAATGCGCGGCCCGACCCCTGAAGAACGCCGCAGCCGTTCACTTCGTATCCTTTTTTCTTGAGGTCTTTGATGAGGACGCGCAGACCTTGCCGTGCCATTTGCTTCGTTTCTTTAACGCATTGCGCGATGAGTTTTTCGGCTTGCTTCAATTCCAATTCTGCGGCAGCGTGGTAGGGCTGCCTGGCGTGTGGGTTCTTTGGATCGGCAAGTTCAATGCGCGTACGCTCAACCACAGCCGGTGAACCTGCCAGACCGGCAAGCGCCACCACGGCTGCCCATCCCGAGTGCGCGCGAAAGCCCAAAGCTGCGCCGGTTAACATCCTCAGAATTCTACTGCACGGATGCCTGAAAAAACTGTTTGCTTTTTATTTAGGGCTTCGTTTGCGGCTGGAGTTCGCTCTTGACCCATTGCTCAATCAAACTGCGCACCTGGTCGAGCTTGCCTTCAAAGAAGTGCCCGACTCCTTCGACAATAACAAATTGTTTCGGCTCGGGCACCGAGTCAATTACCTTTTGCAATTCCGGCAAGGGACCGTATTCGTCATGCCCGCCGCTGACAAAGAGTTTGGGTTTTCTGCATTCTCGCAGGAAGCTGTAGGTATAGAACCGCCCTTCCGCCTCGACCGGGGTTCCCAGGGAGATGACGCCAGCGACTCGCTTATCCGGACAACAGATACGCAAGCCGGTGGCCGCGCCAAACGAGAATCCCGCAAAAATTATTGGCAGATGAAATTCGCGCTCCAGCCAGTCCAGGGCGGCACGGACATCTTCCACTTCGCCGCGCCCCTGATCGTGGGTTCCTTCGCTCAAGCCGGCGCCGCGAAAGTTGAAGCGTAAAGCCGGGAAGCCCAAATTGTTGAGCGCCTTCATGGCGCTGAACACGACTTTGTTGTGCATCGTGCCGCCGTATAGCGGATGGGGATGCGCCACCAAAGCTGCGTGCGTCGCCTGCGCCGAGCCGGTGTTCAGCAATGCTTCCAGCTTGCCCGACGGTCCAGGAAGAAAAAGGCTCTTGATCTCACCGGCCACGGATCAGCTCTTCCTTCAGGTTGGTCTTGTGGGGAACGAAATCAAAATCATGTTTCTTGGCAAATTGCAGAAGAGCGGCGGCAGATATGGGATCGGCGGGGACGCTCCATTCATTGGCCGCCTGCAAACGCTGCGCGCCGGGAATGGTCTGCAAACCTTCTACAAGCTCCGGATCGCCCGACGGATTGGCAACAAAGCGTACCAAAAAACCGCCGCCCGCGCGGGCAACGACGGAACGCAGCGATTCGCGCATCCATTCATGACTCAGTCGGTAGACGGAGAAAACTAATATGACCAGCAGCAGCAATCCCAGCGAACCCAGTTTGATAATCATGCCCTGATTGGAGCGCACCGGCTTGATCTCACGCGCTATTACGACCAGGTATACGACGCAGCAAATCCAGGCCAGCGCCGCCCAGACTTTGCCAATCGTGCTCAGCCGGCGAATGGACTTGCTGTCTCGAATAGGAGTGATGAGGAACAGATAATCCGCCAACAGAAAGGCAATCAGCAGCTCCCACCATAGGCGTTGATGCCCGTGGCTGTTGAACCACTCCCAGCGCGAGAACAATGCGGCCACAATCGTGATGGCAAGAGCCATCCAGAGATATGTGACGCCCGGGCTGCGAGTCAGTTTCATTATTAGGACCTTCAGTTTATCCTCTTTAGCGTGGACCTGTTCGCGCTAACCCGTCAACTGGTGGATATTGAATCCATCACCGGCAACGAAGCCGCTGTCGGCGAATTGCTGGACCGCAGCTTGAACCTGCTCGACTATGACACCCAAAGAGTGCCGGTGGAAGACGATCGCTTCAACATCTTCGCCGTTCCCAGCGGAAGCCCCAAACCCGCGCTGGTGTTCTCCACGCATATGGATGTCGTGCCGCCCTGGCTGCCCTCCTCGGAAGACGAGCACAACATCTACGGACGCGGCTCCTGCGATGCCAAGGGAATCATCGCCGCCCAGATCGGCGCGGCCGAGCGCCTGCGCACGGAAAATCTTCCCATCGGGCTGCTCTTTGTCATTGGAGAAGAACGCAGCAGTGTGGGCGCTTTCGTGGCCAACGCAAAAGCCCATGAACTGCACGGCGGAAGCTGCAAGTTCCTCATCAACGGCGAACCTACAGACAACAGGATTGCCATCGCCTCCAAGGGCGGGCTGCGCGTTGAGGTGACCGCGAAGGGAAAGCTGGCGCACTCGGCCTATCCGCACCTGGGAGACTCCGCCATTGAAAAGCTGCTGACCGCGCTGGAGCGCCTGCGCCGCGTGCGGCTGCCGGAAGATCCTGAAGTCGGCCCCTGCACCATGAACATTGGCGTCATCGAAGGAGGCCATGCCCCCAACGTAATTGCCGATAGCGCCCGCGCACAGTTGCTGATCCGCCTGATTGGACCAGCCGACGATTTGAAGAAGCAGATTGTCGCCGCCGTGGGCGACCAGGCGCATGTGGAATTCCCCTTAGAGATTCCTTTTTTGAAACTGCGAACTGTGGATGGCATCCCCACCATGACCGCAGCTTTCACCACCGACATCCCTGCCCTTACCAACTGGGGCGAGCCCGTCCTGCTGGGGCCGGGCTCGATCCACGTAGCCCACACCGAGCGCGAGTTCGTCGCCAAACAGGACCTGCTGGATGCGGTGGAGCTTTACTGTAGAGTCGCAAAAGCGTTGCTTTGTTGTTAGTTCTCGGTTCTCAGTTCTCGGTTCTCAGTCTTGCAACCCAGAGAGATTTTCACCACGGAGACACGGAGAAAGCCAAAAAATAACATTTCGCGACGAACGGCTTTGGAAACTCACTTTCAGTTGATTATCGGAACAATTGAAACTGAGCATGCTTTACTCCGTGTCTCCGTGCCTCCGTGGTGAAATTATTGTTGTTCCTCCGCGTCTCCGCGCCTCCGCGGTTGTTCTATTCTCGATATAATAAAAAGATTCTCCCGGCTCGAAATTGCACCCAGGGAGCGCCAGGCCAATCTCATGGACTTCAAACTTCACAGCGACTACAAACCCCAGGGCGACCAGGGAAACGCCATCGAGCAGCTCACCCGCGGCATCTTCGATGCGGAAAAGCACCAGGTGCTGCTGGGAGTGACCGGCTCGGGCAAGACCTACACCATGGCCAAGATCATCGAGCAGGCGCAGCGGCCGGCGGTGGTGCTGGCCCATAACAAGACGCTGGCGGCGCAGCTTTATCACGAATTCAAGAACTTCTTCCCGCAGAATGCCGTGGAATATTTTGTTTCTTATTACGACTACTACCAGCCTGAAGCCTATATTCCGGCCGGCGATGTTTATATCGAAAAAGAAGCGACCATCAACGACGAGCTCGACAAGCTCCGGCTTTCGTCTACGCGTTCCCTTTTTGAGCGGCGTGATTGCATCATCGTTGCATCCGTAAGCTGCATCTACGGACTGGGCTCGCCCGAGGCTTACTACGGCATGCTGCTGTTCCTCGAAAAAGGACAGAAGATCAAGCGCGAAGACATCATGCGCAAGCTGGTTGAGATCCTTTATGAACGCAGCGAAGGCGAATTCCG
>DASREY010000198.1:0-40628 GCA_035651775.1 Terriglobales bacterium
GGGAACAATATTTCAGGTCTACTTGCCGCGAAGCTTTGAAGCCGAACCTGTCGCTGTGAACGAACCCAAACCCCCGCGAGAGCTGCGAGGGAAAGAAACCGTCCTGCTGGTTGAAGATCACGCAGCATTGCGCGAGATGACGAGCGCAATGCTGCAAGCTCAGGGCTACACCGTGCTCAAAGCGGCGCACGCCGGCGAGGCTGAGCGCATCTGCCGCGAACACAAAGACCACATTGACCTGGTGCTCACAGATGTCGTCATGCCTGAAGTTAGCGGGCCGGAGTTGGCCAAACGTCTGCAACGGCTGCGCCCCGGAGTGCGCCTCATCTATACTTCCGGCTACACGGATAACCCCGCTTTGCGGGAAGATGTGCTCAAGCACAACCTTCCGTTTCTGCAGAAACCATATGGCCAATCCGAACTGCTGGGCAAGGTACGCGAGGTGCTGGACACACCGGTGGCTACCCCTACAACCTGAAGCCTTCATCGCAAGCGCCAAAATGCAATTAGAGTTTTGCTTTATTGTTGCACTGAATCAGGCGATCAGGGTCTCGCCGTTTGCCATGCAAAGCCGGACACGTGAAAGCCCGGAATGTTGCTCAATACGATCAGCCAGCGGCCCGGAATGGGTTGTAATCCAGAGCTGAGTATCCTTGGAAGCACGCACAATGAGCCGGGCGAGCGCATCGATGAGATCGGGATGCAAACTGGTCTCAGGTTCGTTGAGGGCCATCAGCGATGGTGGTCGCGGGCTGAGAAGGGCCGCACATAGGCACAGGAATCGTAGCTGTCCATCTGAAAGTTCGCGCGCGTCAAGCGGCCGCAACAGCCCGGGCACCTGCAGCCTTATGCTGAACAGCGTATCTACAGATTCGATATGAAGTGCTGCACCGCCCAGCGCTTCTGCAATCGTTTCCCGGAGAGCAGCGTCATCGCCAATTTCAAGGACCGTCTGGAGAGCGGCCGCGAGTCAGAACCGTCATGACTCAGCACCGTCGTTTGTACGCCGATTTGTGGCTGCCGGAGATGGGACTCCGGATCCGTACGAAAATGATGATAGAAGCGCCAGCCCAGGATCTCGTTGCGCAATGCGGATATCTCCGGATAAAGATGCGGATCGATGATCTGGGAGAGCACAGACTCTTGCTTTAGTATCTTGAAGGGGAAGCTGACCATGCTGCCTTCCGCATTTCGCAACCAGGCTGAAGGCTCATCCCGTTTCAGCATGAGCGGCCGGCGTTTGGTCCCAGCCGGCCAAATGTATTCCTCCTTTACACGAGGATCGAGGGTGAACATGGTCCCCAGCGCGTGCTCATTCGGGGACGGCAATCCAGCCTGTAACTCGTACGCAAAATCTTCTGCTTCGAAACCGAGAACTATTCGTTTCGGCGGCTTCTTTCGTTGATATCGAATGCGCTCGCCTCCAGCCCAGAATACGCTCGGCGTACCGCCTTCTTCGGCGATTGCCCGCGCAAACTGTCCCTGGGCCGCTCGCGCTATCAGCACCAGAGAGTTGTAAAGGTTCGACTTTCCACAGCCGTTCGGACCTGTTAGTACATTAATCCGCTGAAGATCGAGTGTAAGCTCTCGAACCGACCGATATCCCGATACATGAATCTGTTTGATCATTGCTTCTCTTGAACAATAGCAGAGCGCCGAATGATCAGCGCGTAGATTCATATTTTGTTCTGCCAGGTGTTCCCCTGGACTATTGACTAAATGCAGGAGCTACTCCTTTCAACCTTGTACCCTGCTACAATTTTCCTCATGAATCTACAGGCGCCATTTACAACCGTGGAAGCGGCGATCGAAGAAATCCGCGCTGGCCGCATGGTGGTTGTGGTGGACGACGAAGACCGCGAAAACGAAGGCGACCTCACCTTGGCGGCAGAAAAAGTCACGCCTGAAGCCATCAATTTCATGGCTAAATACGGCCGTGGGCTCATCTGCCTGGCGCTCACCGAAGAACGACTCGATTATCTGCGCATCGGTCCGATGACGGTCGTCAATGACTCACCTTATGGCACGGCGTTTTGTGAGAGCATCGAGGCCAGGGAAGGCGTAACCACCGGAATCTCGGCTCATGACCGGGCCCGGACCATCCAGGTGGCGGTTGATCCGCAGTCTCGTCCCAGCGATTTGGTGCGCCCCGGACACATCTTTCCCCTGTGCGCCCGCAAGGGTGGAGTGCTGGTGCGGGCCGGCCAAACCGAGGCTTCCGTAGACCTGGCACGCCTTGCGGGTTTAGTGCCAGCCGGGGTGATCTGCGAGATCATGAACGAAGATGGCAGCATGGCGCGCGTGCCGCACCTGATCGAGTTCTGCCAGAAGCATGATTTGAAGATGCTGACGGTTGCGGAGCTGATCCGTTACCGCATTAAGAATGAGCGTTATGTCCATCGCGTGGGTGAGGCCCTGCTGCCCACTCCCTATGGCGAGTTTCGCATGATTGCCTACGAGAGCGAACTGGATCACCAATCTCATGTTGCCCTGATGCGCGGGGATCCAGAGAAATTCGGATCGCATCCCGTCCTGGTGCGCATGCATTCCCACTGCCTGGTCGGCGATGTGTTCGGCGCAACCTGGTGTACCTGCCAGGCTACCATCGCACACTCACTGCGCATGATCGCAGAGCAAGACCGTGGCGCCCTGATTTACCTTCATCAGACTTCCAAGGGATTTTCCATCGAAAAGGTGGGGGACAAGCCTACGCTGACATTTCATCGCGAGTCCCGCGAGCCATCGCTGCCTGACCATCAGCGCAAGACCCAACGCGAAATCGGAATCGGCGCACAAATTCTCTCAGACCTCGGGATCAAAGAGATCCGCTTACTCACCAACCATCCTCGCCGTGTTGCGGCGCTGGAGGGTTACGGCATCCGCATCGTGGAGCAGATACCTATTCCCGTGCGCGAAAGCAAAGACGCTACTTCCGGGCGCCCGGGTAAGCGCTGATTCAGCTCGCCTTGCGGACCACAATATCGCTTTCGTGAATGTAATATTGGGCAGAACAGGAATTGGAGCCGCAAATCACCGCCACGAGCCCGGCAAGCTGCTTGCGGGTCACCAATCCGAGCGTGCCGCACTCAGGACAGGCTAATACAGCCCAGTAAGGGTCGTCTCCTTCCCCCATATCACCGGCATTTTCCAGCACGAAGAGAGTACCTGGTTGCATTTGTTCAGGGATCCACTCATTCAGAAAATTCAATTCATGCACCATTCACCACCTCCAGCACTGCAGAAAACAGCTCTCTTACGGTGAACTGCCTACCGTTCACGCCGAATCCTTGCGCCGTGAACGAACCCAGATTGCAGAGCGAACAGACTTCTTATCGTGAAACTCCTTACTTCGTATATCAGCGCGGACCTGGCGCAATGTATCGGAGAGGCAGATGGTCAGCAGCGGCTGCCGCGCATTCTTCAGAACGTCGATCACCTGCCGTGTGGATGTCTCCAGGTAAATGCGCTGGCCATCGGTCAGCAGATGCACGTCAGCGTTATGGCTGAGAGTTTCTACCAGGCGCTTGCCTAATTCACGCTGCACCCAGCGCAGCACCTTGCGCACCCGTTGCAACGAGAACCCCTTGCGGCGCAGTTCGCAAATTACGGAGATTTCCGTAAGATCGGCGAGCGAATAGAGCCGGCAACGCCCCTGGCGCGCGGGAGAGACGATACCCTGCTCATCCCACCACTGCAACTGCCGCGGGGATATCCCGGTCAGCGCAACCACGTCATGGGAGGTGAACTCCTGCATTTAACTTTGCCGCTCCGGCTTTCTCCGAAAAACCATTTCTAAATTTCATGCTTAAAACATGAAATCTTAAAAATGTTTAAAACATTTTAGAGCGAGAATGTTGATAGTCAAGTAATATTTGGTTCCAAGTACATTTCTTGCTATCAGGGCAGAACAGGGGATTTACGATTTACGAAGTACGATTTACGATTTGTTCAGGCCGGTATCTTCCTAATGAACCTGACCATCAATGGTGAGCCCCACGAATTCCCTGAGTTATCTATGACTCTTTCCACACTTGTTCTCGAAAAACTCGGAATGAAAGGCGACCGCGTGGCGGTGGAGCTAAACCGTGAGATCGTGCGGCGCGGCCAGTGGGAATCAACGGTTTTGAGAGATGGCGACCGCCTGGAAATTGTCCATTTCGTGGGTGGCGGCAATTCGTACTTCGTAAATCGTAAATCCTAGATTGAGTGTTGTGGAACCGGGGTCGTCTGCTTCTTAAGGCGGAACTTGCGGGTAGAGTGGCGCTCCCCGTATGTAGCCTGCACAAGCACGGCGGCTTCAACCAAGGCGGATTCATCGAGAAAAATCTTCATTTCAGCCAGGCCCTGATCGTCACTTTTGGTTTCCAGGTAGATGGGAGCATCGCTGGCGACATGCAGACGCGAGGTAATCTGCGCCCCCGCCACAGGCTGGCCCTGGTGGGTAACTTTGAATTTCATCAAAATTGAATTGTCCTGGTGGATTGCATCAGCGTTCAACCAATGCAGGGAGAGCCCGTCGCCATGCTGGCTGGCATCCTGAATTTCTGCTCCTTCGCGCGGCAACATCTGAGTAGGCGCAAACAGGGTTGCAATGTTGCCCGCACGGATAGTATCAATCACATTCTTGTGCTGAATCTTGAGCAACTCATGCATCTGCTCGTCAGAAAAATCAGGCTTAACCATCCGGTCCGCATACGATGTGGCGTGCTTGCCGATGCAGCGTCCGCGAACGAAAACCTGGGTTTGCAGCAGCAAGTCAGCCTGCCGTGCTTCGCTTTGAATGTGGTAGACCACATCTTCGTGCTTAATATCCGTGTTAAATCCGAAAATCATGTCCTTCTCTTTAATCTAAGGGCTCCGCAGCCAAAAACAGGCTGCTACGCCCTCGCTTTTGCTTCGCGCACGACAGCGCTCACCAAAAGCTCACCCGCAATCCAAGGGCTCCGCAGCCAAAAACAGGCTGCTACGCCCTCGCTTTTGCTTCGCGCACGACAGCGCTCACCAAAAGCTCACCCCTAGCACTAGAAAGCTTCAAAGACCCCAAGGAGAGTTCCTTTGCCTGCAGCCAACTTTGATCTCATTTTAACCTGCCTTGGAATGGTGCACCGCAAAAACTTGACACCCTCCAACGCAAAAAACTAAACTCAAAAGTTTGCTACATGTTTGTGGCGCTCAGTATATACAGCTCTTCTATGCCCGACAACTATTTCGCCCGTTATTTGCCGTTGCTTATCCATATACTCTTCGCTTTGGGGATTGCGGGAGGCATGGTGGCTCTCTCGGCCCTGCTCGGGAAGCGACGCCCCACCCGGGCAAAAATGACCCCTTATGAGTGCGGCATACGGCCCACAGGCGACGCCCGCCAGCGTTTTACCGTCAGGTTTTACCTGGTAGGTATGCTGTTTATTTTGTTCGATGTAGAAGCAATCTTCCTTTATCCTTGGGCAGTCATCTACCGCGATTTGAGCAACGCAGCCAAGTACGGGAGCAAATATTTTGGCTTCGTAGAGATGTTGGTATACATCGGCATCGTGCTGGTCGGCTTCTTTTATATATGGAAGAAGGGTGTGCTGGATTGGAACAAACCTGAAGGGGAAGAATCCTAATGCCACTCTCTCCGGCAATCACCGACCTTGCTCAGCTCAAAGACCGGCCGGCGCTGGCCCGCCTGACGGCATGGAAGAGCAGCGCCGTACAGGGAGCGAAATTCGACCGCAATGAACTTTCCGTCTACCTGGATCGGATTTTCATTCGTGAAGCTTGCGAGTTGCTGCGGACCGATGCGGCCACCAGCTTCAATTTTCTTTCTGACATCACCTGCGTGGACTTGCACCCCAGCGAACCGCGTTTTGAGATGTGCTATCACCTGCTTTCACATACGCGCAAAGAACGCCTGCGTGTGAAGGTCAAGCTGGCCGGCAACGATCCCAGCCTGGAATCGATCACTTCAGTGTGGCCGGCGGCTAATTTCTTTGAACGCGAAATTTTTGATCTCTTCGGAATACGCTTCCTCAACCACCCTAATCTTCGCCGTATTCTGATGCCCGATGATTGGGAAGGCCATCCGCTGCGCAAAGATTATCCTGTGGAGGGCTACCGCTAATGGCACTGCCCGGAATCGCCCAGCTTGATGTCACCGAAAGCACGATGGTCCTCAACATGGGGCCGCAGCATCCTTCGACCCATGGTGTGCTGCGTTTGCTGCTTGAAATTGACGGCGAAAGCGTGGTGCGCATGGCGCCTGACATCGGATACCTGCACACCGGCATCGAGAAAACCTGCGAAGCCAAGTTTTACCAGCAGGTGGTCGTGCTCACCGATCGCATTGATTATCTCTGCCCCATGACCAACAATCTCTGCTATGTGCTGGCGGTAGAGAAGCTTTTAGGGATGGAGATTCCGCCACGGGCGCAATGGATGCGCGTGCTGCTGAACGAGCTGACGCGTATTGCTTCGCATCTGGTCTGGCTGGGAACCCACGCGCTCGATATCGGCGCGATGACGGTATTTCTTTATTGTTTCCGCGAGCGCGAAGATATCCTGCGCATCTTTGAGATGGTCAGCGGACAGCGCATGATGACCTCGTACTTCCGTGTGGGGGGTCTGGCCCTGGATGCGCCGCTGGGATTTTTCGAAAGAGTAAAAAGGTTCGCCGACGTCTTCCCTTCGCGGGTGGATGAATATGAGGGATTGCTGACCGGCAACCGCATCTGGATTGAACGCCTGAAAGGCGTTGCCCATCTTTCCGCGGAAGACGCGGTTTCGCTGGGAGTTACCGGGCCCGCGCTGCGCGCCAGCGGAGTTGATTGGGACCTGCGCCGCGATATGCCCTATACCGGTTACGAGAACTTCAAGTTCAAAGTCCCGGTCTCACAAGATGGAGATGTATGGGCCCGCTATGTATGCCGCGTGCGGGAGCTGCGTGAATCCATTGGGATTGTGAAACAGGCTCTGGAGGGAATGCCCGAAGGCCGGGTAAAAGCCGAAGCGCCGAAAGTTGTGCTTCCAGACCGCGAAAAAATGAAGACGCAGATGGAAGCCCTCATTTATCACTTCAAAATTGTGACCGAAGGCTTCACCGTACCAGCCGGCGAAGTTTACCAGGCAATAGAATCGCCGCGCGGCGAAATGGGCTACTACATCATGAGCGATGGCACTGCCAAGCCCTACCGTGTGCACATGCGCTCGCCTTCCTATGCCAATTTGCAGGCGTTGAACAAGATGTGCGAAGGACGGCTGATTGCCGACGTGGTTGCTGCGATCGGAAGCATTGATATTGTGCTGGGCGAGATTGACAGATAAATGATTGTGTCCGAAAAACTCGACAAATTCTTCGACGAGAAGATCAAGGAGTACCCGACGCGGCGCTCCTTCCTCGTTCCCATGTTGCTCTATACCCAAGATGAGCTTGGATATCTCACCGACGAAGCCATCGCTTATCTGGCAAAAAAGACTGGCTTGACGGAGCTGGAAGTGCGCAATGTCATCAGCTACTATTCGCTGCTGCGCACCAAGCCGCTGGGTAAATATCACGTACAGGTATGCACCAACATCAGTTGCATGTTGCGCGGCGGAGAGGAAGTTTTCGATCATTGCCGGGAAAAGCTGGGCATCGGACATAAGCAAAAGACGGCTGACGGGATGTTCTCACTGGAAGAAGTTGAGTGCATTGGGGCGTGCTCCTGGGCCCCGGCAATCCAGGTGAATTACGATTTTCACGAGAACCTGACGCCGGAAAAATTGGATAAAGTTCTGGAAGATTATAAAAAGAAGTCGAAGCAATAGCTGATTGAGTCATTGACCATTGAATCATTGAAAAACCAATGACTCGATGACCCAATCACTCAATGATCCAATATTAAAATGGCTGACTTAGTATCACATCCCGATGAAATCAGAGTGGTCTCGAGCCGCTTCGGCAAAGGCGCCACCAGCATTGACCGTTATCTGGAACTCGACGGCTACAAGGCCGTACAGAAAGCTCTCCAGCTGAAACCCGACGATATTATCAACGAGGTCAAGACCTCGAACTTGCGCGGGCGCGGCGGAGCGGGCTTCCCTACTGGCATGAAATGGTCGTTCGTGCCTAAAGAGTCGAGCAAGCCCAAGTATGTGCTGGTGAATGGCGACGAGAGCGAGCCCGGCACCTGCAAAGACCGGCTGATCCTGGAACATGATCCACATGCGGTGATCGAGGGTGTAATGATCGCGGGCCTGGCGGTGGGAGCGCAGACCGGCTATGTCTATATACGGGGCGAGTACCGCTATCTTGTGGACATCATGCGCAAGGCCCTCGCCGATGCCTACGCTCGCGGCTTTCTGGGCAAAAATATCTTCGGCAGCGGACGCGAGTTTAACGTTTACTGGCACACCGGCGCCGGCGCCTATGAAGTAGGCGAAGAATCGGCGCTGATGGAATCGCTGGAAGGCAAGCGCGGCATTCCGCGTATTCGTCCTCCCTTCCCTGCTGTGGTCGGTTTGTGGGGTGGCCCAACCGTCATCAACAACGTTGAGACGCTGGCCTCGGTGCCGCACATCATCCTTATGGGCGGACAAAAATTTGCCGACCTGGGCACGCCTAAGAACGGCGGCACCCGCCTGTTCTGCCTGAGTGGACACATCAACAAGCCCGGCGTTTACGAACTGCCCCTGGGATATCCGCTCAAGAAAATGATTTATGACGTGGGCGGCGGCATCGCTGAGAAAAAGAAGCTAAAGGCCGTTGTCCCTGGCGGGTCTTCCACCTTTGTGCTTACTGCGGAAGAGGCCGAGCAGTTGAACATGGATTTCGACACCTTTGCCAAGCGCGGCGAATTCCTGGGCTCGGGTGGCGTGGTGATTCTTGACGACACCACATGCATGGTCAAGTTTGCTTTGCGCATCATGAAGTTTTATCGCCATGAGAGCTGCGGATGGTGTATCCCCTGCCGTGAGGGTACAGACTGGCTGGAGAAGACGCTGGTTCGCTTCCACTCCGGCGGCGGGTTAAAGAAGGACATCGACAATATCAAGTATCTGGCGCAGAACATGCTCGGACGAACTTTCTGTCCACTCGGCGATGCGGCGGCCATTCCAACCATCTCCATCGTGGATAAGTGGCGCAAGGAATTTGAGGACCACCTGGAAGGTAAGCCGTGTCCGTTTGAACCGGAGGGAGCTGTAACCCAGTTGCCGGTGTTGAGCCATTGAAGAATTGAGGAATTGGGTAATCGGGTAATTTGGTAATGAAAAGCGGTCATGCGAAGACGCAATTACGCAGTTACTCAATTACAAAATTTAAATCATGCCTGACGTAACTATTACCGTTGACGGAAAAAAGATCACCGCGCCTGCGGGCACGCTGCTGATTGAAGCCTGCAAGAGCGCGGGCATTGAAGTCCCTTCGTTTTGCTACTACCCCGGCCTGTCGCTGCAGGCCGCATGCCGCATGTGCGTGGTGCGCATCGAGAAGATGCCCAAGTTACAAACCGCCTGCACGGTCCCTATTACGGAGGGTATGGCGGTCACCACCGAGAGCGACGAGGTCAAGCAGGCGCGCAAGGCCACGATTGAGCTGCTGCTGGGCAACCATCCGCTCGATTGTCCGGTATGCGATGCCGGCGGCGAGTGCGAGCTGCAGGACATGACCTTCAAGTACGGCGCGGCCGAGTCGAAGTTCATGGAAGCCAAGATGCACAAGGAGGAGCAGCAGTGGTCGCCGGTGGTGTTTTTCGACCGTCCGCGCTGCATCTTATGTTATCGCTGCGTGCGCGTGTGCAACGAAGGCATGGACGTGGCGGCGCTGGGCATCCAGAACCGCGCGGCCAGCTCAGTGATCGCCCCTAACAAGGGAGACCATCTGGAGTGCGAAGAGTGCGGCATGTGCATAGATATCTGTCCTGTCGGTGCTCTCACTTCAGGCGCATACCGGTACAAGACGCGTCCGTGGGAGATGAACCATGTAGGCACAACCTGCACCCATTGCGGTGACGGGTGCAAGACTACACTTGGCGTCCGCCGCGCCGATACCGGGATGCAGATTGTCCGCGGCGACAACCGCGACAAGAGCGGCATCAACGGAGACTTTCTTTGCATTAAGGGCCGCTACGCCTTCGACTTTGCCAACCATGAAGACCGCCTGAGCCAACCCCTCATCCGCAAAGACGGCCGCCTGGTCCCAGCGTCGTGGGAAGACGCCCTGGAGTTCGCAGGCGCAAAGTTGCGCGAAGCCGTGGAGCAGCACGGCGGCGCCAGCGTGGGCGTGATCGGCTCCAACCGCACCACCAACGAAGAAAATTATCTGCTGCAAAAGTTCGCGCGTATCGCCCTGAAGACCAACAACATTGATCACCACCGCACGGCAGATTATCCGGCCTTCGCCAATGCCGTTGCCGGCAAGAGCAATGTCACGGCCACCATGCGCGACGTGCTGACTGCACCGGCAATCCTGCTCATCGGAAATAACCCGACAGATCAGCATCCGCTGCTCGCCTGGCAGATACGCACGAATGTTCGCCTGCACAATGGACGGCTCTACGTCATCCATTCACAAGACATCAAGCTGCTCCGCCAAGCCAAAGCGTTTGCCAAAATCGCTCCTGGAAGCGAAGGTAATGCCGTCAGCTTCCTCGCCGGCAATGACAAAGCGGCAGATACAAGTTCAAGCCAGGCTTTAGCTGCCTTGCGTGACAAAGTTCGCGCTGAGCAAAACCTGATTATCATCTTCGGCTCCGAGCTGCGTGGCGCAGACATTGCAAGTTTGGTGAAATTTGGGTCGTCGCTCACTGGGGCAAAATACATCTGTCTGGGAGACTACGCGAACTCGCGTGGGGCCGCCGATATGGGGCTTTACCCTGACCTGTTGCCCGGCTATGCCTCGATGAATCAGGGGCAGCGATTCGCCGATGAATGGAAATCTGAGTTTCCCTCCGAGCCTGGCATGAGCATCCAGGATATGCTCAGGGCTGCAACCAGCGGAAAACTGAAAGCATTGTATGTTGTGGGCTCCAATCCGATCGCGCGTTATGGTATCGATTCGCTTGGCCCTGCCAAGCCCTTCCTGGTGGTACAGGATATGTTTCTCACCGAGACCGCGACGCTGGCGGATGTAGTTCTGCCCGTGGCCTGCGCCTACGAAAAGTCCGGAACATTCACCAATACGTGCGGCGATCTGCAACTGGTGAACAAAGCAGGGGACTTTGCCGGTGCGCGTCCTGATTTTGAAATCATCGTGCGCATCGCCGACCGCATGGGAATCAAAGCGCGCAACCTGGTTCCCTTCGGCGGGGCCACCCGCGCCGACATGGGCCAATCGCGTGGCGCGCAATCGGGCGAGGCTGACCAGCACGCCGTCTGGCTGCGCGCCAATAATCTGGAACCCAAGGTGAGTCCGTTTGATCCGGCGGCCATCCTCGATGAAATTCAACGGCTGGTGCCCGGTTATCACGTCCATCAGGTCTCGCGCCTGAGTTTGCTGGCGGGCAACGATGTGCACACCACCGCGCCTGAAACCAGTACAGGAGGAGCAAAATCGGATGCCGAAGCCATTGTTCCGTCGGAAGACACTTTGTTCACTTCGGGAACTCTGGGGCACTACTCGCAAACTTTGAATTCAGTGATAGAAAGCCGGCGCACGGAACCTGTGCCGCCGACGTCCCCTGCAGTAGCGGGCGATTAGCAGTTGAACTATTTGTTGCTCGAACAGGAAGCAACTGTAAGCACGGCGCACTTAAATTGCATAACTAAAGAACTCGATGCTGACTTATATCGTTATTGCGGCAATTAAAAGCCTGGTTCTCATTCACGTTCTGCTCGGAGCGGTGGCCTATACCGTCTGGCTGGAGCGTAAAGTCGTGGGACACATGCAGAATCGCTGGGGACCCACGCGCGTGGGTCCATTCGGCTTGCTGCAACCTATCGCCGATGGCGTCAAGTTCATCCTGAAAGAAGACCTGACCCCGCCACACGTTTACAAGCCGCTGTTCATTCTGGCGCCGATGCTCTCGGTGGTGCTGGCGCTGACTTCCATTGCTATCATCCCTCTTGGAAACCAGCTTCCCCTGGGCCGCTGGACCACGGCCTTTCAGATCACATCGTCTCCAACGGGCACGGGCGATATCAACATCGGATTGTTGGTTCTACTCGGCGTGACCTCGATCGCTGTCTATGGCATCGCGCTGGCAGGATGGTCGTCTAACAACAAGTATTCCCTGCTGGGTTCGTTGCGTGCCAGCGCCCAGATGATCAGCTACGAGCTCTCTCTCGGCCTTTCTCTGGTTGGTGTGTTGCTTCTGGCAGGTTCACTCAGCCTGCGCCAGATTGTCGATAATCAAGCGGGCAGGTATTTTGGCGTGCTGCCTCACTGGTATGTCTTTCCCCAGATGATTGCATTTTTTATTTACCTGATCTCCGCTTATGCCGAGACCAACCGCATTCCTTTTGATTTGCCGGAAGCGGAGACCGAGTTGGTGGCCGGCTATCACACCGAGTACAGCGCCATGAAGTTTGCCATGTTCTTCATGGCCGAATACGCCAATATGTTTACCGTGGCCTGTGTGGCAACACTGCTGTTTTTTGGGGGATGGCATGGACCCATTCCGCAGTTTTTGCCGCCGCTGGTGCAGGCGTTCGTGCCGCTGCTCTGGTTTGCTCTAAAAGTTTTGGTTTTTATCTTTGTCTATATCTGGGTGCGGGGGACATTGCCCCGCTTCCGCTATGACCAATTAATGGCATTTGGCTGGAAGTTCCTCTTGCCCTTGGCAATTGCGAACATCATCATCACCAGTTTGATTGTGGCTTGGTTGTCTTAAAGTCTCGTACCCATGTTGCATCTGATATTGTTCTTCATCTTCGCGGCGGTGTGCATAGCAGGAGCAATCAACCTGCTGGCGCAGAGCCATCCCATTAACAGCGCGCTCTCGCTGATCGTGGTCATGGGGTCGCTGGCGGTGCTTTATCTGCTGCTGGGCGCCGAATTTGTGGCCGCTATCCAGATCATCATCTATGCCGGGGCGGTCATGGTGCTGTTCATTTTTGTCATCATGCTTCTTAACGCCGGGGTTGAAGAGCACAGCGGCAAGAGCTACGTCGCCTGGTTCATCGGTATTCCCAGCGTCACTGTCCTGGTGGGTTTGGCGGTATACAGCCTCGTGCTTTATCAGGAAAAATCCGCCCCCGCCATCGGCCCAGATCCATTGCTTGGCTCAGTGCAGGAGATCGCGCACCTGCTTTTCGGAAAATTCCTGCTGCCATTTGAAGTTACATCGGTGCTGATCCTGATCGCCATCATGGGCGCTGTGGTGCTGGCCAGGAGAGGAGAAAGCTGATTATGGTTCCACTCGCTTATTACCTTGGATTGAGCGCAATTCTATTCTGCCTGGGTGTTCTGGGCTTTCTGATCAAGCGCAACATCATCACGATATTTATATGTATTGAGCTGATGCTGAATGCGGTGAACCTGTCATTTGTGGCTTTTTCCGCGTATTTGAAAAACCTGAATGCCCAGGTCTTCGTTTTCTTCGTGATGGTCGTGGCCGCCGCCGAAGCTGCCGTGGGACTGGCCATCATTATCGCCGTCTTCCGCACACGCGAAACTCTGAACGTTGACCGGGTCAACCTGCTGAAACTATGAACTCAAGCGAACCGAACTTATATCTCTGGCTCATTCCGCTGCTGCCCCTGATCGGCGCTGCCATCAACGGTCTTTTTGGACACCGTTTTTCCAAGAGCGTCGTGGCCACGGTTGGATTGGTTTTTGTGGCGGCAGCTTTTGCCATGTCCGCTTGGGCAAGCGCGCAGCTCTTGCATCTGCCGCAGAGCAAGATTCCTTATATTGAAGACCATCTGCCGTGGATCGCAGCCGGGGGCTTCCACGTTGACTTCAGCTTCTATCTCGACCAGCTCTCGATGGTGATGATCTTGGTGGTAACCGGTGTCGGCTTTCTCATCCACGTGTATTCGGTCGGATACATGGAGCACGAAGGCGGCTATTACCGCTTCTTCTCATATTTGAATCTTTTCATGTTTTTCATGCTCACCCTGGTGCTGGCCAGCAGCTACCTGCTGATGTTCGTCGGCTGGGAGGGCGTGGGCCTGGCATCGTATCTGCTGATCGGGTTCTTCTTCAAAAAAGATTCGGCAGCCAACGCCGGGAAAAAAGCCTTTATTGTGAACCGCATCGGCGACTTCGGCTTTCTGATCGCCATGTTCCTGATGTTCCAGAAGTTTGGCTCGCTGAACTTCAGCGATGTTTTCGCCAAGGTCTCTCGGCTGTCGGGGGAAAGCTCGGCCGGCATCCTGACGGCGATTGCCTTGTTGCTGTTGCTCGGCGCCACCGGAAAATCGGCGCAGATTCCGCTGTACGTCTGGCTGCCCGACGCGATGGAAGGCCCTACTCCGGTCTCGGCGCTCATCCACGCCGCCACCATGGTGACCGCTGGTGTGTATATGGTTGCGCGTTCGAACTTCATCTTCAGCCGCGCACCTGTTGCGCTTGCAGTGGTTGCCGTCATTGGCTGCGTAACTGCGCTGTTTGCCGCAACCATTGGCATGGCGCAAACCGACATCAAGCGGGTGCTGGCTTACTCCACCATCTCACAGTTGGGGTATATGTTTCTGGCTTGTGGCGTGGCTGCGTACTCTGCCGCAATCTTCCACCTCATGACCCATGCGTTCTTCAAGGCGCTGCTCTTCCTGTGCGCCGGCTCGGTGATCCATGCCCTCGGCGGCGAGCAGGACATGCGCAACATGGGCGGTTTGCGCAAGAAAATCCCGGTGACTTTCTGGACTATGACCATCGGCACGTTTGCCATCGCCGGGTTCCCTCCTCTTGCCGGATTCTTCAGCAAAGACGAGATCCTATTTCAGTCGCTGGTCAGCCCGTACGGAACCAAGATTCTCTGGGCTATGGGCCTCATCACTGCAGGCATCACTTCTTTCTACATGTTCAGGCTGTGGTTCATGACCTTTTTTGGCGAGCGGCGTAAGGCCGAGCACGGCGCCGGACACGATGATCATGGGCACGCAAACAACGGAGACCACGTGCACGAAAGTCCGCTGATCATGCTGGCGCCCCTGGCGATATTGGCATTCTTCTCTTTCACCGGCGGGTGGGTGAATATACCCAAAGCCTTGGGGGGCGGCAATCGCTTTGATCAGTTCCTGGCGCCCGTGCTGAATGCCGGGGCCGCCGCAACAGCCGAGCATGAGAATCCCGGGCTGGAGATTGGTCTCGCCCTTACTTCAGTGTTCGTCGCGTCAATTGGGTTGGCAATCGCCTGGCTTTTCTACTACAAGCGCCGCGATTTGCCCGGCAAGGTTACCGCTGCGCTCAACGGTGTCTATACGCTGGTGCGCGACAAATATCGCGTGGACGAGCTCTACAACTGGCTGTTCGTGCAGCCGGTCATCAAACTCTCTCGAAATTTCTTATGGCAGCAGGTTGATGTGGGAACCATTGATGCGATGGTCAATGAAGCCGCCGACAGCGCACAGCACATCTCCAATGAGGCGCGCCGCATGCAGTCGGGCAATATCCGCTCCTACGCCGGATGGGTGGCGCTGGGGGCGGCGGTCGTAGTGGCCTACATGATCTGGGCGGGGTTGCAATAACAATGATCGACAACTCAATTCTGACTCTTGTGACCTTCATTCCCCTGGTGGGAGCGCTGCTGCTCCTCTTCTTTCCGCGCAACAATGATGTCATTCGCTGGGGGGCGCTGGCCGTTTCTTTGTTTACCTTTGTGCTCTCCTTACATCTACCGGTTCATTTCAAAAACGGCGAGCCAGGCTTCCAATTTGAGCTCGATCTCAGCTGGATTAGCACCCCCAATATCCGCTATCACGTGGGCGTGGATGGCATCTCGATCTGGCTGGTTCTGCTGACTACATTCTTAGTGCCACTTGGCGTGCTGATCTCGTGGAATTCAGTGCATGCGCGCGTGAAGGAATTCTTTGTCCTGCTGCTGGTGCTCGAAACCGCCATGATCGGCGTCTTTGTTTCCCTCGATATGTTCCTGTTTTACGTCTTCTGGGAAGCCACGCTCATCCCCATGGCCTTGCTCATCGGAATCTGGGGACATGAACGCCGCGTCTATGCCGCCGTCAAATTTTTCCTGTACACCATGGTCGCCTCGGTATTCATGCTCGGGTCCATCATCTGGCTGTACACCAAAACCGGCAGCTTCGACTACAACCTGATTCGTCACGCTCTTGCCTCCGGTCAGACTGCTCTTCCCGGCAATACGGCGATGTGGCTTTTCCTGGGGTTCTTTATTGCATTTGCCGTAAAAGTTCCTATCTTCCCGCTGCACACCTGGCTGCCCGATGCTCACGTGGAAGCCCCCACAGCCGGCTCTGTTTTGCTGGCCGGCGTGCTGCTCAAAATGGGAACTTATGGATTGTTGCGCTTTAACGTAGCGCTCTTCCCTGCTGAAGCCCGGCGTCACGCCCCTTGGATCGTTGCGCTGGCGATTATCGGCATCATCTACGGCGCCCTGGTAGCCATGGTGCAGCCCAATCTGAAAAAGCTTGTGGCCTATTCTTCAGTAAGCCATCTTGGCTTTTGTGTTCTCGGCATCTTCACCTTCACGGTCATGGGAACCGATGGCGCGGTCTACCAGATGCTGAATCATGGCGTCTCCACGGGTGCGCTGTTTATGCTGGCGGGAATGCTTTATGAGCGCCGGCATACGTACGAACTCACCGAGTTTGGCGGCCTGGCTACCCCTATGCCCATCTTCGCCACCCTGTTCCTGGTAATTACCCTTTCTTCTATCGGACTGCCGCTGCTGAACGGTTTTGTGGGCGAGTTCCTGGTATTGAACGGCGCCTTCCAGGCAAAGGCCCTGTTCGGCGTTCTGGCGGCTACAGGCATCATCTGGAGCGCCTGCTACATGCTCTGGATGTATCAGCGCGTCTTCTACGGCCAGGTCACCGTGCCGGTCAACAACACGCTGCCCGATGCCAACCTGCGCGAGCGCATTGCCCTGTGGCCCACGGTGGTGTTCGCCCTTATCATGGGTGTGGCTTCCCCGCTGTGGATAAATATGATCGACCCTTCCGTCGGAGCCGCCGTGCCTGCGGGCAACTCTTCTGTGCAGGTCGAAAAGCCCAAAATGGCACCCGCGGTTGAGCTGTTTGATCATGCTGCGCTGAGAAACGAAAAGAAATCTATTGAGGTAAGCAGCCGATGACCCAGGTTACGGGCGCCGATTATATTCGCATTCTTCCCGAGATCATCCTCACCCTTTTTGGCATGGCCGTGATGATGGCCGATCCGCTTCTTCCTCCTAAGAAAAGCCGGAAGCCTTTAGGTCTGCTGGCTCTGGTTGGAGCCATTGCCGCCGCCGTGGCTACCGTGATGCAAAGCAACTATACCGGCACTGCATTCTTTGACATGATTGCCGTCAATAGTTTCAGCATCTTCTTTCATCTTCTGATTGCACTCATTGTCATTGTCATCATCCTGGCTTCGTATGAGTATCTGGAAATACAGCACATCAACCTGGGCGAGTATTACGGGCTTATTCTGTTCGGCGCCGTGGGAATGATGTTGATGTCTTCGGCCACAGAACTCGTGCTGATCTTCATCGCGCTGGAAATTTCTTCCATCTCAACCTATGTTCTGGCGGGATTTCGTCGTAAATCTGCCGGCAGCAGCGAATCGTCGCTGAAATACTTCCTGCTCGGTTCTTTTGCCACGGCTTTCTTCCTGTACGGAGTTGCATTGATGTTTGGCGCGACAGGTTCGACCAGCATCGCGGAAATCGCCAGACAACTACAGGCCGGGCATACGGGTCTACTGGCTTTTGTGGCGCTTGCGCTGATGTTCGTGGGCCTTGGGTTCAAGATTGCTTCCGCGCCCTTCCACATCTGGACACCGGACGTCTACGAAGGCGCTCCTGCACCCGTTGTAGGACTGATGTCCACAGCGCCCAAGGCGGCGGTTTTTGCCGTGCTGCTGCGCATCCTGTTCGCGGCCGCTTCGGCAAGCGCATTCAGCTCGGCGTGGTTCTGGCTGGTGTGGGTCTCGGCGGCGCTCTCCATGACGCTGGGCAACATTGGTGCGCTGGTGCAGAACAATGTGAAGCGCATGCTGGCTTATTCTTCCATCGCCCATGCCGGATACATGCTGGTTGCGTTTCTTGGACCGGCGACCAATCCTCAGGTCGGCATCTCGGCCGCAATCTTCTACACCGCTTCTTATGCCGCCATGAACGTTGGAGCCTTTTGCATTGTCAGCCACCTGGCCGGCAGCGAAGAACGTTATGTCACCCTTGATGACTACGCCGGCCTGAGCCAGCGTTCGCCCTGGCTGGCCGCGATGTTGAGCATCTTCATGCTGTCGCTCATTGGCATTCCTCCGACAGCGGGATTCTTTGCCAAGTACTACGTCTTCAATGCCGCCCTGCATGCCAACCTGGTTGGACTGGCCGTAATCGGCCTGATCAACAGCGCGGTGGCAGCGTATTATTATCTGCGCTTGATCGTGGTGATGTATATGCGCGACAGCAAGACAGAGGCGCCGGTGCTTCCTGTTCCCGCTTCCCTGGGGGTGGCAGTGGTATTGAGCGCAGTGGCCACGCTGTATCTGGGAATTTGGCCGCAACGGATTCTGGAATATGCCCTGCGCTCGGCGCACGACCTGATACATTGATCATTCAATGGCTACGGCTATATCGCGCCGCTCGAAAATCCATCCGGCGAGCAGCCAGAAAATAATAATTTCGAGTACTGCGACCGGTATGGCCAGCGGCTGCGTCCTTGCGTTCTGCAACAGTTGGCTGGCATCCAGGTTAAGCTGATAAACGGGAAACAACGCCGAGCTTGGGAGCTGCAAAAATCGTGCGATCCATCCGCTGCCAATCAGGATAAATGTCCCCAGGATGGCCAGACGTGGATGCACAAACGTGGAAAAGAAGATTGCCATAGCCGCACTCAGGCAGCAGGCAAGCCACATCAGCAAGATCGCTGCGAAAACCTTCGAGACTGAAAACCAGCCACGCGCCGCCATGCACAGCGCTCCCAACATCACTCCCGTGAGCAAGGCAGCGGTGCAGGCAAAGACGCCACATAGAAGACCAGCCAGATAGTCCCGCCGTTCGAGGCTTTTGGAGAGCACACCGAGGATCCTGCGGCTTCTACGCTCATTTAGGATCGCCTGGGCGGCCAGCAGAATCCCCATAAGATTCGCGTAGACCGCTAACTGACCAAGATAAATACTCAGCCCCTCCGTATCCATGTGCCTGGAGCTTAGACTCAATCCCGCCCCTAGCAGAATCGCGATGAGCAGGTAAATCAGCACCAGCCAACGCATCTGGCGCAGGAAGTTCAAAGCGATGATGACAATCGAATTCATATCTTCTCTTTGCGCTCTTTCTGGCTGGCATGGTTCCCAGCAAGTTCGAGAAAAACCGTCTCGAGCGACTTTTTCACCGGATTCACGCTTATGACTTCCCCGCCGGCGGCCCAGGTGCGCTCGATGATGGCACGCTGCGCGGAGATGGGCGCTTGCAGGTAAATCCGGCCATCGCGTGCCGCAGCTTCAGGAAAAATTTCGGCTTTGACGCCTTGCACTACAACTTCACATTGGTCGGTTGATTCCAGCAGCTCGGAAGTCTTCCCCAGGCGCGCGACGCTGCCGTGATCAAGGATGGCGACGCGGTCGCAGATCATCTCAATTTCCGAAAGCAGATGCGAGCTGATAAAAATCGTCTTTCCGCTCTTACGCGCATCCAACAGCAGCCCGCGCACGGCCACACGCACCACCGGATCGAGCGCCGATGTAGGCTCATCGAGAATCAGCAGCTGTGGGTCGTTCACCATTGCCTGCGCCAGCCCTACGCGCTGCAACATGCCGCGTGAGAATTTGCCCACATTGCGGTCGGCTACATCCTCCAGTTCAAAGATTTCAAGCATCTCGCGCACGCGCTCGCGCAAAACCGGATCGCGCATGCCGTTCAGCTCGCCATAGGTGCGGATGACGTTGCGCGCAGAGAGGTGGTAAAACGCAACATTTTCCGCAAGGAATCCGACCTGGCGGCGGGTGGGAGCATGGCCAAATCTCTGCCCCAGCATGCGTCCTGCGCCGCTGGTGGGGCGCATGAATCCCAAAGCAATGTGAATGGCCGTGGTTTTGCCCGAGCCATTCGGTCCTAGGAACCCGAAGATCTCACCTTGCTCAACCTGCAGATTGAAATCGTTCAGAGCCTGCACCGGCTTGCTTTGCAGTATGCCACCATATTGCTTGGAAACATGGTCGAATTCGAGTGCGTAGGCCATTGAGAATGACGATTGATGATTTACGAAGTACGATTTGCGCAGTTATCTATTATCTTGGGACAAAGCTCCAGAGTGAAAGCAAAAAGAAAAAGCCTCCGCGACTGCGGAGGCCGATATAAGCGAGCCGATTATTTCACCTTGGCGAAAATGATCACCAATGTGTAGAGCGCCAGCGATTCAATAAGAGCCAGCCCCAAGATCAGGGCAAGCTGAATTCCAGGACGTGCTCCCGGGTTACGCGCCAGAGCCTCAGCCGCAGAAGCTGTGGCTTTGCCCTGGCCGAGCGCGCACAGACCGGATGCTATCGCCATGCCGATACCGGCAGCGATGGGAACGGCCCAGTTTACCGGCGCTTCCGCGGCTGTGCCTTGTGCATAGACCGGGGCGGCAACCAGCATGAGCGCCATGAGAACAAATAAGAAAAGTAATTTACGCATTGTTGTCTCCTATGAATTCCGCCAGTGGGTGGTTGACGCTACCGAACAAGCGCCCTCACACTCGCGGATGCTTCTATGAAGCCGTTATGAACCAGTGATCTTCCAAATTAGTGTTCTTCAGCAACCGCACCCGCCAGATATACGGTTGTCAGCAAAACGAATATATATGCCTGCAACAATGAAACGAAAATATGAAGACCGAGAAAGACAACTGGAACGAGCACCGGAATCAGGGACATGAAGACCAGCGTCACCATGTCACCGGCAAACATGTTGGCATAGAGACGCAAAGTCAATGAAAGCACCCGTGCTCCGTGACTGAAAAGCTCAATCGGCAACATTAGGGGAGCAAGCGCCGGCATGGGGCCGGTGAAATGTTTAAGGTACTTGAGCAAACCCTGTTTCTTGATTCCGTGAAAGTTGTAATAGAAAAACGTGAGAATGGCGCACCCGAGCGGGACAGAACCACTCGCAGTCGGGGATTCAAAGCCCGGCACCAATCCAATCAGGTTTCCAATCAGAATAAACAAGCCGAGAACAACCAGAAAGGGGGTGAATCCTTCACTATGGTGGCCAATAATCTCTTCACTTTGGCCGTTGACGAAGCCTTCCAGCGCTTCTACGAGGTGCTGTAGACCGCTGGGGCGCTCCACAGAGAGCCGGGCTCGAACCAGCAGGAAAAAGACAATTAGAATCAGGAATACCAGCAGTTCCATAGCGACAAAATTGGAGATTGGCGCCTCCGGATATCGAGGGCCAAACCCAATTCGCTGCATGAGCGGTGTAATAACACCCGCAAGGTGCTGATTGAGGAACTGCGTAAACCAAAGTTGCTCAGGCATGGTTAATGTCTGCTTCCGGGCCCTTTACGATTGAGATTTTAAAGAGGTAAACAGCTCGTAAACGGCTTCATAGAGAATCCCAACCACAGGCAAGAATAAACCAGCAAAGAAGCCGTAAACAGCAGTACCCAAACCCTTGAATATAACATATGCGCCGACCGCGATCAAAACATAGCGCAACAGGAAACGGCGCACAACACGGCCCGACGGCGGACGATCGGGGTTCTTCACGATAAAGTCGCTCAGGCCGGCAATCAGCTTTTCCAATCCTCGAAAATTGAGAAAAGCCAGCGCGCATCCCAAGAGGAAACTTGATGCGAACCTCCATCCCGGCCGCCAGAAGAAAACGGCAGCGGCCAACAGGGCCACGGCCAACATGGAACGCACGATGCGGGTATGAGCTTGAACATAAAATCGCTGTGCATCGGGGTCTTCGGCATGTATATTTGCGGCATTCAGGGAGGGTGGTGGCGGGTTGAAATCTTCTGTCATACTATTTGCTGTCGGCCATCACCATACGAATCAACTCCACGAAACCCACGATGATGCCTAAAATTAACCCCGCCAGGTAAATCCAGGTGGTGTGCAGCCAGCGATCAAGCAGGACGCCTAGAATCCACCCCAGGATCGTCGCCGCAGGCAAAGCGAATGCGATCTGGCTGTAACGAGCAATCTGCAGCAACGCGCTGCGCTTCTGACCAGGCTCATCTTCCGGGGTTGATTGCGGTTTGGAATTTTCAGATTCCGCTGGATTCATATGTTTTTCCTGCCGCAGGACCACGGCCTCTCAAGAATGTATCCGATTTCGCGGGGAAATGCAGCTTTAACGGGATATCGATACAACATGGCACAGCGCACGACAGAACCAACGTACGGGCCATGGAGAGAAAACCTCACAACCTGTGGTGGCAATTCCTTGGCACTCGGCCTAATTTATAATCGAAGGTTCAACCTTCACACTGAACTTTCACATTGAAAGAGAACCGTGTCCTTAGACGATAAAATTTACGCCGAACGTATTGAGAAGCTGGGCAAGATCTCTGCCCTGGGGCAGTTGCCTTATCCTTACAAGTTTGAGGCTTCGCATGGTATTCCACAAATCCTGGCGGAGTACTCCGGCAAATCTGCGGAGGAGCTTGAAAAAGACCGCGTCACGGTGAAGGTGGCCGGGCGGCTGATGTCCATTCGCGGACAGGGCAAGGCGGGCTTTGCCCACCTGCAGCAGGCTGGACAGCGGCTGCAAATCTATGTGCGGCTCGATGCTGTGGGCGAAAACGGATTTGCGCTCTACAAGCTGCTCGACTTGGGCGACCACATAGGAGTGAGTGGATACCTGTTCCGCACCAAGACCAATGAACTCTCGATTCATGTTGAGACCATTATGTTCCTATCGAAAGATCTGCTTCCCTTGCCTGAAAAGTTCCACGGCCTCACCGACGTTGAACTGCGCTATCGCCAGCGCTATGTTGACCTGTTCATGAATCCCGAGGTGCGCGAGGTCTTTGTGAAGCGTGGCAAGGTGGTGCAGGCCATCCGCCGCTTTCTCGATGCCCGCGGATACGTTGAAGTCGAGACCCCCATGATGCAGCCCATTGCGGGCGGAGCGGCGGCGCGTCCTTTTACCACGCACCACAATACGCTCGATATTGACCTCTACCTGCGCATTGCGCCTGAGCTTTATCTGAAACGGCTCGTGGTTGGCGGCCTGGACCGCGTATATGAGATTAACCGCAACTTCCGCAACGAAGGTATCTCGACGCAGCACAACCCGGAATTTACCATGCTGGAATTCTACGAAGCCTACAGCGACTACAAAGACCTGATGGGCCTGACCGAACAGATGCTGGCGCAGGTTGCGCAGGATGTGAATGGAACAACTAAGACAACGTTTAACGGGCATGAGATCGATTTTGCCAACTGGCAGCGGCTCTCGATGCGCGAGGCCATTATCAAATTCTGGCCGGAAAAGGCTGGGGCCAAGCCAGAGATGAAAGATTTCGCCGATGCGGCCTCGGTTGGCGGACTGGTAAAGAGATTGAATGCGGCCCACACGCCACATATGCCTTACGACCCGAATGAGCCGGCGGGGAAAACGATTGCGGCGATGTTCGAGGCAGTTGCGGAAGAGCATCTGATCCAGCCGACGATCCTCTACGATTTTCCTGTCGCCATTTCGCCGCTCTCCAAGAACAAGCGCGATGAGCCTGACTGGGTGGAGCGTTTTGAAGTCTTTGTTGGAGGTCTGGAAATCGGCAATGCCTTCAGCGAACTTAACGATCCCGAGGAGCAGCGCCGGCGCTTCGAGCAGCAGCTTGGCGAACGAGCGCGGGGCGATGAAGAGGCCCATGCCATGGATGAAGACTACATCCGTGCCCTCGCCTACGGCATGCCTCCGGCGGGCGGAGAAGGTATTGGCATTGACCGGCTCACCATGCTGCTGACCGATTCGCGGTCGATTCGTGATGTGATTTTGTTCCCGCTTTTGCGGCCGGAGAAGAAGCAGGAGAGCGCTGAGCAGGAAGCCGAATAAATCGCGTCTGTCGGGGCTCTACAATTATCTAATGAGACATGCGGGCAAAATGCCTGCACGACAGCCGGCGGACGCCGGCGCTACTATGGGATTTGACTTCACGCAGTTTCAATTTGATGCCGAAAAACGGCAGCGGCTTGGCTACAAGCTGGTGGACCGCATCAACCAATACTTTTCTTCCCTCGAAGACCGCTCTGTACAACTCCCTCTCGAGCAGCGCAGCTTTGGCGAATTGCGCGACCAGATGCCGGAGATCGGCGAGAATGCCGAGGCGGTGCTTGATGAAGTTTGCCGCGAGTTGATCGATAAAGGCTTCCACGTCCCCAGCGCCAACTACTTCGGCCTCATGAACCCCGCGCCTACCTACATGGCGGTGCTGGCCGAGATGCTGGTGGCGGCGCTCAATCCGCAGCTTGCGACCCTGGCGCGCTCGCAACTGGCTTCAAAGATTGAAAACGAGACCGTGCGCTGGATCGGCGAACGCATAGGATGGAACCGTCCTTTTGACGGAACTTTCACCAGCGGCGGAAACGAAGCCAACTTCAGCGCCCTGGCTTTGGCGCTGGCGGCGCACTTTCCGCAGACCATTGATGATGGCATCGCATCGATTGGGGCACAGCCGGTGTTCTATGCCTCGCAGGAGGCGCACCACTCACTGGATAAATCCGCGGGGCTTCTGGGACTTGGCCGCAAAGCCATGCGCCGCATTCCAATTAATGACCAGATTGAACTGGACGTGCAGAAGCTGGAAGCCGCTATCCAGGAAGACAAGCGCGCCGGGTTCAGGCCGTTCTGTGTTGTGGCGACGGCAGGAACCACCAACTCCGGAGCTATTGATGACATGGTTGCGCTGGCAGAGATTTGCCGGCGGCATGACCTGTGGCTGCATGTGGATGGCGCCTATGGCGCGGCCGCGATCTTCAGCGACAGGCACCGGCGCCTGGTGAGCAGCATTGAATTGGCGGATTCGGTGACCATCGATCCGCACAAATGGCTGGCCATGCCCTTCGCAGCGGGAGTGATTTTGACCTCGCGTCCGGAGATGCTGCAACGCGCCTTTGGAGTTTCAACGCCCTACATGCCCAGGATGGCCGGCGCTCCCCTGGTTGATAATTTTAAAGTCAGCGTGCAATGGTCGCGGCGAATGAATTCGTTGAAGCTGTGGCTGACGCTGCGGGTGCATGGCCGGCAAGCCTATGAGCAATTGATCGATCGCCAGTTGCAGATGGCAGGCGATTTGGCCGCCTGGGTGAAACAATCGGAGACTTACGAACTGGCCGCACCGCTAAAGCTGCCGATACTGAACCTGCGCGTCAAGGGTAAAACCGAGGCGGAAGTTGCCGCCGCCAACGCCGCGGTCGTGGATGAAATCACTCGCGACGGCAAGCGCTGGATCTCGCTGACCTCGGTGAACGGACGCAGCGTAATCCGCATGATGATCATCAGCTATCTGACTACCGAAAAAAACTTGCAGGAGCTACAACGAGCTTTACTGAAAAGCAGTACTCAGTACTCGGTCCTCAGTGCTCAGTGAAGTACAAATCTTTTTAGAAACAATTTTTAAAGCAGTTCCATACCGATCTCCACCCGGCGCTGGAGGCGTGAGTGGGGCATCCAGTACTCATACTCCCTGGTTGGTCGTAGCGGACTGAATATCAGAGCGCATGGCGGTTCTATCCTAATGTGGGCGCCGCGGGCGGGTAAACGGCTGCGGGCCTGAGGTGCTGCCGGCGTAATTTCCGTCTCCGCTGTAAGTTGCCATGATGGTGTGTTGTCCCACGGTAAGCTGGTTGGGCTGCTGGGAGATAATTTGCACGATTTGATTATGCGAGACCCCATCCAGAGATACTGGTGACCCAAAAGGTTTGCCATCCATGTAGAACGTGACTGTACCAGCTGGCACCGGCCCGCCATTCTCAAAAGTCAGCGAGGAAAAGATAGCAACCCTCTGGCGAAACCTCAGAGCGGTGATCCCTATGCAGCAACTGGAATTGGAATCAAGCAGGCTCGCGGATATGGAAGTGGAAAGCTGTACGACCTGGGTCAGAGGCGGGGAGAGGCTGCTCAAGAAGTTCCCGCTGCCGGGATAGCTGGCCTTCAAGGTATAGGCTCCCACGGTCAGGCCGCCAAGAATGCACTGTGCCGTTCCGGCGTTGTCCAGAGGCACATTGATGCAATTGGCGATTTGAGATGCTCCCTGCAGGAAAGTCACCGTTCCCACGGGCATGTTATTGCCCGCAGCGGGCGTGACTGTAGCGGTAAGGGTGATGCCTTGCCCATCACCGGATGGGTCCGGATTGCTCACCAGCGCGGTGAGAGTGCCCACATTCACGATTTGGGTAATGGCAGGCAATGTATGGGTAACAAAGTTCAGGTCGCCGGAATACACGGGCGTGATCACGTGCGTTCCCAACGAGAGTGCAGAAGTAGCGAAGGTGGCATGGCCGGAGCCGTCGAGCGTGCCCGATCCCAGCACGGTGGCGCCTTCTTTGAATGTCACTGTGCCTGTGGGCGTGCCCGATCCTGCAATATTGCCTGCCACTATACCTGTGAAGGTCACGCTTTGCGATAAGAGCGACGGGTTGGCAAAGCTGGAAGAGGTACCAGTAGCTCCCGCGCGATTCAGCAGGATACTTACGTTTCCGCCTTTATTGGCGACAACCAGATCGAGGGCGCCATCGTTATTGAAATCGGCTGCGGCAATGGAGTTAGGCAAAGAGCCCACCGCATATCGTGTTTGTGGATGGAAGGTCCCATCGCCGTTGCCCAGAAGCACACTGACATCGCCGCTGCCATAATTGGCCACAGCTAAATCGAGTTTGCCATCGCCATTAAAATCGGCGACTGTGAGCGCAGCCGGATTGGTTCCGGCAGGAAAATTGCGCGCGGGTCGAAATGTGCCATCGCCGTTTCCCAAAAGGATACTGACGTTATTGCCGCCAAAGTTGGCGACTGCGATATCCAGCTTGCCGTCGCCATTGAAATCGCCTGTTTGCACTTCGTTGGGATTGGTTCCCGCCCCATAGGAAACAGCGGGAAGGAAGGCGCCGGTGCCATCGCCTTTGTTCAGCAGTACGCTGAGATTTGCGCCGGCGGCACCGTTGAGATCAGCAACCACCAGATCGGGCTTGCCGTCACCATTGAAGTCACCAGCGGCAACCGAAATAGGGTTTGCGCCAACGGCGTAATCGGCATTGGTGGGAAATGTGAAATCACCTTTTCCCAGAAAGACACTGACGACGTTCTTGCCGTTCTCGACCATGGCAACATCGAGTTTGCCATCGCCGTTGAAGTCGGCAAGGGCCGCGTCAACCGGATTGAAAGTATTGCTATCAAAGACCCCCGACCTCACGATGAATGTTCCGTTTGCAGAACCACGCAGAGGAGTGCCAAAACTGCCGGTAAAGTTCGCCACGAAAAGGTCAGGATTGCCGTCATTGTCAAAGTCGCCGGCAGCTACGTCGAATGGACCTGCGCCAGTTGGGTAAGGGCTGGCAGCGCCCAAGCTTCCCGCGCCATTTCCCAACAAGACGCTTATGCCATTGTCGCCGTTATCGGCAACGGCTACGTCTTGATTTCCATCTTTGTTAAAATCGCCCGCGACTACGGCAATGGGGTTTGTTCCACCGGCAAAATCAGTATGGAAGGCGAAGAGTCCGTTGCCGATTAGAACACTGACTGTATTATTGCCGGCGCCAGAGTCATTGTTATTGGCAACGGCAAGATCTGGCACGCCGTCTTTGTTGAAGTCGCCGACTGCCACAAAATTTGCACTCGTTCCTGCGGCATATTGTCCTGCCTGAAAGGTGGCGTCGCCATGCCCCAGCAGAACACTCACGTCTGCATCGGCATAGTTCGCAGTCACCAGATCTAATTTGCCGTCGTCATTGAAATCTGCCGCAGCTATCGAACTCGGGGCTGCCCCTACACTGATCGTGTTGGTTAGCTGAAAACCTCCACTGGTTCCGGTACCGTTGCCCAGCAGAATGCTTACTGTCGAGTCGCTGTAATTGGCAACGGCCAGGTCGATCTTGCCGTCTCCATTGAAATCGCCGGCCACCACCGAAATCGGGTCTCTCCCCACCGCAAAATTGGTTGCCGGAGCAAAGGTTCCGTTTCCGCTCCCCAATAGAACACTGATGTCGTTGCTGCTACCGTTGGCTGTAATCAGGTCGAGTTTGCCGTCGCCGTTCACGTCTGCAACACCTACAAAAAAGGGCGCGGTCCCTACTGTGTAAGGGGTTGCAGGACCAAAGCTCAAGATGCCGCCAGTGGTGGTGTTCAGCAACACATTGACCTGGTTCGTGGAAGAATTGGCTACCACTAAATCCGGTTTGCCGTCACCGTTGAAATCTCCGACCGCAACAAAAACAGGACCAGTCCCTGCCGCAAATTCCGTATTCGTAGGGAAGGCGCCTGAGCCATTGTTGATGAGAACTCTGACTTTGCCGCCAAAAAAGTCGGCAGTTGCTATATCAGGTTTTCCGTCCCCGGTGAAATCGGCAACCACGACGCCGGAGGGAGAGGCCACACTGTAATTTGTGGCTGATTGAAAAGTCCCATTTCCATTGCCTGTGAAGACACTCATGGTGCCGCCAAAGTTTTCTACCGCTAAATCCGGGTTCCCATCTCCATTGAAATCCCCTACAGCAACAAACGAAGGGAACGAGCCCGCTGTATACGAGACGGCCGTCTGAAATCCTCCAGCGTGGCTGGTTGTGGGCAGGAATGGAATTGCTGCGGCCATGAAAAACAAAATCAGGCTGAAATTGGAGGGAAACATGGACGACTTCATAGTTGGTTTCTGCTTGAATCCGGAATTACGTCTTTAGGCACTCGTCTTTAAGCCACTCGGCTTCAATCACTCCCATGCTTTCTGACGGTTGGGGACGAAATTTCACAGCCAACGCAAGAAAAAAGCCGGCTAGACGAAGGCAGGTTGTGAACATCGCGGAACGGATTTCCATCATTGTGCTGTATACAACGTGGCCGATACAGGTAAACCTGCACCGGCCACGTTTACTTCCTTCCCCAATTCACTGACAATATGGCTGGTTGTAAATGCTTGCACCTGGAATGGTCAATGCCCCAGAGAAGGAATACATATTCCCATTCAAGTTATTGATTACAAAAGCCTTTATTTAAAAACATTCCCAAATTTGAATTTTCCCATTTTCTGCCCAGAAAGGGATGTTAGACTTTTCTCCCAATGGCAGCTCCTCTGCAAAGCCCGGTCTCGGGACGACGTGTGTTGCGCTTCGGAGTCTTTGAGGCTGACCTGCGCACCTTCGAGCTGCGTAAATTTGGGACCAAGATCAGTATTCAGCGACAGCCTTTCCAGGTGCTGGCTACTCTGCTGGAAAAACCAGGGGAGGTCATCAGCCGGGAGGAGTTGCAAGGGAGAATATGGCCAGGGGACACATTTGTTGATTTTGATCTGGGGTTAAACAAAGCTATTGCCAAATTGCGGGCAATTTTGAACGATGACCCGGCGAATCCGCGCTTTATTGAGACCCTTCCCCGGGTTGGCTATCGCTTTCTTGCCACAGTGGTTTGCGCGCCGCTGGATGCTCCCCAGGAAAACGCGGCAATTCTTCCACCCGAACAGAGCCTTCCTGCAAGTGGTAGCGCGGTCGCGCCTGCGCCGGCTCCAGCGAGTTTGCCTTCTGCATCGAAGTCCCGACGTTATTCAGCTATCTACGCCACATTGCTTTTGGCGCTGCTGGTCGCCTCGGCGGTGCTTTACCCCATCCTCCATGAAAAATGGGCACAGTGGCAGGATGCGGGCCATCCGTTCAATTCGATAGCAGTGCTCCCGTTGCAAAATCTTTCGGGAGACCCGGCGCAAGATTATTTTGCCGACGGAGTTACGGAAGAGTTAACCACGGACCTGGCCAAGGTACCGGACCTTCGTGTCAGCTCTCGTACCTCGGTCATGCGGTTCAAAGATACAAAAGAGCCTTTACCTGAAATAGCTAAAGACCTGAAAGTTGAAGCAATTGTTGAAGGTTCGGTCACCCGCATTGGAAACAAAGTACGCATTACGGCGCAGCTCATTGACGCCCGCAAAGACCAGCATCTGTGGGCCGAGAGTTTCGACAGCGAAGTCAAGGATATCCTCAGTGTGCAGGACAATCTGGCACGTGCGATTGCCCAAAAGGTGCGCATCAACCTGACGCCGGAGCAGGCACAGCAGTTAGTCGCAAGATCGCATGTCCCTCCGCCTGAGGCCTATGAAGCCTATCTGAAAGGCCGGTATTTCTTTTTCCAATGGACCCCGGAGAGCTTTAAGAAAAGCTGTGATTTCTTCCAGCAGGCCATCCAAAAGGATGCTGAGTACGCGGACGCTTATGCCGGCATGGCGGATTGTTATACGGCGGTGGCGTCGGTCGGCATTTCTCCGCCTGATGTAGCCATGCCCGCGGCGAAAGACATGGCCGAGAAGGCGCTGAAAATCGACGCTTCCCTGGCCCATGCTCATGGCGTTCTGGGAACGATCCTGCTGAACTATAACTGGGATTGGCCGGCGGCGCACGAGGAACTGCAAAAAGCGTTAGAACTCAGTCCTAACGATCCCGACGCTCATCTGCGCATTCTTTCCTACTATCGCGCAGTGGGAGATATTAACAGTGCTGTGCGCGAAGCCAAGGCGGCGATCGCCCTTGATCCGGTTTCGGCGCGGGTGGCTTCAAGCCTGGCCTGGCTTTACTTATTTTCGGGCCAATATGACCTGGCCGAACCGGCGATGAAGAAGTGCCTGGACCTGGATCCGAACTTTCTCTACGCCCACGA
Organism: Terriglobales bacterium; assembly: GCA_035651775.1. Lineage (GTDB taxonomy): Bacteria > Acidobacteriota > Terriglobia > Terriglobales > Acidobacteriaceae > QIAW01. The sequence continues at coordinate 30,861 of DASREY010000198.1, forward strand.
TGGGCTGGTAATTGTCTATGAGCACAAAAAAGACTACGCACGAGCCATTGAGGAGCGGCGCGAAACGCTGGCACTGAGCCATGAAAATGACACCGCTGACACACTGATGAAAATTTATAAAAGCAGCGGCTACGAGCAGGCCAGAACCTATGACCTCAAACATGATCTCGAAACCCAGCACTCGCCTTTTCTGATAGCGGTCTCTTATGCGTCGCTGGGAGACAAAGAGAAGACGCTGGAATATCTGCAAAAAGCATATGAACAGCACTCCAGCCTGCTCATCCAGCTTAAGGTGAATTGTTATTTCGATTTTGTCCGGTCTGATCCAAGGTTCCAGGAGCTATTGAAAAAACTCCGGCTGACGGACGCATCCTGATGAAGCGAGTCTGCGTGTTCTGCGGCTCTAACATGGGACGGCGCGCGGCTTATCGCCAAGCGGCTGTGAAGATAGGATACCTGCTGGCCGAAAGCGGCATTGGATTGGTCTACGGTGGCGCCAAGGTGGGCCTTATGGGAACCATAGCCGATGCGGTCCTGGAAAAGGGAGGCTACGTGACCGGGATCATTCCCGAAGCCCTGGTTCAACGGGAGTTGGCTCATCAGGGACTGCAGGATTTGCGCGTGGTGCGCTCCATGCATGAACGCAAAGCACTGATGGCTGACCTTTCCGACGGCTTTATCGCGCTACCAGGTGGATTTGGCACCTTCGAGGAATTCTGCGAGGTGCTCACCTGGTCGGTACTCGGAATACAACAGAAACCCTGCGGGCTACTCAATGTAGAGAACTACTACCAACCCCTTCTGTCACTCTTTGACCATGCCGTACAGGAAGGCTTTCTCATGCCGGAAAACCGCAAACTGGTGCTGGCGCATGAGGAACCTAAGGGTTTGTTGGATAGCTTGCTTGCGTTCAGACCCAAAATAAGAGAACCGGAAATTGACCGTAGCATGCGATAAACCCTAAAGGCCCACATGACCGGCTTATTTCCGGTGCCACTAAATGAGGCTGCGAAAAAACTCAATTTCTTGTCATTGCAACACGACTCGATTACGAAGCTGCCCCTTTATATTCCTGATGGCTTTCAGGTGCCCGCAAAACCCATATCCCTTCACTTCGCCGCGAAGCGCGGCTGCGGTCGGGGATGACAGCTATCGGGGTCCAGGTCGCATCTCTGTTCATTCCTGCCCCAGCAGGTTGCTGGAATGACAATACAAGCATAATTGTGAATTTCGTTTTTCCGATAACCGTGGGTCCCTAGTTCCTGCTCGCGGGCGGAATGATTCCGTTCATGCGCAGGTACTCAACCATTTGTCCGTAATGATCGAAGCTGTGCCAGGTAAGCATAGTAGCCATCGCCAGCCTAGGCATCTTGCTTTTAGAGTTCCATGGGGTGGCAATCATTTCGGTTGCATTCTGCTCGTTCACCGTGGCAACGGCTCGATGCGCCGCCGCAAAGGAATCGCGCAGCAGCTTCAGAATATCTTCGCGGCTGGTAATGTTGTCGGGGCCATTGTCGAGCGTAGGATCAATTTGCGGTTTTTCCTGCAACAGCGCCGATGAGAGCGCAAGATTGGTGGCGGCAACGTGCTTGATCTGCAGGGCAAAGGTGCGCACGCCTTTGAATTCGCCATTGGTCGGAGCAAAATTAAATTTGTCTTCCGGCATGGCTTCGGCAGCGGGAACAAAGTCTTTTTCCAGGGTACTGAGTTGCCGTTCAAGCACCATGGCGATGGTTGGTTGCGAGGCGGCAGGCGGAGCCGCAGGTTGCGAAGCAGCAGGCTGCTCTTTTGAAGTGGATTTTGATTTCTCCTGAGCCATGGCACCGGCAATTGACATCAGGCAGAACAAGATTGCGATCACAGCATTTTTCATGTTGAAATTCCTCCTTGGGTGCAAACAGTTAGGACGTTCGAAGCGTATGTTAGTGAGCAGCCGGAATCTGTTTCGGCATAACTTTTTTGCCGACCCCGCCAAAGGGCCATTCGCGGTTTTTCCCGGCGCGGGCCAGGAAAACAACCAGGCCCGCCAGGATGATGGCGGCGGCATAGCGCAATTCCCGCGTGAAATTCCTGCGCGCGATCAGCACATACAGGAATCCCGCGATGGCCAGCAATGCGGGAAGCGGGTACAGCCACATGCGAAACGGCCGCGGAGCTTCATGATTCCGGCGCCGCCAGAGCAGCAATCCTGCCGCCTGGACCAGAAACTGAATAATAATCCGAATTACCACCAGGGCGGCAATGGCATCCGCCAGCCGCAAAAAACAAAACAGCATAGCAACTATGCCCAGCGCCAACAGGGAGACATGCGGAATCCGGTGCACGGGATGAACGCGGCTGAAGATCTTGAAATAGTTGCCGTCCAGGGCGGCGGCGTAGGGTACGCGGGAGTATCCCAGCAGCAGCGAGAAGACTGAGGCAAATGCCGTCCACATAATAAGGAGCGCAGCCAGCACACCCGCGCCGTGGCCGTAAATTCTCTCCATCATGGTGGAGATCACATAAAAATGTGTTTGCGATTTTGCCGCCTCATCCAATTCGCGCCAGGGTATGACACCGAGGATGCTGATGTTCATCACGATATAAACCGCTCCCACAGCGGCAATGGAATATACCAATGCCTTGGGAATGGTGCGCGCCGGATCTTTGATTTCATCCCCCAGGAAACAGACGTTGTAATAGCCCCAATAATCGTAGGCCGCTACCAGCAATGCCGCTCCCAGACCGGCCAGGAAACCTTGATCCAGGTGAAAAGCATGCGGGGGAAAATCGAAAGCCCGCGCAGCGCTGAAATGAGTGAGACCGGTAATGATGACCCAGGCAATTGTTCCCAGCACGCCGATCCATAACATCAGGGAAAGCCGGCTCACGATGGCAATACGGCGGTAAAGCAGGATAAGTGCGAGCAGACAGGCGCCAATGGCCACGCATGTCGCCCCGTTTGCTGTCAGACGTATTTGCATGGTCCCCAGCAACGGCAAAGTGAGCGAGAATGCGTGTTCCATCCATGCGGGCGCCAGCGCGGGAAACAAATAAGACGAATACAGGGCCAGGCCTATGCATCCGGTTGCGATGGAAAGCGGCGCACTGAACGATAGCTGCCAGACGAAGAGAAATGAAAACAGTCTTCCCATTTTGGGCCCGTAAATTTCTTTCAGGTAGCGATACGAGCCGCCCGATCCGGGCATAGCCGCTCCTAGCTCGGCCCATACCATGCCGTCGCACATGGCCAGCGCGGCTCCGAGAACCCAGCCCAACATGGCCTGCGGTCCGCCCATCGCGCTGATAATGAGCGGAATGGTAATGAACGGCCCCACGCCGATCATGTCAATCATGTTCAACGCGGTGGCGCCCAGGACCCCGACGTCACGCCTGAGTTCCGATTGTTCTGTCATGATGAAATGCCCGTCTCTAAAGAACCCTTAACGGCGCGGCACTAATGCACATGGCCCGAAGAAAGAAGGTTTACATACAACCTGATCGCGCCCGGCACACCGGCAGGAAGCTGGCGAAAAAATGCGTACCCGGTATAAATATAAATTCCCTTCCCTACCCTGGCCTGCAGCAATCCGCCTTTCAGCGGAGTTTCGCCAGGGTCACCGGAAGCCAGGAGCGGCTGGAACTTGTCATCCCATTGCGTCATAAAGTTTATGCCGCGCTCCTGGATCCATCCATCGAAATCGTGGGCAGTTATTTTGTTGGGGAAATTAAAGATTACATCTTGCGGCGCCAGTATCTCTACCGGGGCCTCTTCCACGCTCACGCGTTGACGGCCAAGCTGCGCGGCATAAGGCGTGTACTTGCCGGAGTTGAATCCATCCACGTCAAAATTATTTTGCACCAGCAGGGTGCCGCCCTGGCTCACAAAATCAAGCAGGCGCTGATTATACTTTCTTACATCTTCGCGAGTATCGTAGGCGCGTATCCCGAGAACGATCGTGCCATATTGATTCAGATCCCCGTGCGCCAGTTCGTCGGCGCTAATCAACCGGGCATCCAGGCCAAGCTGTTGCAGAGAAGGCAGGATTTCGTCACCCGCGCCTTCTATATAGCCGATCTTTAGATTCTCAGGCAAAGCAACTTTCACTACACTGATCTTCTGAATGGAAGGCTGATAGTAGTAGAAGGTGGCAATGTCGTTGCGCGCAACCACGCTAAACCCTTCGGCATATTTTCTGCCTTTGTATTCCAGTTCGGCGCTGACCTGGGCGCGGGTCTCACTCAGAGCCTCTGGCGCAACTTCAAAGTGCGCCGTCTTTTCTTCCCCAGTTTTACTGAATACGACTTTTTGCGATGCAGGACTCACATGCCAGTCATCGGGAACCTGCAAGTGTACAACCGCCTCTGCCGGCGTGGGGAGGTTACTGCGAACGATTACATTTTCTTCCATCGCTGATTTTCTGCCTGCCGGAATCACCGCCGTGGCATGCTGCATGAGCACAGAAAAAGCCGGCACTACGGCCAGATCCGTAGCCTTGCCGTTTACTTCGGCGACCGCATTTGTACGAATAACATTGGTTTTTCCGGAAAATTCGTAAGTTGCGTGCGCGCGGACTGGAGGAGGCGGCAGGGGAAGCGTCTGGTATCGTGGATCGTCAATGGTAAAAATGTTTTCTTTGTCGGGCTCATTGCGATGCCAGTAAGGACGCGCAATTTCGGCGTTGCCCGGCACAGCCACGGTAAACTCAACGCTGGCTGATTCGCCGGACGATAGTGTCTTAGTGGATCCTGATGCGCTCTTCTGTTGCCAACCTTCAGGTAAATCCAAAGCCATCTGCTTCACCGTAATCTGGCGCTTGCCGTTGTTCTGCAACCGCGCGATGAGCTTGACGGTCTGACCGGGCACCAGCAATTGCGAGGGCACATCACGAGAGACCTGAAAATCGAGCCCCAACGCCAGGCGAGATGCGTTTTCCAGCTGCGATGCTTTTGTCTTCAGATTGAGCAGCAGATCTTGCCTGGCTGCGGCTGAAAGCTGGGATTGCTCAACCTGCGGAATAATCTGGTTTAGTCTTTCTCTCGCGGCCAGCAGAGGCTCAGGCGCGCGTGTGGCAGTAGCCTGGTCAATATCCGCCTCGATTTCTTTCAATGCCGCAAGCAGAAATGGAACTTTGGATTGCTCCACGCCCAGGCGGCCGGCAAGCCCAGGCAGCGTGGTATCAATGCCGTCGAAAAAATCCTGCTCATGTTCATTGGCGGCGTTGCCGGGAAGCGCCGATTCCTTTAATTTGTAAGGCCGATAGTTAGGGCCCGGTCGCGCCGAAAAGAGCGAGGCATTCTGCGATTTTTGATGGCTGTACCCTTCAATGCCAAACTGCACATAAGAAGTTCCCAGATCGGGATCTACCGTTCCCGTCTCGAAGCGCACGGTGTAATCTTCGCTGCTCCGCGTGCGAATATAAAGTTTCTTCACCTGCCAGGGCAACAATCCTTCTTTGATCTGCTCCGGAAAGCGGCTAGGATCGGCGGCAGCCTGCACGGCTTCGGGCGTTAAGATGCCGCTGGCCTGGTGGTGTCCGTGGCCGTCGCTTGCCGTTCCAGACCAGTCGGAAGCAACTACGTCAGGGCGAAACTCGCGGATTACGCGCACCATGTCTGCCAGAGCAATTTCATGGCCTCCCCATTTCTGGAAGGTCTCTTCGGCAGTTTTGGAGTATCCGAAGTCTGCGACCCGGCTGAAGCGCACATCCACACCGTAGTAACGGGCGGCTTCCATCAGCTCCAGCGTACGCAACACACCCAGCTCGTCGAACAGGTTGCTGCCGGTCTTGTTCTGTCCGCCATCGCCGCGGGTCAGCGACATCAGCATGACCTCGGCTCCCCTACCCCGCGCCTGCAGGGTCAGCGTGGCGCCATCTTCATCATCGGGATGCGCCGTGGTTTGCAGCAGGCGCGCAGTGGTTTTGAGTTTCCTAAGCGCTTGATCCAGGCCGGAAGAGCCGGTATCCTGCGGCAGGAACCAGGGACGCACCCCAACCAAAGCAGGCTGGGAAAGAGCGCAACAGGTTAACAGCAGAAGAAAAAATGTAATTCGCAGCCGATTAGCGCGAGAGATCAACCCAGGCCTCCGGGCATAAGTGCCACAACACTTGATATTCAAATGACAATCAGAACTCGTATAAATTAGACAACTTATAGTTCAGAAAAGAATCAAGATTTTAGTTGAATTGGCGAAAGCAGGTAAAGAGGTTGAGCCAATTCACCAGTCTTTAACATACCATTCACTCGATCGTAACATGGCTTTCATACACTGCCCGACAGCTCCTTTGCATGTAGAATCCTGGTGGGCTCTCCGAAGAAAGGTTCTTTAAATAGTATGTTTCATTGGATGAAAACTACAATTGTGGCTTGCGCTTGCTGCGTGATTTTTCTGGCTACAGGTTGCCAGAAATCGCATGAGCAAAGCCAGACCGCCAGCGTGCTGGCGGCTCCGGCCACCGCCGCAACCACAAACATGGCATTAACCACCGGGTCGGACCCAATCTTTGTTGGCGCGGGCGATGTTGCCAGTTGCGACGATCTGGCCGGCGCTAAGGCCACCGCCAAGCTGCTCGATTCTATTCCGGGCACAGTCTTTGTTGCCGGAGATCTTGCCTATCCGGATGGCTCCGCCGAACAGTTTGCCAACTGCTACGGGCCAACCTGGGGACGGCACAAGGCGCGCACACGGCCTTCGCCCGGAAATCACGAGTTTCATGCCGGGGGAGCTACCCCTTACTTTAATTACTTTGGCGAGGCCGCAGGCGATCCTAAAAAGGGTTACTACAGCTACGATCTGGGAGCATGGCATGTGATCGTTATCAACAGCAACTGCTCGGAGCTGCCAGATGGCTGCGCCGCGGGTTCCCCGGAAGAGCAATGGCTGAAGCAGGATTTAGCGCAGCATCCGACGGCTTGCACTGTGGCTTACTGGCACCATCCTTTATTCAGCTCGGGAAAGGCTCACGGCAACGATCCCGAGATGAAACCCTTCTGGCAAGATCTTTATGCCGCCAACGCAGATATTGTCATCAACGGACACGATCATGACTACGAGCGCTTCGCGCCACAAGACCCCGACGGCAAGCTGGATAACGCACGCGGTATCCGGGAATTTGTGGTGGGAAGCGGCGGCAAGAACAGCCATCGGGTATTCGGCGATACAAAACCAAATAGCGAAGCCAGAAACGCCGATACCTTTGGAGTGTTGAAGCTGACTCTGCACGCTAAAAGCTACGATTGGGAGTTTGTTCCCGAAGAAGGCAAGACGTTCAAAGATTCAGGCAGCGGGACGTGCCATTAGAATTCAGTGGCATAGTGTATCGCTAGCGAGTGTTTCATTCTCCGGGATCAAAGCGATAGCCGATCCAGGGCTCGGTGATGATATAGCGTGGAGAATTTTCGGTCTCGATCTTTTTTCGCAGATGACCGATAAACACCCGCAGGTATTCAGGTTGCTGTACGCTCTGGCCTCCCCAAACGGCGTTGAGCAGTGCGCGATGGGTAATCACTTTTCCGGGATGCTGGGCGAGATACGCCAATAGTTCGAACTCTTTTGGGGTCAACCGCACTTCTTCCCCGCGCACCATCAAAGAGTGTGCCTCCAGGTTGATTCGAAAATCCCCAATCTCAATCAATGCAACGCCTTTTGGCAAAACCGGGGCGCGCCGCAGTTGCGCCCGTACGCGCGCCAGAAGCTCGTTCATATTGAATGGCTTGGTGACATAATCGTCGGCGCCTGAATCAAGGGCTTCGATCTTGGTGCGCTCTTCGCCTTTGACCGAAAGCACAATGATGGGAATTTGCGACTGGCTGCGAATCTTGCGGCACAATTCAATTCCGGTCATGTTCGGCATGGAAAGATCGGTGATGACCAGGTCAGGGGCCCAGTCTTTCATCACATCGAGCGCGGCATCGCCATCGTTGGCGACGCGGAGGTCATAGCCATGCGTGGAAAGCGTGGTGCGCAGCACGCGCGTGATCTGGGGCTCGTCGTCTACCACGAGGATATGCCGCGGATCGCTCATGCTCAATCGGTCTCTTGCGTGACAATATGCATATCGACCGGAGGGGCGTTGCGCAAAAACCTCTGGACGGCCGAAAGATACATATATTTGCGCCAGCCGCTTACCGCAGAGCGGCCGAAGACAATCTGCGTGATCTTATATTCACGTACGAACGCGGCTACGGTTTTAGCGACATCCCTTCCCTTCAAACGAACCACCTTGGCGGAAAGGTTCTCGGCAAAACGAATATTGGCTTCGAGCGTGCGCTGGTCTTCGGGGTTCTTCTCGTAATCAACTTCCACATACACCACGTAAAATTCGGCATCAATCCCCTTGGCCAGCCGCGCGCCGCGGGCAATCAGCTTCTGGGCGGCCGGACTGGCGCTCATGCAAACCGCAATGCGCTCGCGTACGCCCCAGTTGCGGTCAATTCGTTTTTGCTTCAGATAAGAGTCAAGGCTCTGGTCTACCGCTTCAGCAACGTGGCGTAAAGCCAGCTCCCGCAGCGCGATCAGGTTGCCGGGGCGAAAGAAGTTACCCAGCGCCTTGTCGGCGCGGTCCAGAGGATAAATATCGCCGCGGCGCATGCGGGTTTGCAGGGCTTCCGGAGTAAGATCGGCCATCACGATTTCGCCGGCGCGCTGCAGCACCCAATCAGGCACAGTCTCGCGCACCTGGATTCCGGTGACGCTCTGCACTGTAGGGGTCACGCTCTCCAGGTGCTGGATGTTCATGGTAGAGAGCACATCAATTTTTGCGTCCAGAATCTCCAGCACATCTTCATAACGCTTTTTATGTTTGCTGCCATCCACGTTGGTGTGCGCCAGCTCGTCCACCAGCACAACCTGCGGCTTGCGGGCGATGATAGCGTCGAGATCCATCTCTTCAAAAATCGTGCCTTTATATTCCACCTTGCGGCGCGGAATTGTCTCTAACTGCGAAGCCAGCTCGGCAATCCCTTTACGCCCATGGGTCTCGACGATGCCGATCACCACATCTTCGCAGCGCTTGTGGCGCCGGATGGCCTCGCTCAGCATGTTAAAAGTCTTCCCCACGCCTGGGGCATAGCCAAGAAACAGCTTGAACACGCCGGCTTTCTTCTCAGGCGCCGCTTGTTCCAACCACTGCTCAGGACTCTTCGGCATGCGCCTATTTTCATCGAAACGTCTGCTCTTGTCGAATCGACTACAATCCCCTCATGAGGCGTTCGACCGTACTCTCCGCTTTTCAGTTTCTGATTTCGGCTGCGCTGGTTTTCCTGATTGTCTTTATCTACACCCGGGTGATCAGGGTCAACCCGACAACAGTCGCGCTGACTTTTCTGGTGGCCGTGCTTGCCGTCTCGGCGGCCTGGGGTTTGCGTTATGCAGTTTTTGTTTCGATTGTTGCCACATTGGCGTTCAACTACTTTTTTCTTGAACCGGTGGGAAAATTTACGATCGCAGATCCTCAGAATTGGGTGGCGCTGTTCGCTTTTCTGTTGACCGCGGTCATTGCCAGCCAGCTTTCCGCGCGCGTGCGGCGCCAGGCGGACGAAGCCAACCAGCGCCGCCGGGAGGTGGAAAAACTTTATTCTTTCAGCCAGCAGCTCCTGGTCACCGACAACGTGCTCGAATTGTTGAACGAAATTCCCCATCACATCGTAGCGACCTTCAGCGTCAGCGCAGCCGCGGTTTACGTTTCTGAGCGCGACAAGATTTACCGCTCTGGCCCTGACATCACCCAATTGCAAGGCGAGGAGCTGAGGAACGTTGGAGCGCGTGGTGAAACCATCATTGACACT
>DASREY010000199.1:0-5199 GCA_035651775.1 Terriglobales bacterium
CCGCCAAAGAAGCCGCGATGAAGGCACTGGGCACAGGCCTGCGCCACGGGATTACCTGGCAGCAGGTTGAAGTTCGCCGTGAGCCGGGAAAGCGCCCTACGATCGCTTTTTCAGGCGTGGCTGCCCAGTATGCCGCCCGCCTGGGAGCTAAACATGTTTCTCTTTCCATGTCGCATACGGCCGAGCAGGCCATCGCCATGGTGATCCTGGAGAATTGAGGAATCGGGTAATGGGAGAATTTAGGTTCAGTATTTACGGTGAATTGATAGAATTGGTTACCAATTTTAGGCAATTACACAATTACCCGATTACAAAATTATCCAATTACCCAATTATTCATGGCCCAATCACAAGTGCTTGAAGCTCCCGTTCAGACCACCACCACTAACACTTCGCGAGCGGCGCTCACGGCCGCCATCGGCACCGTCAGTTTTGCCACGCTGCTGCTGGAGCTGGCCCTGACCCGGCTGTTTTCCGTGGTGCTGTTTTACCATTTTGCTTTTTTAGCCATCTCGGTGGCGCTGCTGGGGTTGGGGGCGGGCGGGGTTTTTGCCTATATCCGTCGCGAACAGCTCAAGCGGCACGCGACCGAATACCTGGCGCCGCGCATCCTGATGGCGAGCGCGCTCATGATCATGATTCTGTTGGAGGTGGTGTTGCGCATTCCAGTCACGCTGCGGCTGGACTGGACCAATTTCTTTCGGCTTACCATCATCTACCTGGTCGCGGCGGTCCCCTTCTTCTTTACCGGGCTGCTTTTTTCGCTGGTCTTCGCGCGCGAGCGGCAGCGCATCTCGCAGCTTTATGGCGCTGACCTGATCGGCGGAGCGCTGGCCTGCCTGGCGGTGGTCCTGTTGCTGAGTTGGATTGGCGGCCCCAACGCAATTTTATGCGCCGCCATGGCCATGGCGGCAGCCGGGGCGTTGTGGTCCCCGGCAAACCGAAAGAAGCCGCTGCTGTTGGCGGCCCTGCCTTTGCTCTTGATCATTATCAACATGGCGACGCATGGCCGCGTAGCCGACATTGTGTATGCCAAGGGCATGCGCCGCTCCCGGGCATGGACGGAATATTCCAAATGGAACGCCATCTCGCGCGTGGAGGTTGACCATGCCGGTGATACCCGGACCATCGTGATTGATGCCGATGCCTCCACCTCGCTCATGCACGCCGACCCGGCACTGTGGCGCGACCCCGAGTGGCAGAAGGACCTGATGTCGGCGGCGCCCTCGGTCGTGAATGCGCTGCGCCCGCATGGAGACTTCGCCATCATTGGCCCCGGCGGCGGCGTGGACGTGCTGCGCGCGCTGGTGGGCGGCAGCCCGAGCGTGACCGCCATCGAGATCAATCCCATCATCGCCAACAACATCATGCGCGGCCGCTATGCCGACTACGCTTATCACCTGTATGAACGGCCGGAAGTCCACTTGCACGTCAGCGACGGCCGTTCGTTCATCCGCAACTCACATGACCACTACGATGTCTTGCAGATGACGCTGGTGGATACCTGGGCCTCGACGGCGGCGGGCGCATTCGCGTTGAGCGAAAACAATCTCTACACCGTCGAAGCCTTCCGTGAATATTTTGACCATCTTAAACCCGATGGCATGATCGCCATCACCCGCTGGGAATTCAAGGAACCGCGCGAGGCGCTGCGCGTGGTTTCACAGGCGATCGAGGCCCTGCGCCAGATGGGGGTCCAGGACCCAAGGAATCACTTCATCGTGGTGGCTGATGGAGAACTCAATACCGATGGAAGACCGGTCACAGTTCTGGTCAAGAAAAGCCCGTTTACCCCCGAAGAAGTAAGGACTGTGCTGGCGCACATCAATGAAACTGGGAATCTTCACCTGGTTCATGCCGCCCATCTGTTTGGGACGCCTGAGATTTACATTCTCGGCTGCACTGAAATTCCGTCGCCGACCGTTTGTTATCCGACTGAAGAGGCGCTCGGTCAAACCTCGTACGCTGCCCTGGAAGCGCGCAAGCCGTTCTCCCAGCTTATTGATGCAGATCCTGACATCACGATGACAAACCTCAAAGACCCGCCAACAGCCTCGTGGGGTGCGCGTGATGCCTTCATTGCGCAATACCCTTACAACATAAAGCCGGTCTCCGATAATGCCCCCTTCTTCTTCTTCACTTTCAGGACGGGCAGGCTGCTCCAGGGATTTCTCAATCCCCGCTCACATTTTGGCATTGATTGGAAGGTCAACCTGGGCGTGGCTGTGCTCTTCATGTTGCTGGGCATATCGGCGCTGGCGGTGTTGGCGTTCCTGGTTCTCCCCCTAGCCTTCCACACCAGCGCACAGGTGGCGGGAGTGAGCCCGCTGCTCTACTTTATCGCCGTGGGATTGGGCTACATCCTGGTGGAAATCACCATGATTCAGCGTTTTGTCCTGTTCCTCGGCCACCCCACCTATGCCCTTACGGTTGTCGTTTTCCTGATGATGCTGACCAGCGGCGCCGGCAGCCTAGCGGCCCGGCATTGGATCGCCGACTGGCGCAGAATCCGCTTCCCTCTTCTGTTCATTGTGGCTGCGTTGATAGCCTATATTTTTGTGCTACCCAGAATTCTGGTGACATTGGTGGGCTGGCCGCTGGGGCTAAAACTGCTGGTGAGCGCGGTTTTGCTGGCTCCCATTGGATTTCTGATGGGCATGCCCTTCCCCACCGGGTTGCGCGCCCTGGAGAACACCGAAGCCGGAGCGATTGAGTGGGCCTGGGCTATGAATGCAGCCGCCTCGGTGCTGGGATCGGTGCTGGCCATGGTCATCGCCGTGCATTTTGGCATGGCTGCCACTCTGGCCGGTGGCGCAATAGCATATCTGGCAGCGATGATGATGGTGAGGGCGCTCCAGAGCAGGGCGCTAGCTCAGGAATGAATAGCCGGCAGCCTTACCTCTGTTACCATATGTTCACCAGCCATCATTGAAAGTAGACGCTTGGGGTGACTTGCGGCTGCAATTTGCCTCTGATCGCAATAGCAGGCGGCGCTCAGAAATGGCCTAAGTAGAATTGATGCAATATGTTATCATTCGCCCTTTCCCCTTGATTTCAGCAAAAAGGCAGTGGGTTTCGAACTTTGGAATATTGAGCGAGAAATATGCCTAGCCAAGCACAACTGCAATGGTCCCGTTTGCGGGTGGGGATTACCGTCGTTGTAGCGATGATCGCTCTGATCATTGTGATTTTTCTCATGTCTTCCAGCACCGGGTTGTTCACGCACCAAATCTACCTGAAGACATATTTTGATAACGCCGAAGGGCTGCGCCGGGGCGCTCCTGTGCGCCTGCAAGGGGTGGATATCGGAAATGTGACAAACATTTCGGTAGATCCCCGCAAACCCCTGACGCCTGTGGAAGTGACCATGAAGGTGAACACCCGCTTCCGTGATTTTCTGCGCAAAGATTCAACCGCGGAGCTGAGCACGGCTGGGGTGCTGGGCGAAACCTACATTGATATCAACAGCTCCCAGGCGACAGGGTCGCCCGTCGGGGATGGGGGTGTGTTGCAAGCGGTGAATCGTCCCGACCTCCAGGATGTAATCCGCTCCAGCCAGTCTTCCCTGCAAAATGTGGATGTGCTGGTGCGGAGGCTCGACCGCATTGTGGCGGCGGTGGAGGAAGGCAAGGGCTCGATTGGAAAACTCATTTATGACCCCAGCCTGTTCAACCGCCTGAATATTACCCTTAATGAGATGCAGCAGATGGTGGGCGAAATCCACTCTGGCAAAGGCAGCATCGGCAAGTTAATCGAGAGCGATGAGCTTTATGGCAAGGCCAATGCCTCGGTGGATAAATTGAACAATATCATTGATGAAATTAACCAAGGCCAGGGCACGATCGGCAAGCTGCTGAAAGACGAAACGATTTATAACAACCTGAACCAGACGGTAAGCAAAGCCAATACGCTGATGGATGACATCAACCATGGCAAGGGCGCATTGGGCAAGCTGGCCAAAGATGAGGAATTTGCCCGCAAGCTGGATAAGACCATATCCAACCTGGAAACCCTGACCACCAACATCAACGAGGGCAAAGGAACCATGGGCAAATTGTTCGTGGATCCCTCGCTGTACAACAATTCCGACAAGATGCTGGTGGAAACGCGCGGCCTGGTGCAGGCAATCCGGGAAAATCCCAAGAAATACCTGACTATTCATTTCAAGGTTTTCTGAATTAGAAAAAGCTTGTAGACCAACGATCCAGAGAGCCCGGCCATCTGGACGCGAAGTTAGAACTCCTGTACCTTGGAGCACGTGAGCCATCCTTGTCACCAGTGCGGCGCCGAAGTTGGCGAAGGTAACCCGTTTTGCCGGCAATGCGGCGCTCCACAGATCCGCGTAGGCCAGGGTGGCGAAGAGCCGCCAGCCGGTGAGTTCGCAGGGACACAGAGTTCGACCGCAGGTACAATCTCGGCGCAGCCACCCTATGCTTCAGTAAACATAAGTATTAACCGGCGTCTGGCGCGCAAACAGGCTGCGCTGGCGGGCATACTTGTTGCAATTATCATCATTTTCTCCTCTTTTTCTCCCTGGGCTCTTTTATTGATTGCCTTGCCCGGATTCCTTGCCGTCCAGCTCTATTACCGCAATGGGCCGGGACAGAAGATTTCTTCGGGCGCGGGAGCGGGCATCGGGTTACTCACCGGGTTTATCGGATTTCTTATTTTCAGCGTGCCGGCCCTTCCTCTTGCTTTGTGGTATGTGGTGCTGCATCCCGACCCAGGGCTCATGCAGCAATTTCGGACGCAGATGGAAGCTGCCGCCCACAGCAATCCCAACCCTCAGGCACAGCAGATCGTACAAAACCTGTTGACCCCCGGTGGAATGGCTTTTATCTGCATCGCGGGTTTTCTATTCCTCCTGATCTGGACCCTGGTGCTAAGCGCCCTTGGTGGGGCTATTGGGGCCAATTTCTCCAAGCGCCGCTAAGGCAAGAATCATTTTTTGTTTCTACGGCAAATTCATTTATGATTTCGGCGGTATGAAATCTCAAAGTACCGAACCCCGGCTGCGCGAAAAAGCGCAACTTATGTCCGCCTCTGAAATTGAACGCACCCTGGTCCGCCTGGCGCACGAGATCATGGAAAAGAACAATGGCGGGCGAAACCTGGCATTGGTGGGCGTCCGCAGACGGGGCGTCCCCCTGGCCGAGCGCCTGGCAAAGCACATACGGCAGATCGAGAAATGCGATCTGC
>DASREY010000200.1:0-10722 GCA_035651775.1 Terriglobales bacterium
GTAAGATCGGCCAACTCGCCATTTTCTGAGACGGAAAAAGCCACCTCGATGGCAACGCTGGATTGCACCTCGTCGTCATCGACCACGGCCTTGAACTGCAGCTCATATTGGAAGCTGCCGTCTTCCGGATCGAAAATTCCGCGTTTTATATTGATCGGCATCGCAGTGAAAAGCAGTTGTAACACAGAACTGTTAACCTGACCAGACGTATCCACAAATATTTACATTGGCGTATCTTGACCAGCATGAGGGCATCCCTCATCCGCCGAATTGGTTACAAATCGCTGGTTTAAATCCGTAACTCCTTCAAAATACCGGCTGCATTGTGCTCAAATGTCTACGGGATGTCCCGAAACTTCAAGTTCACATTGGCCTACGATGGCGCCGATTTCTACGGCTGGCAGGTTCAGCCGGAGCGCCGCACGATTCAAGGAACGCTGGCCGAGGCCATTGAACGCGTAACCGCCGAGCGTGTGTTGCCCCAGGGCTCCGGACGCACCGATGCCGGCGTGCATGCGCTGGCCCAGGTGGCCTCGTGCGCTCTGGTATCGCCGATCCCAGCCCGCAATCTGGCGAAGGCCTTGAACGATGTTTTGCCGCCTGCCATCCGCGTTTTAAGTGCGGAAGAAGTGGAAGACGGATTCCACGCCCGGCACTCGGCCGTGGCCAAGACCTACCGTTACCGCATCTATCGCGCGGAAATCTGTCCACCGCACCTGGCGCGCTATGTGACCCACTACCCTTTCCCGCTCGATGAACCCCCCATGCAGCAGGCGGCAAAGCTGATCGAAGGCGAACATGACTTCACCTCGTTCGCCGCCGTCGATCCGGAAAAAGGAAAGATAACCGATCCGCACGAAAAAAAAGACGAAGAAGAACCCTCCAGCATCCGCACCATCTTTGCTTCTCACTGGGAGAAGCAAGGCGAAGAGCTCGTCTATACGGTCGAAGGCAACGGCTTCTTACATCATATGGTGCGCAACCTGGTAGGAACGTTTCTCCTGGCAGGCAAAGGAACCCTTTCCGCCGCCGATATGGCCCGCATCCTGGAGCTACGCCAGCGCTCCGCCGCCGGCCCCACTGCGCCAGCCAGCGGCCTATGGCTGGTCAGCGTGAAGTATTAAAGCTTCTGGCCTCTAGCTTCCAGCTGTTTTTGAGCGTGAAAGCTGCCTACGTTATTCACGTCCAAAAACAGCTGGAAGCTAGCAGCTAGTAGTAGCTTGAAGCTTTCGATGAATCAATGATCCAATTTCCTCCGCGTCTCTGCGCCTCCGCGGTAAACTTGCATTTGAAGCAATGGCGCTAAAACATTCCAACCTGATTTACGACTGGAACAACCTGCCCGAGGCCGCCTTTCGGCCTGCCGGGCGCGTGCTTCTGAATGATGAATCGCTGCGCGACGGATTGCAATCGCCTTCGGTAAAAGATCCTTCTATAGAAGAAAAAATCGCGATCCTGCATCTCATGGAAGCGCTGGGTATCAACTCCCTCGACTTGGGTCTGCCGGGCGCAGGTCCGAGGGCTTACTCGGATGTTGAACACCTCGCGCAAGAGATCGTAAGCTCGAAGCTGAAGATCAAGGCCAACTGCGCGGCGCGCACCCACCAGAACGACATTCGTCCGATAGCTGAAATTTCACAAAAAGTCGGCTTGCCCATCGAGGCCGCGACTTTCATTGGCTCAAGCCCTATCCGGCGCTACACCGAGAACTGGACCGACGACTTTCTGCTCAAGACCACCGAAGAGGCGGTGAGGTATGCCCGCTCGCTGGGGCTGGAAGTCATGTACGTCACCGAAGACACTTCGCGCTGCGATCCCGATACGGTCAAGCGTCTCTACACTGCCGCTATCGAATGCGGCGCGCACGCCATCGTGCTTTGCGATACCTGCGGCCACTCGACCCCCAGCGGCGTTGCCGCGTTAATCAAGTTTGTGATCGCAGAAGTCGTCAAGCCGTCGGGCGAGAACATACGCGTGGATTGGCACGGCCACTGCGATCGCGGCCTTGCCGTGGCTAACTCGCTTGCCGCGCTGGCAGCCGGAGCAGATTGTGTGCATGCCACTGCTATCGGCATTGGGGAGCGCGTGGGCAATACGCAAATGGACCAGATGCTGGTCAACCTGAAGCTGATGGAAATTTCACCCTGGGCGGAGCAGGACCTCACTGGATTGAAAGACTATTGCCACGCGGTCTCGCAGGCGACCGGCGTACCGATTCCTAATAATTATCCGGTGCTGGGAGATGACGCATTCCGCACGGCCACCGGCGTGCACGCTGCCGCGTTGATCAAGGCGTACAAGAAAAACGATCTTGAGCTGGCCAACACAGTTTATTCCGGTGTGCCGTCACACTACTTCGGTTTGGAGCAGATCATCGAAGTCGGCCCCATGTCAGGCAAATCAAACATCCTGTTCTGGCTGGAGCGTAGAGGCATACCCGCGAAAGACGAGGTTGTGGAGCGCATCTACCAGCGAGCCAAGAGTTCAGACCGATTGCTGACCACGGCGGAGATTCTGGAATGCTGCAAGTAAAGCTTCTAGCCTCTAGCCACCAGCTGTTTTTGGACGTGAACGGCGCAGGCAGCTTCCATGCTTAAAAACAGCAGAAGCTAGTGGCTAGAAGTTCCAAACTTCGTCCTCCTGTAGAATCTTTACTCTCTATGTCTTCCGCGAAAAGCCGAAGGCCGGTACGCGACCTTGCCCAGCCCCGGCAGGCGGTGGCGCAACTTGCCGAGGAACGCGCCGTTCACCAGGCCTTTGCCTGGTTTCGCGCCAACGAAGCTGCCCTGAGCCGCTGGCAGATGGAGGTCACACGTATCCCCGCACCGCCTTTTGGCGAAGCCGCTCGCGCTCAGTGGCTGAAGGCGCGCTTTAACGAGCTCGGGCTGCAACAGGTAGAAATTGACGAGGCCGGCAACGTCACCGGAATTCATGCCGGGACCAGTGAACAGAATTCCTTTGTCGCCCTGACCGCGCACATGGATACGGTTTTCCCCGAAGGCACTCCGCTTGAAATCCGTCGCGAGGCGGGCAAATTATTGGGTCCGGGGATTTCCGACAACGGCTCTGGCCTGACAGCGTTGCTGGCCACGGCAGCCGCCCTTCAGGCCAGCAGTCTGACGCATACATTGCCGCTATTGTTTATCGCGAACGTAGGAGAGGAGGGGGAAGGCGATTTGCGCGGCATGCGCCACATTTTTTCCAGTCCCAGGTGGCAAGATTCCATCGCTTATACGTTAATCGTCGATGGCGCAGGCACAGACACGCTAGTCACCCGCGCTCTTGGCAGCCGGCGCTTTGAAGTCACGGTACGCGGCAAGGGCGGCCATTCCTGGAGCGATTTTGGCGAACCCAATCCCATTGCCCTTCTCAGCCGCGCCATCGCCGAGTTCTATAAGACTGAAATTCCATCCAATTCCAAAAGAAGATCGGCCTACAACGTGGGAGTAATCCGCGGCGGAACCTCGGTAAACTCCATCCCCGAATCGGCTTCCATGCGCGTAGACCTGCGCTCGGAGATGGCGGAAGAGGTGGAGCGGCTGGAAAACGAACTAAGGCGATGCCTGGCAAATGCCGTCACCAACGGTGTTGCCACCAATCACAAAACAGCTTCCAGGCCGGATGGCCCAGCCTCTTTGGCCGGAGTGCAATGCGATATCCGCCGCATTGGCGACCGCCCCTGTGCCGAATTGCCAGAAGATGCGCGCATCCTGCAGGTGGTGAAAGCAGTAGACCAGCATCTGGGGATTCGCTCACGCCCGCACTGCGCCTCCACCGACGCCAACATCCCACTCTCCCTGGAACGCGAAGCCATAACCATAGGCGCCGGCGGCAACGGCGGCGGAGCGCACACGTTGAACGAATGGTTCGATCCCGCCGGGCGGGATTTGGGATTGAAGCGCATCCTGCTGGCGTTGCTGGCGCTGGCAGAGTAAACGTATTGGCCGCGCGGGTTCTGTCGAATTGTCATGCTGAGCGCGAAGCGCGAAGCATCCAGACAACGCCTCGGCCGCCCATGCCGTTGCAATGCATTCTCTAGAGACTCTCAGTCGGTTTTGATTTTCCTTGAAGCTTTGGGGGGGGCGAAGAAGTGGCGAAATGTTAAAATCTTCGTTAAAATCGGCGTGAGGAAAAAACCTGTGCCGAGCAACAGTGAAGCTATCCAAAAAGCACGCGAATACTCCGAGCGGAAATTTACGCTGGCAATGGATCAGATTGTCGTGCAAAGTCAGAAGGAACTTGCTGCGGAGCAGAATCGACGGGCAGCAATGGGAAGCATTCTGTCTGGCGCGATGTGGCAATTTACAGCACAACATTTGATCAAACAGATTGAAACCCTGATTCGGGCAAGGCTGAGTGCCCTGCTTGACGGATACGAACTCTTCAACGTGACTATCGACGATAAAATCGAGCAAGAAATCTTACAAGACATTACGAATTTACGGGAGGTGCAGATTACGAATGCAAAGAAGTTCGTTTCTTCACAACCTTGGCTCGGTCCGGACCCCAGCGCGTACATTGCTGGGCAATTGTCGTCGGTTAGTAACTTCATCAACGAGGCCAAAGTTGAAATAGCTGAAAGGCGGCAAAGGCCAAAACCGCTGAGCGCGAACAGAGAGCCAAACGAGCAGCTGGTATTCGTCAGCTGCGGCCAGAGCACAACCGCTGAGCGCGAACTCGGAAAAGCAATAGCGAAGCTAGTCGAGCAGGAAACCGGATGTAGGGCGTACTTTGCGGAAAATCAGAACACCCTTGAAGGTGTAACCGAGAACATCCTTAAACGGCTCCATGATGCCGCTGCCTTCATAGCAATCATGCATCCACGTGGCGACGTATCGAACCCGAACAACAAGAATGCACAATCCTGGGTTCGAGGTTCGGTTTGGGTTGAACAAGAGATTGCGATTGCCGCTTTTATCTCTCAAGCTCTCCAGCGCCCTCTTAAAGTGCGTTCCTATGTTCATCAGAATATTCAACGTGAGGGGTTGAGAGATAAACTGCACCTGAATCCATTTTTGTTTCGAGAAGATTCGGAGATTCTAAACGACCTAACCTCGTTCCTTCGACAAGAGTGGCAAGACTTAGGCCAGCATCGCCGAAAAGACCCGTTGTCCCTAAAGGCAAACATTAGTCACAGACGAGAGTCTATTCCGGGTGGTAGCAAAGATCCTGCTGATGAACGTCATATGCTTTTAGTTAATATCGAAAACGATGGCGAACAAGATGCGAGAGACTTTCAACTTGACGTTGAATTTCCGAGTACTTTCGTCGACGAGGGTGGCCACGCACTACAAGTCTCCGCTAGCAAACCGGGGACCGTACTATACCGGATCGCCAATACGTTTCATAAAATCGAACATTTGTATCCCACCGGCAAGACCCCAGACCTTATCAGTTTCCATTATGCCGTTTTGGGGAAGACAAAGCGGGAGCACCCAGAACTACTGCTAGAAAAAGTTACGGCAACGGTGTATTCGGGCAATATGAAGCCGAAAGTAACAACTAAAACAATTGCTGAACTGCTTGGCTAGAACTGAGAGCGCTTCTCATATATGAATCGAGTTGATCAACAGGGCTTTCAAGTTGTTGAATCGATAGCGCCGGTCTGATTGTTTGCTGATGATCCATGTTTTCGAAACCGGCTTTTTACAAAGACTTAAACGGATGTTAGTCCTTTGTAATTGATTTCCTATCTGCGGTTGCGGGTGGCGAAGAAGACGTCGTGGGGGCGTGGTATTGCTTTTTGCCATTCACGCTCCATGTGGTCGAAGCGGACTGATTCTTCTTCTCGTAAGTTTGCAGGGTTTGCACCAGCGCTTCGGTGGCTTCGGCGCGGTGGGTTTCAGGGGAGACTTTGAAGGCGTGTTCCAGGCGGAACATGCCGAGACCTTCCAGCCGTTCGAGGCTAGGAGGGTGATTTCAAAACCACGATTCAGGGCGTATAGGGATTCGTAAACGCAGCTTTGGACGGTTTGCAGGACGCCTCCGCATGCCGCAAGCAAACAAAAATTGAACTCTGGTATCAAATCCTTGCCTTCTATGAAATTGCTGGCATGATCTATTTGGGCGCATGTCCCGCTGGTCTTTGAAAAACTTGATTCATGCCTCCCTGGCTCCAGGGCGGCATAGGGATAGTTCTGTGCGCCGCTCAGACATTACTTAGTAACCCCCCACCCCCTCAAAAAGCTACGATCCGGCAACGTTTAACTGCGCCGATTCATATCTGCCCCACTTGCTGCGCAAGTCATTCAGTGCTGCTTCCTCGGACGAGTAAGACATTGGAAAATTCTCAGCAGTGGTATCAAATTTTTTGATTCCAGACGATCATAGGTCATCATTAGCTACAGTGTTCAGACGAAAGGACCACATATGGCGGGCGCGCGTTTACCCATATAATCACATAGTTAATTTTGGCTTTCCTGTTGGCGAGAGAAGAGTTATGTACAGCACGTTCAGCTCACTACTTCCTCCACAGCTAAACCCTTCCCGCATATCATTCAACCACAATGATTTAAACGGCGCGGACTACTCCAATGTAATGGGGGAGGGGGGTAGTTACTAATACATAACATGTCACGCAATCTCAAAGCCCATCTTCTGCTGCTCCTCACGACTTTCATCTGGGGCGCGACCTTCGTGCAGGTCAAGGATGCGCTTCGCGATATCTCGCCCCTGCTCTTCAATGCGGTTCGCATGGGAGTGGCGACCTTGGCGTTGCTACTGCTGCATTGGCCGCACCTTCGAAAAATGAGTGCGGGCACGCTGCTGGCCGGGGCGCGGATTGGCGTATTCTTTTGGGCAGGCTACGAATTCCAGACCACGGGACTCAAGCTCACCACGCCTTCCAAGTCTGCCTTCCTGACTGGAGTTTCAGTGGTGCTGGTTCCTGTCTTCCTGGCCATCTTCTGGCGCAAGGCTGTCGGCCGGTGGACCGCGATGGGCGTTCTGGCTGCAATGGCCGGATTATTTCTGCTGACCGTTCCCGGCGGCGCCGCCGGCTGGGGAGATTTCAAGAGCGTGAACACGGGCGACCTGCTTACCCTGGGTTGTGCCGTGGCCTTCGCCTTTCAAATTATCTTCGTGGGGCGCGCCACCCGGGAACATGCTTTTCAACAAATCGCATTCCTGCAGGTTGCAACTGCCGCCATTCTCATGGTTCCCACCGTTCCTTTGCTGGAGCACACTTACGTAATCTGGTCGTGGCGGGTCATTCTCGCCATCATGGTTGCGGCCCTGCTGAGCACTGCGGCTGCTTTTACCATGCAGGCCTGGGCGCAACAATTTATAGGGGCCACGAATACGGCATTGATTCTGGCCCTGGAGCCCGTCTTTGCCTGGCTTATGTCTTACATGATATTGGGCGAAAGCCTGAAGTTGCGGGCGGGCGCGGGTGCGATGCTGATCGTCGTCGGTCTGCTGGCTTCAGAGTTGTTGGGAAACACAGAAAAGGCAGCCGAGCCGGCATCTTCACAGGTAACGAATGCATGAGTTGTGCATCTAAATTAAGGCACAAGGACATCTCCAAAAACTCTGCGACGTGCCCATTTGGAACTCCAAATTGTATAATTTTTAGAGTATTGACCGGAGGAGAAGCTACATATGTATCCGCGCCCAAATGGCCTCATTGAACGAATGAAGGCCCATCGTGCTTTCTACAGTCTGACGATTGCCGTCACACTTCTCATTGGAATCATCATCGGAACTCTTGTGACCCATGGGGTCAAAGGGAAAGAAAACTCTTCCAGCGACGCGCAGCCGCTCCATATTGCCGACACCAGTCCGCAACAACTCTCTTCAGCATTCGCGGGAATCGCGAAAGAACTCGAGCCTTCGGTAGTCAACATCAACACCGAGTCGGTCATCAAGCCGCGCTCACGGCGCCGGATTGCACCGCCGGGAGGCGGCGACGAGGGTGACCAGGGCCAGGGTCAAGATCCATTTCAGGATTTTTTTGATCGCTTCTTCGGAGGGCAGGGCGGGGATGGTGTTCCCGGAGGCCCGGAAGGCATGCGCCAGCGCTCGCTGGGTTCGGGTGTCATTGTCGATCCTAAGGGCTACATCGTGACCAACAATCACGTGGTGGAAAAGGCAGACCGCATACGGGTACAGCTACAGGACGAACCTGAAGGCGTGCTGCATGATGCCAAGGTGATTGGCGTTGATCCTGAAACCGATCTCGCCGTCATCAAGATTGAGGCCAAGCGCGAGTTGCCGGCGGCCAAGCTGGGCGATTCCGATGTCATGCAGGTGGGAGATTGGGTCCTGGCAATCGGCAGCCCATTCGGCCTCAATTCCACTGTAACCGCCGGCATCGTATCGGCCAAGGGACGCAACATTGTTCCCCAACGCCAGTTCCAATCCATGATCCAGACCGATGCCGCCATCAACCCCGGCAACTCCGGCGGCCCGCTGGTGAACATGCGGGGCGAAGTGATCGGCATCAATACGGCCATCTATACGGAAAGCGCCGGCTACCAGGGCGTAGGCTTTGCCATGCCCTCCAAGGTAGTGGCCAATGTCTATAACGCCCTGATTGGGCCGGAGCACCGGGTAACCCGTGGCTCCATTGGCGTGGAGTTCCAGGCGCAGGCGAACCCCGCCGTGGCCCGGGTGTACGGCGTGAAGTCTGGAGTTACGGTCTCCAACGTTACCCCTGGCGGTCCAGCCGACCAGGCCGGAATCCGAACAGGCGATACCCTCGTTTCCGTCAACGGCGCTCCGGTAAAAAATGGCGATGAATTGGTGGATAAGATTTCGCACCTCCCGCCCGGCCAAAAAGCCAAACTGGGCTACATCCGTAACGGGAAAGAAGACGAAGCGACGGTCACAATCGCCAACCGCGCCAAACTGTATGCCAACCGCCTGGGCGACGATGAATCGGAAAACGATACCACCCAACCGGCCGAATCCAAGCTGGGAGTCACGGTGAAAAACATCACTCCTGACCTGGCTGACCGTCTGGGCGTCGACTCTGGAAAAGGCGTGCTGGTGCAGGATGTCAAGCCGGGCTCGTTTGCCGATGAGGATGTGCAATTGAGCAAGGGCGACGTGATCCTGGAAGTCAACCGCAAACCCGTCAATAGCGAGGATGACTTCCGTAAAGCCGTTGCCGGATTGAAGAGTGGCGACGATGTGGTATTCCTGGTCCACGTTCGCCGTACTCCGAACGGCTCGACGGCATTCCTGGGAGGCACGCTCCCGTAAGAAAATGGGCTTAAAGGGTGGCCTCCTGCAGTCAGAGTGTCGCATCTGACAAAATGACTACAGAGGGCCACCCTTTGTCTTTTCAGTAAAAAAGACGCCCAATTCTGGTAACTCTGTAGTACATTATTTGAACCCCATTCCCCTCAGGGATGGGGGTATTTATTGGGGTTTACCGTGAGAATAGCTGCCCAGTTAAACCGGAGATTTGTTTGGGGACTGGCCCTGCTGACGGGGGTGGCATTACTCCCCACGCTGGCCCAGGCCCACAGCCGAAGCCGCGTAGCGCCAAAGCCAAAGGCAGGAACGATCCAGTCTTCCAGCCACCGAAGGACTTCAAAGCGTCACGGGGCATGGAAGCGCCACGGGCAACAGGCCATTGACGAACAGCGTGCCCGGGAGATCCAGGCCGCACTGATTCAGCAAAAATACCTGGACGGCGAGCCTACCGGAAAATGGGACCAGCATACCAAAGAAGCCATGACCCGCTTCCAGGCCGACCATGGCTGGCAAACCAAAGTGACACCCGACGCCCGAGCCCTGATCGTGCTGGGATTAGGTCCCAAGCATGAAAACGTCCTGAACCCTGAGAGTCTGGCGGCCATGCCGGCGATTGCAGTGCCCCACACAGCTACTTCAGGCGTTACGACTACCGCTCCGCAACGTTAAATCGCAATTTCAGCGCATTTATCGTGTTGTCTTGACCGCAAAGTCTATCGCTGGGAGAAAAACCGCAGCAGTATCGGTATAAACTCCGGTCGATAAATTGAGGACTTGCTGCTCTATTGGAGTGCGACCTTCGCCCGCGGTGCATCCAGAATCTCGCGCACCTTGGTAATAAGGCTTTTGGTGTTGAAAGGCTTCTGCAGGAAAGATGTTCCTGAATCGAGAACTCCGTGCTGCACGATAGCATCCTCTGAATATCCAGACATGTACAGGACTTTCATCTCCGGGCGGATTGGGGAGAGCCGCTGCGCCAGCTCCC
Source organism: Terriglobales bacterium (assembly GCA_035651775.1). GTDB lineage: Bacteria > Acidobacteriota > Terriglobia > Terriglobales > Acidobacteriaceae > QIAW01. The sequence continues at coordinate 10,187 of DASREY010000200.1, forward strand.
GTCCGCTCATCTGCGACAGCACAACGTCAGTCAGCAGCAGGTGGATGGGCGCTTTATGGTTTTCACAGGCCAGAAGGGCCTCGCCGCCATGGCTGGTTTCAAGCACCGTATAACCGTGTTTCTGCAGGATCTGCCGGGTCAGGGCGCGCACGCCATCCTCATCTTCAACCAGCAGAATCGTCTCGTAGCCGCGCCGGTTTTGTCCGGCAGCAGCCTCAGAAGCGGCGTCTACAGCCTCATCCACGCGCGGGAAATAGATATCGAAGCTGGCGCCCATGCCCGGTTCGCTGCTCACCGAAATATACGCGCCACTCTGTTTCACAATGCCATACACGGTCGAGAGCCCGAGTCCGGTGCCTTTGCCGGGTTCTTTGGTGGTAAAGAAAGGTTCAAAGATGCGTGAACGGGTCTCGGCATCCATGCCGACCCCGGTATCGGAGACGTTTAATACCACATAAGCTCCAGGGGGAATCGTATGTTCGGTCCTTCCCTGGTCTTTGAGGAAAACGTTCGCGGTAGAAATCGTGAGCTTGCCT
>DASREY010000201.1:0-12217 GCA_035651775.1 Terriglobales bacterium
GTGCAAAAATGATCACACAACCTTCTGCTTTACAAGCTGTAAGCGATTCTAACAATTCCAACGATCCAACTGGCTTAGAACCCGCGATGATAGTGGATAAGCCGCAGATTGGCCTGGTTTCACAGCAAGCTCCGGCCAAGCCGGCGGTGGCGGCCTCTGCAAACGGTAAGGCGGTCGAGCCGGGCGTACCGTGCAAGATCCAGACCGAGAGCCTGGGCGAGGTCTACGAGCACGCCGGGGTAAATGTGCCAAAGCATGGATTTTCTATCTTGAAGATTGCCGATATGCTGAGTTCCATGCACATCCGTGATTTGGCCGCGGAAGGCAAACGTGCGGCTGTAATGATGGCGCTGGAAGTAAGCAATGTGCAGCTCAATGACATCATCGAAGATGCCGCCCGGCGCGAGCACGCGCTGAATGATTACGAAGCCCGCCAGCAACAGGCATTCCAGAATTACAAAGCCGCAAAGCAGCAGCAGAACCAGGAAAGCCAGGCTGAAATTGAGCGTCTCATCGAACAGCTCCGCCTGCGGATAGAAGCCAATGACAAAGAGCTTTCCGGCGAAAAGACCCGCCTGGATGAATGGCGCGGCAAAAAACGCGAGGAAGAACGGCGCATTCGAAATGCCGTCTCCCACTTTGGTGGAGGCGGCGATACGAGCTCGGCGCCTGCAGCCGCGCCGCGCACATCGTCGCAAGCCGAGCCGTCAGGCCCCTCGACAAATTCTGTAGCAGACAACGGTAACGGGCGGTCGTCTACGGCGCGTCCATCTCTCTGGAAGCGGTAGGTATCTTATCCATGCGCCGGCAAACACAAGGAATCGTCGCGACTCAGGGTGTAACCAACGTGCCCTCAAGACAGAAATTCACGACAGCTCCTATTGAATGGGATCTTAACCTGGAGGAGCTAACCAAGCCATTTGCCATTTTCTCCGGTATCTCCGTCGAATCGGTGAAAGACAAGTTTGCCAAGACAAGTTTCGATCTTTGGCAGCGCTATGTCGCCGAAGAAGAACGTTCCAAGCTCGCGGATATGGCTTATGGGCTCGTGCACGGATTCAAATCGGAGCAGGTAGCTGAAAAGAGCGAATTGGAATCGCAGGACCTGGTTCACCAGGCTTTCGTGTGCTTGCGAATCATCCGTCCAACCCGAGCCCGGTTTGTGGCCGTCCAATACGAGCTTCAGGAAGACGGCAAGCCTTATGTGCTTCGATTCACGCACCCGGACGGGAACGTTGTCAATGTGCCGGAATCGGAGTCTCTGAATCGCGTGCGCATGCGCGACCTCATGGATTTGCGCAAGCTGATGCCAGGATTCGTAAGGATGTATAAGAGCGGACCCTCGAGCATACGTCGAGCCATCCGCTACTACGAGGCCGGCTACTCTGAAGTGCGCGACCCAATGTTGCAGTTCCTGGTTTGGATGATGGGCATCCAGGCGGCGTTTCAAGGCGACCGGATTCCAATTCAAACCCAGGAAAAACTCAAGCAAGAGATCGAATCGGAGTTTGGCGCCCGTGACATTTATGAAGACTCTACCGAGCGCGATCTATACGCATCGGAGCCTTTGCTGGTGGGTTCGCTGCTGGACGATATGTTTACCCTGCACGATCAATTTGTTCACGGCGCTTGGATCCCAGACGATTTTCTCAATCCTAAGGTCAGGCAATCCAGTTCGGGCCAGAGCGTAAATCGCGCGGAAATATTGCGGGAATGCGCCTCGTTCCTTTTACGCACCCGCTTGCTCACAGCTCTGGACCGCAGATAGCCGGCTAGCGTTTTGGATTCTCCGTTACTGCTGCCTTGACCCGTTCTGCCGCTGCAAAATCCTGCCTACTCGTGTTTTCAACTCTTCAGGCTTGAAGATGGGAGACGAGCACGTCCGATCGGTGCAAATAAAGGCGGCTGAAACATGGAGTTTGGGATACTGGACGTCGGGGTTGGGCAAAGGCCCTTCCTGTGGGTCCCACCACTCGATCCGCTCATAAATTGAGGGATAGGCGACCGCAGCTTTGAAGAGGGCGGCTGCGATTGCATCGTTCTTAGGACCATTGATGGTCAGGTGCAAGGGCGCGCTGCCAAGTTCCATGTCTGTGAGGAGTACGCTTGATGCCGGCAGGCGGTAAACGATTGGGGATGCTATTAGGTATCGCATCGCCTGCTGAGCGAGTCGCTGGTAATTCTGCTTGCCAGTGTAATGAAAAAGCAGATTGGCAGTCTGCGCTGCCATAACATTTTCATCGCGCTGCGGCTTCGGCTTGATGGCCTGGCCCACTAAGGCTTTTGATGTAAGAAAACCGATGCCCGCGGGGTCGCGAAAGTTATCATCCACAAATTTCATTGTGGTTTCAGCATTTGCCAGCCATTGGCGATCGCCGGTCGCCGCGTAAAGAGAGATAAACGCACGCGCCATCGCGATGCTGTCGCCAAGATAGGGTCCGGCAGAATCGCTCGTGCCGTGGCGGAAGCCGCCGCCAGGAATCGATCTGTTTGCAAGCACCCAGCGGGTGGCGCGCAGGGCCTCTTCGAGCGCACCGGTATCTTCCGTAGCGGCGTAAAGCGCTACAAGCGCTCGTATGGCCCAGCCATTTTCCCGGGCATACATATGAGTATCTACGCGCGGCAGACCGAGTTTGCGTCGTTGCCCATCGTCGAGCGCAAAATAGGAGGCGCTGTGCTTACCATCAATCAGATCGGCGTCCTGGCTGGTATAGAATCCGCCTTCCCGAGAAGTGAGAAACGTCTTGAGATACCGGCGAATTTCCTGCGCGGCATGGAGGTAGGCGGGATCATGCCACGAAGCATAGGCAATTGAATAAATACGCAGGTTCTCGGCTTGCATTTGCATGATCTTTTCGAAGTGCGGCGAGTTCCAGTTGCTGCCAGCGGAATACTGATAAACGCCGCCCCACACCGGATCGAGTAAATGCAGCTCTCCGTCGAGAGTCTGGCGCGCCATGTGTTCGGCCTGAGCGTCATTGTTCATGGCTGCCAGGGCTATTGAATATTCAACCGAATCCCAATCCAAAAACTTTTGACGTGTGCCCCAACTTCCTTGTTCCGGATCGTAGCCCGCCAAATAGTTGTTTTTCAGCTGTTGGCGCATTGCAGTGCTTAAGAGTGGACTGGAAGGCAACTTCAACTTTGGTTCAGAATGAACAGAGGGTCCGGGACTTGGGTCTTGAATGATGGCCTTGAGCATTGACGCCATCTCATCGGGCGGCAGGTAGCCTTGACGCTTGACGATCTCGTGGCCCTTGGCGTCAAAGACAATGGTAGCCGGCCATCCGTAGTCTTCGTAACGGTTGGAAAGATCGGGACGAGAATCCTGGTCTACCTTTACGAGAATGTAGCGAGACTGAAGCAGCCTGATCACTTTGGGATCACGGTATGTGTTTTCGTCCATCACATGGCACCAGTGACACCAGACGGCTTCCAGGTCGAGAAGCACGAAGCGTTGCTCGCGCCCGGCTTCGGCAAATACAGCGTCAGACCATGGCTTCCAGTTGAGCTGCTCTTTCCCGGCTGCGGGTTGGGACACAGCCAAGAGAGGAATCATGGAGAACAAAAACACAGCACACAGGAATTTCTTCACTTTTCGGCACCTGCTATACGATACGCATTACGTTGTCATCTGGATGTCATCGCAGGGAAAGTCAAAGATGACCACAAAAGAGCACTCAAGAATGCACGAAGGAGACAGAATAAATGCGTCTTACGGCATGCTTTGCAACGCGCCTCGCATAAAGCCCAGCGACTCGGCCATGCCGGGGAGCGGGTCTTTTGATTCTGCCTCATATTCCAGTTGCAGCTCTTCGGAATAACCTGAGCGAACCAACTCGCGCAAGAGCGGGATGATGGGCAGCACGCCGGTGCCGACCGGCACGTCTTTGGCATCCACATGATCGGAATCGAGGTCTTTAAAGTGCATGCTATACAGACGGTCGCGAGCCTTTTTCACATCTTCGACCAGGTCTTCATGCATGCGGAATGTGTGGCCTATATCCATGCAGAGGCCGATCCGGCGATCGAGCCCTTTTACCGCGTCGTAGACGGTGAGCGGCGAGGGAAAGAGCTTGTCTTTGGGACCGTGATTGTGGATAGCGACTTTCAGCTCGTAGCTGCGGATGACTTTATCAAGCGTGGGCAGCATGTCGCGGCTGACCCCGACCACCGCAACCGAAGCTCCGAGATCGCGGACATAATCGAACGCCTCATGCATCTGGGCCTCATCATTTTTCAAGTAGATGACACCGCAACTGGTAATCGACAGTCCCAAATCTTCGGCCTGCTGGCGAACTTGCCGCCGTTGCTCAGGGGTTGAGCTCAAAGGAAGATGAACCTCCTTCAATGACAGGAAGCGCACACCGAGACGGTGAATATTCTGCAATGTGTCCGTAAGTGGGAAGGCCCGCAACGAATACGAAGCCACACCTGCACGCAAGCCGTGGAATTGTTTATCCTCGGGGGCGCCAGGAGCCGCGGATAAAAGTTCCAGAGGCCCAATTGCCGTACAAGCCGCACCCAACCCGGCTGCTTTCAAGACGGAACGACGAGTCAACACCATGAAACTCCTCCACGGATGCGCGACATTTTATACGGCACACGCACACGGGAGGTATACTATGCGGCTTGCAAGCATAATTCCAGAATAAAGGCGGCAACTATGGCAATTGATCGGCGTGACTTCCTCAAGACAACAGGAAAGGCGGTAACGGTTGGCGCGGCGGCACTGGCGCTGGGTGGGAAGATACTGGGCGCAAATGATCGTGTGCGAGTGGCAATTTGCGGAGTGCGGGGCCGTGGCAACGATCATATCCGCGGATTTGCCAAGGTTCCCGCAGCCCAGATTGCTGCTCTGTGCGATGTGGATGAAAGCGTATTGAACCAGCGCCTCGACGAGGTGGAGAAGCTGGGGGTTCCCCGTCCAAAACCTTACGGCGACATCCGCAAACTACTTGAAGATAAGGATATTGATGCCATCTCAATCGCTGCGCCGAATCATTGGCACTCGCTTATGGCCATCTGGGCATGCCAGGCAGGCAAAGATGTGTACGTGGAAAAACCCTGCTCGCATAACTGGTTTGAAGGCAGGCAACTGGTACGCGCGGTAAAGAAATACAACCGAATTTGCCAGCACGGCAGCCAGGCGCGATCGAACCCCGGTATGGTAGAAGCCATCCAGCGGCTGAGCGACGGCACCATTGGCAATGTCTATCTGGCTCGTGCGATTTGTTTCAAGTGGCGGCAATCGATCGGGCGCACTCCCGAAGAACCAGTTCCAGCCGGCGTTAATTATGATTTATGGACCGGCCCGGCGCCGCTGAAGCCGTTTACGCGAAATCGCTTTCACTACAATTGGCATTGGATCTGGGATACAGGCAACGGAGAAATCGGCAACCAGGCAATCCACGAAATTGACATTGCGCGCTGGGGTTTGGGAGTACGCTTCCCCGTATCCGTCTCTGCCATGGGCGGACACTTTATGTTCGACGACGACCAGGAGACACCCAACGTCTTGAATGCCACCTACTATTTCGATGGTCCGGAGGGCAAGCGCAAGATGATGGAACTCGAAGTTCGGCACTGGGTCACGAATCACGAGGCGGAAATAGGAACGGGCGCTTACGGCGCCAGTGGCGTGCCGCCCGCGGGATTGAACGCGGGAGCGGCCAAACAGCCTGCAAGCAAAAATCCTTTGGCGCCCAAGGATGCAAAGACGAATACCATCGGCAATATCTTTTATGGATCGAATGGCTATCTCGCTGTCGATGGATACGATGCCTACAAGACATGGGTCACTGAAGAGGCCGAACCCGGTCCATTTGGCAAAGGCGCTGGCGACCACTTTGCAAACTTCATTGATTGCGTTCGCAGCCGCCGTGCCGAAGATATTCATTGCCCGATCGAAGAAGGCCATATCTCGACGACACTGGTGCATCTGGCCAACGCGTCGTACCGCCTGGGACGCAGGCTGCAATTCGATCCCGTGCAGGAGCAGGTTGTTGGGGATGACGAAGCTAACCGCCTGCTGCGAGGCAGTTACCGCGCACCTTACATCGTGCCGGAAGAGATTTGAGCCTGCTGAGGAGTTAGGGCTTCTGAAGAGGCAATCGAGGTTGCTTGTTGCCGATGATCACTCGACGAACATTACTGGCCGGAATCGCGGCGGCTGCTTTATCCGCTCGCGCGTGGGGCCGCGCTCGCGCCGTGAAAGTAGGCGTCTGTACGCGCGACATCGCCAGCGCGACGAAATACGGCTTCGATTATATCGAGCCGGCTGCCGCCGAGATCGCGGCCATGAGCGAAGGCCAGTTTCGCCAGTACGCTGACACCGTGCTGGCTTCGCCTCTCCGCTGCCACTCGTTCAATAGTTTAATCCGTCGGCCCGATCTGAAAGTGGTCGGCGAAGCGGTTCCCGCTTCCGCGCTGAAAGACTATCTGCAGGCCTGCCTGCCCCGCTGCCGCCACCTTGGGGCTTCTGTCGTGGTGTGGGGCAGCGCCGGCTCCCGCAATGTTCCTGAAGGTTTCACTCGGGAGCGTGCCCAGCAACAGATCGCAGACTTTCTTCATATGGCCGGCGAGATCGCGCGCCCGCATGATCTCATTGTTGCGATTGAGCCGCTACGGCGACAAGAGAGCAATATCCTGAACACGGGGGCCGAGGCCCTGGAGATGGTGCGCAAGGTGAAGCATCCGAATGTGCGCATGATCATCGACTACTATCACATGCGCCAGGAGAATGAAGACCCACGAATCCTCGAGGTGGCAAAACGGGAAATCGTACACTTACACTTCGCCAATCCGCGCGGGCGCCTCTGGCCACATGATCTCAGCGAAGACGATCATTATGAAACTTTCTTTCGGTATCTGAAGAAAACCGGCTACTCCGGCGGCATTTCAATCGAAGGCCAAGGCTCGTTCGAAAAAGACGGCACTGCCAGCCTGGAGTTCTTTCGCCGGGCCTTGAACTAAACCCTCTTTCTCTCTCATCGTTGTTCAACTTCACAGCGCCATGAACTTACAAGCGCTTTAGAGCTGAACCAAAACAAAGCTGAGCACCATAGCCCACCACTGGCTGCCCTCTCGCATCGCAGGAAGTACCAACTCTTTTAAATTCCGGAACTCTCTTTCTTGCGGAGGACATACATGCCGGCATTCACATCAGGTCGCCAGACTGCACGATTTGATTCCATGATTTTTGGACTGATCGTGCTGCTGGCTCTAACAATGGCAGGCTGCGGAACTAATTCCAATAACATGACCAGGCCTGTGCCAACACCGACCCCGACCCCAAGCCCGACGCCAACCCCAACTCCAACCCCACCGCCCATTCCAGTTACCTGGGACCCCACCACTAGTCCATTGCCGGCGCCACCGGCGGTTGAGCCTCCACCCCCGGCTGAGACATCGTTTCCGCTGTCAGTTTCCACTCCTTCTAATGGAGCCACCGTCAATTCGCCCGCGCACGTGGTGGCTGCCTCTTCACCTTCGAACCCGATTCTATATATGCGGGTCTATGTTGATGGTCTTGCCGTATACTTCACCTTCGAAAAGTCATTCGACACTCTCATCTGGATGGCGCCCGGCCAGCACACCCTGGAAGTTATGGCAGTCGACAGAAAGGGCTTTGTCTCGACTTCAGTAATGCAGGTGACGGTTGCAGCTCAGTCTCCATTTACGGTCAGCAACATTCAAGCGTTGCCGGGATGGCAAACCTGCTCCGCAGTATTTCCACCGGAGGCGGCACGACATGGGCAAATCTGCGCCGCCGGACTGGGAACGGCCGTGGTCAGCATGACTCCCGGCCAGAGCACACCGTCGCTCGACGGCAACTCAACAAAATTTTCTATTGCCGGTCCCACCGGGTACTCCAATGAACTATGGTTCAACCCTGTTGGCGGTGGCAACAGCGTTACCCACTTTGTGTATGATCTCTGGTTCCTGATTGATAAGCCACTCGCGTCACAGGCGCTGGAATTCGATATCAACCAAACCTTTGGAGGACAGCGCTGGACCTGGGGCACAGAGTGCAACTTCAACGCTTCGGGCAAGTGGGACATCTGGGACCCGCTGCATGAAACCTGGGTGCCAACCTCTGTGGATTGCAAGCCCTTCCCAGCCAATACGTGGATTCATTTGATTTGGAACTTTGAACGGGTGAACGGTAAGGCACACTATATCAGCGTTACCGTGGATAACCAGACGTTCAACGTCGACCAGTTCTTCGATCCACAGCAGAACTGGACGCTGGAAGAGATAGACGCCGCTTTCCAAATGGATGGAAATTTTACGCAGGAACCTTACAATGTATGGCTGGATAAAGTGAACTTGCAGGTGTTCTGAGTTGACCAGATGATTCGAAGTACTTGCGGCAGGGATGAATCCGTGCCCTGACAGTTATCTTTGTGTCCAGGGCCGCAGCAACTAGCTCCGATTTCCTGCGAAATCAGAATGTATAGCCCACGCCGACTGAAATGATGGGATAGACCTTGTAGGGCTCAGCGTTCCGGTTGAGCTTGGCCACTTCGGACTGCAGGCTGCTCTGTACCGCAGGATCGGTAGCTGCATCGCGGCAGTTCAGACCATTCGCGGCACAGGCGCTGCCTGCGAGACTCAGCGACGCGGTTGGGGTACCGTGGTATGCGACACCTAAATCGACACTGGCGCTGAAATGACGGTTGCGCGGCACCAGATTGCCAAAACCGAACACCACCATGGGCGCCGCCTTGTTGAACTCCAATTTGCCATTGCCGGTAACCGGATTGGCCGGGTTGCTCCTGAAAATATCACCGCCCAGGCTGAAGTTCTGGCCGCCGGGGACAGCGGCATTGGTATTTAATTGATTGCCGTTATAGATCAGCACGCCGGGACTCAAGTGGAAAATGCCGCCTGAAGGAAACCAATCGAGCAGCACCTGCGCCGACCTTAGATCGAAGGTGCCGCTATAGTTGATGCCGTCTCGGTTGAAGCTCCGGTTGTAGTCAAAGATATGAAAACCGCCGCGCAAATTGAACTTGGAGCTAAGTGCGACTCCTGCCTCGGCGCCGAGACCGAGCGTCGAAGCGCTGAAGCCAATTCCCACGGCATGCCGCGTTTCATCCAGGGCATTCGGGCCGGAGTTTGTCTGTGCCGCCATGGTCAACGAAGAAAACAGAACGCCTATCATAATTCGCACCATAATTTTTGCCGTCATGTATTGCTCCTGAGCAGGTGGCTGAGTATCAGGGCATTCCACAATTGGGATATCCGTTGTACTGGACCGGAAGCCCCGAAAAGCATTCAACGCAGTGAAACGGCTATAGCGGTCGCCATTCTGCTCTCAATATTTGAGAGATGAGTTAATCTCAAGAGCAGTTGTAAGTTCCTCCGTGTATATATCAACGGGAATTTGCTCGCTTGCAAGCCGTAGATGGGCAGGGGCAGATGAGGATCGCGTACGAAGCGAAATGTTGGGCGCTGGGGGCTATCGACGGAGTGGAATTCAAAGCCCAGTGCAGATGTATCCACAGGAGATATTTTTCTTCGCAATCAAGGGCGAACGTTAAGATCGAGCGTTTTGAGCCCGGCCTCACCTAATTGACGGTTTAGCGTTGTAATATCGGATGCTTTGATGGCGTCCCAAGTCTTCATCAGAGGATTGAAGCTGTCTGCTCTCTTCTGAGTCGCTGTAAGGACGGCGGAAGTCGGCGCCGCATCGGCGGCATTGACTAACCCGTACAGTGTCGCGATATCGTCATTGATGCTGCCGAGCGCAGGCGGAGGCGCGCCGCCTTCCGGGGGCTTCTCAGGTCCTTCAGCAAGTTGTTGCAGTTTTCTATCGAATTGGGCGACTGCTTCTTTGAGATTTTCAGGAGCCTGGGCGGAGAGAGTCTTAAGCTGCGCGCGCAACGACTTTATCTGCAAGACGGCTTCTGAACTTGCCGACAGCATTGCTGCAAGCTTGTTTGCCAGTTGGAACTGCTGTTCGAGCGCTTCGATGGTGACTTGGACTCGCGGGTCCATCTTGACCGTTAAAAGCGAAGTCATGCTCCTGCCATTGACCGTGAGCCGGACCGTGTATTGCCCCGGCACCACGGTTGGCCCCAGCGGAGACCGGGGAGTGTCATGCGGGGTGGCCGAGATGGGATATTCGTGCTCGGTGGCAAGCGGCGGAGCGTAGTTCAAATCCCAGACCCAACGATGCATTCCCTCCGCACCGGATAAAGCAACGTGGGGCCGCAGCCAATAGGTCGGGATCATTTCTTTTTCGAGTTCGGCCGCTGTTCGTTCCGGAGCATCGTCGCTGGAATATCGCCTTACAACTTTTCCATTGGCATCCAGAAATTCAAGCAGCACCGGCCCTGAAACCGGTTTCGCCAAGTAATAATCAATCACCGCGCCGGTGGGCGGATTTTCTCCCATGGGCTCATCCGGAGGAAGTGGCGTGTCGGTGTTGGTATTTCTTCGCACTCGAATCGCGGGCGCGGGCTGAAAGAGACGCACGGCGGGCGAAGAGGCATCGTTCATCTGACGCAGCGATGCGATGTTGTCCAACACCCAGAAAGAACGGCCATGGGTAGCTACGATCAGGTCATTCTCGTGAATCCATAAATCGCGCATCGCGGTGTGCGGCAAGTTCAGTTGCAACGGCTGCCAATGATCACCATCGTCGAATGACACCCAAACGCTGGTCTCGGTTCCGGCAAACAACAATCCTTTGCGCATGGAATCTTCTCTTACCGTGTCAACCGGAGCATTTTCCGGCAGTCCGGCCGAAATCGATTGCCAGCTCTTTCCCCCGTCGTGGGTCCGGTAAATATACGGATGAAGATCGTCGATCCTGAAACGGCTTACGGAAACGTAGGCGGTCACGTCATCGAAATGCGATGCCGAGATCTGTGTGACCTTGCTCCACGGGATCAGGTCTTTTGGAGTGATGTCTTGCCAGCTCTTTCCGCCATCGCGCGTCGACCAGACGAGCCCATCGTCCGTTCCGGCCCAGATCGTGTTGAGCGTTTTGAAAGACGGAGCCAGCGAATAAATCGCGCCCCGTTTTTTTGCCGCGTCGGAATCTTTTGCGGTAAGCGTTCCCAGGCTGGCGGGAATTCCCGGCGACTCCCGGCTGAGATCGGGGCTGATGGTCTGCCAATTCGTGCCGCCGTCGGTTGTTTTGAAGAGGAAGTTGGCGGCGTAATACATCACATGAGGGTCTACGGGAGAAAATGCGATCGGTTCCGTCCTCTCGACGCGATAGGGCTTCCCCCTGACCGGGATAGGAGTGACGTTCTGTACCTGTCCTGTGCTCCAGGATATTTTGGAGACCTCATTCCTGCCGGCTCCATAAATGATATCTGGGTTCAACGGATCGGGGGCTGCATATCCGTACTCGATCACCCCCGCCGGATGCCAATCGCGAAAGGTAATGCTGCCATCGTTGCCGCGGCTGGAAATGCAAACCGATCCGCTCTCCTGCTGCCCGCCGCAAATGCGATACGGATAAGTATTTGTCACCGCCACGTGGTACATCTGTCCGGTCGGTTGGTTGTACCAGGAGCCCCAGGTTTCTCCGCCATTCACGGTTACGATGGCGCCTTGATCGCTCACCAGCAAAATGATTTTGGGATTATTGGGGTTAATCCAAAGATTCTGATAATCATCTCCGCCGGGCGCTCCGCGAATGCTCGTCCATGTCTTGCCGCCATCGTTCGAACGCACGGTCACGATGCTGGTGCTGTAGACGATATCCGGGTTTTTCGGATCCACTTTGATCATCGGCAGGTCGCCGCCACCGATCTTCATTTCCGGGCGCTCATCGTCGGTAGCGTTGTGCCAGGTTTCTCCGCCGTCATCGGAGCGGTAAAATCCAAGTCCTTTGCCGGAGGCATACTCGCTCTTTTGCGTCGTCGAAAAAGCGACATACAGACGGCTGGGCTGGCTGGGAGCAATAGCAATATGGGCTTGGACGAGGTTATCAGGCAAGCCATTGGTCAACTGGCGCCAGGTATTTCCTCCATCGGTTGATTTGAACAGACCGCCACTTGGGCCGCTGTAATCGTTGTTGTCTTCCCAGGGGCCTTGACGGCCCTGCCATAGTGACGCATAGATAATTTGCGGATTCGCGGGATCGATCTGCACATCGTCGCCACCGGTGTTTTCATCCTTGTAAAGCACTTTCTTCCATGACTGGCCGCCATCTTCGGAAAGAAAAATTCCGCGCTCCGGGTTGGCGCCATAG
>DASREY010000202.1:0-6791 GCA_035651775.1 Terriglobales bacterium
CGCACCCCCGGCCCCATTCAGGCGTGGCTGAAGGTTACTTAGCAACCCCCCTCCCCCCATTACTTCCCGCCTCCGATTGCCCGCATTTCATTTAGCGTACGGACGCGATCTTTTTCCCGGTAACGAAGATGGATTGCCCCGCAAAGTCGAAATACACGCTGTCGAACAGGTTCGTAGGCAGCAGACCGTCAACTCCAGCCTCCTCTTCCCCCAGGCTTTCTACAACTCCGGCAGGCAGGTCGTGCAATATGACGGACCCAATCTGCAACTCCCGGAGACGCCCCTGCTGGACTACGGTGCTGCCTTCATTGTTATGCAGGAATGCCGAGGCGACCGGCGCCATCGTAGCCCGGGATTGCCTACCGAAGAGCATGGTGCTGCTGGCGCCGGAATCGAGCTCGAAGCGCAGTTGTTGTTTTTCCGAGGTCACCGTCGCCAACAGGATGTGTCCGTCTTGAATGGTGAATGGGATGCGAATTCCAGCGCCTTGCTCCGGAGGCGGGCCGAACGCTAGCTGATGATGGCGGTAGTCCAGGAGAAAGCTAAATTGAGCCAGAAAATTCTCTCCCACGATGCCTCGCAACTGTGGAGCGACAGCGTGCAATTCCGGCAGGTCGTCAACCAGCAGCTCAACGTGGGCTACCGTTTTGGGTCCCAAGGAAACGCTTTCGGCAATCGCGCGTCCAACCGGATGCATTCCGTTTGCGCTGATGAGCTGGGTCCTGTCTACAATGTCAAGCTGCAGCTCCTCGGCGAGGGCTTGATCGACCAAAGTTGATTCTGTTCCCGTATCGAGCAGAAAGTCACGAGGGCCATGACCGTTGATGCAGACCGATACGATTGGCAATTGATGGACGATCCTCAGCGGCACAGCATCCGCCGCTGCCAGAACCGGGGCGCTCCCTAGTACGGACGCCAAAAACAAAACTACACAATAAACTACACAATAAAGAGCTTTCATACGTCTTACTCCTATGTGCAGAGTTAAAAGTTGAGTGGGTTCAAGGTCTTGATGCGGGTGTGATATTTTTGTGAGCTTGCAGTGATTGCGATGGCAACCATAAACAAATCAGCAACTTACGAATTTGGTGAATTTCGCGTTGAGACCTCGTCTTTTCGCTTGCTGAAGGCCGGCCAGCCGGTGGCGCTGGAGCCCAAAGCCCTTGAGTTGCTGATTTTCCTGATTGAGAACAACAACCAGATGTTGGGGAAGACGGATATCCTGAACGCGGTATGGGGTGACGCCTTTGTCACCGAGAATGCCCTCAGCCGAGAAATTGCCCTGTTAAGAAAAGCCCTGGGCGATGACAGCAAGCAGCCGAAATATATTGAGACTGTCCAGGGACGCGGCTACCGCTTTATCGCTGCGGTAAAAGAGCCAGCCGCCAATAGAGACGCGGGACCCGAACCAGCGCCTCCTCGCGATATAGCTCAATCAACTCCTGGCGTCGCGCATACACCCTGGTTCAAAAAAAGAAGTGTCAGGATAACCGGCATTTCTGCCGCGGTCTTGGTTTTTGCCAGTCTGGTGTTCTGGTGGCAGAGCACAGCCGGCAATTCGGTCAGACGGAAGAGCCAGGTGACATTTTCGGCCGGCCTGGATATTTATCCGACCTTTTCGCCCGACGGAAATTCGCTGGCTTACTGCTCTGACGCCAGTGGCAAGTTTGAGATTTATGTTCGCCAGCTCGCGCCCGGGGGAACAGAGTTGGCTGTCACCAGCGATGGCGGCCAGAACGTAGCGCCGGCATGGTCGCCCAACGGACAATGGCTGGCGTATCACTCCAAGATCAAAGGAGGCATCTGGCTGGTCTCAGCACTGGGTGGACAGCCGAGAAAGCTAACCGATTTTGGCGCTCGGGCGGCATGGTCGCCAGACGGCTCGCACATTGCCTTCCAATCGGCAGACTCTGGCGCGGCCGCCGCCATGGAATTCGGCGCGTCCCTGGACTCGACCATCTGGACGGTCGCCGTCAGCGACGGGACTTTGAAGCAGCTCACTCGTCCCGATAAGCCGACCCAGTATGGACCACTGGGACATTCCGGGCCGCAATGGTCCCCGGACGGCAAGCGGATCATCTTTACTAACGCTGATGGCATTTGGAGCGTTGATGCTTCTGGAGGCGGAGTATCCCCCGTCCTCATCGATGTTTTTGCCTACGACGCAATCTACTCTCCCGATGGACGAACTATATTTTTTGCCTCAGGCGATGGTGAAGGACCGGGCATCTGGATGGTGCGCATCAATCCTGAAACCGGCGCTGCGATTGGCCTGGGCCGCAAGCTGCACAACCTGGGCAATGCCACCGCCCATCATCTCGCAATCTCGCCCGATGGGCACCATCTTCTGTTTTCCGCAATCACCACCTTTGACAACCTCTATTCTGTCGGGCTTGACGCCTCGGGAGATGCCGCCGGGCAGCCGATTGCTCTCACGCACGACACACGGCTGCGCAAATCTAATCCTGCCATCTCTCCCGACGGAAAGACGGTTGCGTTCACTGTCATTCAACCTGGCATGCCCACGCAGGTTTGGACCATGGGCAATGATGGCAAGAATCCACAGCCGATGTCATCGGGCGGAGGGTTCTACCCCGCCTGGCTGCCCACCGGAGACCTGACTTGGATGAGGCCACAATCGCACGATTCGATTGAGGTCCTTGTCCGCGATCATTCCAGCGGCGCCGTGCGCAAGATTGCCGAAGGGCTGCGCGATGTGAATTTTGCCCATCTCTCGCCTGATGGCACTCAAGTCGCCTATCAGGCGGGAAGCGGCGGATTCATCAATGTCTGGACTGCAAGGCTAAGTGACGGAATACCAAAGCAGATTACCGCGGAAAAACATTCCGTCGGCTGGCCTTGCTGGTCGCCCGATAGCAAACTGCTCGCGGTTGAAGAGAGGATTGGAGGCGACACCCAAATTGGCATCATCCCCAGCGGCGGCGGCGCCATCAGCCAATTGACCAGAGCACCGGGACAGAACTGGCCTTATAGCTGGTCTCCGGATGGCGGCCAGATCGTCTTTGCCGGCTTCCGAGACGGCCAGTGGAACGTCTACTCCGTCTCGCGCGCTAGCAAACAAGAAACCCAGCTCACACACTTTTCCCAACCCGGCATCTATGTGCGCTATCCTGCGTGGTCTCCCGCCGGCAAGCAGATCGTCTTTGAATACGGTGAAAGCACGGGCAACATCTGGTTGCTCGACCTGCAATAGGCATTTCCTGGTGCAAAAATGGGAATTCAGCATGTCGTTAGTTGACCATCACCCTTAGCAAAAACTTAAGCCGAAGGTTTTGGGTTGCAGTATACTTGTGCGCGAAACCGCGTAACGACCGTAATCTCTGAAGGATACCCGTACCGATTCCCCCTCGCGGTCGCACGCACCAAAGTGAATAGTGCCATGCCGAAGTCACGTTCCTGGAACTTCGATATGTTCGCAACGGTGCTCTTTCTGACCGGTTTGCTCTCTAACGTACACGCCTTCCCCGTGGACTCGAAAACAGAGCCGGGATGGAAGGTGCTTGACGTCAGACGGCAACCGCAAGGACTGCCGCAGAATAGCGTTTCCGCCATTCTCCAGACCGGCGACGGCTACATCTGGGTAGGAACCAAACAAGGTCTCGCCCGCTTCGATGGCGTGAGCTTTACCACCTTCGACGCCCACAACATCAACCAATTGCGCGAGAGCCAGATTCAGGCGCTGGTCGAGAGCGATGATTCCACTTTGTGGATTGCTACTCACCATGGAGTAAGCCGGTTCAAGGACGGCAAATTCACCGTCTACACCACCCAAGATGGGTTGGTGGCCGATTTCACTGCATCGCTTTGTCGAGATCCGGAAGGTGGTATCTGGATCGGCACCTGGAGTGGGTTAAGCCACTATAAGGATGGCAGATTCACCAACTACACCGCAAAAGACGGGCTGGCGGATAGCGGCGTCCCGGCGCTGAATTGCGATTTGGATGGCAATGTCTGGATAGCGACACGCAATGGCAGCATCAGCGAGTTCCAGAATGGGAAGATTATTACCCATGTTAAGGGTGAGCCTAAGCCAAGCTCCCCGATCAAAGCGTTCTATCGCGACCGGCAGCAGGCGCTTTGGATTGGCACCAATGATGGATTGTTCCGCCTGAAAGAGGGCATATCAACCCATTACACCACCGATGACGGCTTGCCCTCCAACCTGGTGCAAAGCCTCTATGAAGATGCCCAGGGCAATCTTTGGATTGGCACCAATGGCGGCCTCACTCACTATAAAGATGGAAAAATATCTTCCTCCGGCTTGCCCGCTACAGTTACCCGCGCCAATGTAACCGCCGTTTCCGAAGACAGCGAAGAAAACCTATGGGTCGGGACAGCGTATGAGGGACTGAGCCGTTTACATCCCGGCCAGTTTGTCAGTTACACGAAAGAAGAGGGCTTGAACAGTGATGAAACACAGGTCGTCCTTGAAGATCATACCGGGACTGTCTGGATTGGCACCTATAAAGGAGTGGTTGCATTGCGGAACGGCAAATTCACGGCCTATTCCGCCAAGAACGGATTGCCGAACAATCGCGTTATATCACTCGCGGAAGACAAGGGCGGCCGCCTGTGGGTCGCTCTGGAAGATTCTGGAGTATACCGTTCGCGCTCCCCTGTCGGCTGCGCTCGCCAGCCTTGCGGGCTCGAATCCCAAAAGTTCCAGAATGTGATCTCCGGTGTCTACTCCAGGACCATCTTCGAAGACCATACGGGCACGATTTGGGTGGGCACAGACGAAGATAAAGGACTGTTCCGCTTCAAGGACGAGAACGCTACTACCTATACAACTTTTACCGCGCAGGATGGACTTCCATCCGACAGCACAGGAGGTCTCAGCATAAGAGACCTGACTGAAGGCGCCGGAGGAGAGCTTTGGATTGGCACAAGGGCAGGCTTGGGGGAATACAGCAACGGCAAGTTTCGCGTCTATCGTGAAAAAGATGGCTTACGAAACAGTTTTATCGAGGACCTGTATATAGATCCAGCCGGGGTCCTGTGGATTGCGACGTATCAAGGCCTCAGCCGATTGAAAGATGGCAGGTTCACAAACTACACGGTCAACGATGGCCTGTATTGCGAGGCGGTCTATCACATCGTCGAAGATAATAATCAAAATCTCTGGATGGGCTGTAACAAGGGAATTTTTCGGGTTTCAAAACAGGAACTCAATGACTTCGCTGCTGGAAAGGTCCATTTCGTTAATCCCATCTTGTATGGTGTGGAGCACGGTTTGAGCAGCAGTGTGGCGGCAGAAGGCTATCAACCCGGCGCCTTCAAAAGCCAGGATGGACGCGTCTGGTTTGCCATGGCGAAAGGCGTGTCTGTGGCTGATCCCCAAAGACTGTCAATGAACACCTTGCCGCCGCCCGTACACATTGAAGAGGTCAACATTGACCAGTATCCGTTTGCTCCCGGGCAGACCGCCGAGGTTCCACCGGGAAGAGGCGATCTCGAATTCCATTACACGGGGCTGAGCCTGCTGGCGCCTGAGAAAGTGCGCTTCAAATATAAATTGGAAGGCTATGATCGGGACTGGATCGATGCCGGCAATCGCCGTGTCGCCTACTACGGGAAAATCCCGCCCGGGCAATATACCTTCCAGGTCATCGCCGCCAATAACGATGGCATATGGAACCGGACAGGAGCTTCATTTACCTTTCATCTGAAACCTCACTTTTATCAAACGTTATGGTTCGATGTCCTGTGCATGCTTGCTGCGGCGCTGTCGCTGTGGTGGATTGTGGGTATTTATCAGCAACGGCTGAATCGGCGCGAGCAGGAGCTGGCCATCGTAGAAGACGCCTTGAAGTGGAAGACCGTGGCCGAGGCGCGCTATCGCGATCTGTTCGAAAGCGCCGTCTATGGCATCTACCGCGCACGAAGCGGTTGCTATCTCGAAGTGAATCGCGCCATGGTGGCAATGCTGGGCTATGGATCCAAAGAAGAGGTATTGACGCTCGACCCGGCGACCCAGGTGTACGGCGACCCGGCAGACTTTTCACGCGTGCAGGAGGCGCTTGACGCCGCCGAGCGGGTGGAGGACCTGGAGGTTACATGGAAACGCAAAGACGGTACGCCCATCATTGTGCAGTTGAGCGGACGCCGCATTCCTGATCCGCAAGGCTCGGAAGACATCGCCGAAATCATTGCCCAGGACGTAACTCAACAGAAGCACCTGGAAAATCGGCTGCAGCAGGTGGAGAAGATGGATGCGATCGGCCGGCTTGCGGGAGGCGTTGCCCACGACTTCAATAACCTGCTCACCGTGATCCTGGGATACACCCGGCTGCTGCTCGATCGCCCGGCGAACCCGGATACGGAAGCGCTGCGCCAGGTGGAGAAGGCCGCCGATCGGGCTGCCGGCCTCACCAATCAGTTGCTGGCCTTCAGCCGCCATAAGATCGTGCAGCCTTGGGTGCTCAATTTGAACAGCATTGTCCTTAACATGAAGACAATGCTGGAGCGAGTGATCGGTGAAGACATCGAACTGACTACAGACCTGGCCAGCGATCTTGGGTTTATCAGGGGTGATCGCAGCCAGATCGAGCAGGTCATCATGAATCTGGCGGTCAATGCGCGCGATGCCATGCCGCACGGCGGCCGCCTGCATTTTGCCACCCGCAACACCGTGGTTGAACGCGATAGCAAGGATGAAAGCGTCAAAGTGCGGCCGGGAAAATATGTCGTGCTGGAAGCCAGCGATACCGGTTGCGGCATGAGCAAAGAAACCATGGCGCGCATCTTCGAGCCCTTTTTCACCACCAAAG
>DASREY010000203.1:0-6698 GCA_035651775.1 Terriglobales bacterium
GCCCGCCCAAATCGAAGGCGAGTAAACGTCGGGGATGTCTTTGGCAAAGGCGCAGCGCCGGATTCCCGTCTTGCGCGAAGGGTCGAGGCTGTGGGCAAGGTCGCGCAGTCCGGTCATGAAGCTGCGGATTTTTTCCTGGTCCAGCTCCGGATATTCGGTCGGCCAGTCGTCCTCGTTGCCCAGCCCCCAGATAATCACCGCCGGATGGTTATAGTGCTGGTCAATCATGTTGCGCAGCATGGCGTGCGCCTGCTGCTGGAAGGCTTCGCCGCCGATTCCGCTGCGGCACCAGGGCAGCTCTTCCCAAACCATGATGCCCAGCTCGTCGCACAGGTTGAGCACGATGCGCGACTGCTGATAGTGGCCCAGACGGATAAAATTTGCGCCCATATCTTTGATCATCCGTATTTCTTTGCCGATGAGTTCCTCGGGCATGGCCGAACCCAGGCCGGCATGATCTTCGTGGCGCGTGGTGCCGCGCAGCAGCACGCGTTCTCCGTTCAGCTTGAACGGGCCGTGGTCAACAAATTCATAAGAGCTGAGCCCAAAGCGCTCGCTGACGCTCATCTCGCCATGCGGGCCGCTCAGCGTGATTTCACAACTGTACAAAGCGGGATTTTTAGGGGACCAAAGCTCCGGCGTCTTCACGTCGAATGCCGCCAGTTCCCGTTCGTCATTCCAGGGAGCGAGGGTTTGAGTATCTGTATGGATGGCCTTGCCCTTGGGATCGAGAACGCGAACGGAAATCTTCACTTCTTCGGAGCGCGCCGCCGGATTGTAGAGCCGGGCATTGATAGAAACCTTTGCCGGTCCTTGTGATTGGACTGCAGGGCTGATGTGGGCCCGTTCGAGCGAAACCGCCGGCACGTACACCAGGTTCACATAACGATAGAGGCCCCCGTAAAGATTGAAATCGCTGAGCGGAGAAGGGATCATCTCCAGGTCGCGCGAGTTATCGCAGCGGATGGCAAGAGGGATTTCATTGCCGCCTTTGTTATTAGGCGAGTTAAGAATTTTGGCCGCAGCTTCGGTAATATCCAGCACGAATTCATCGTAACCGCCCACGTGCCGGCCAACGCTGTCGAGGTCAATAAAGACTTCGGTCTTCTGCCCGGCGCCTTCAAAGTGCAGCAGCATGCGTCCGTCAGGAAAGGGAGTGGAAGGCAGCTTCAGCTTGGTGCGATACCAGCCGGGGCCTTGATAATAAGGCTCATCGGGATCAACCGCATCGCGCGCATTGAAGCAGTGCGGCATGGCGACCCCCTGCCATTCGGTTTTTTCCATGGCCCTGCCTCCGCGCCATACCTCCCAGATGCCGCCCAGGCTGCCGCGGTAGTGCTCCCAGCCGGTCAACAAACGTTGTGAAACCGCGCCAGTGGCCGTCTGGGCGAAAGAAATGTCCGTTGTAGCCGCAGCGACTGTGGCCAGTGCAGTGGTTTTTATGAATTCCCGGCGGCTGATGCGGGCGATTGAGTCATCAAGTGATTGAGTCATTGTGCCGATTGTTAACTGGATAAATTGAGCAGTCGGGTAATTGTATAACCTGCGCCCAGAGTCGCGATGGTTTTGCCGCATCTTTTGGAAATTAAAACGGCGTTTTTCATCGATTTTTCAGAAGGCACAGCCGGGGACGACTGTGCCACACAGGATTGGACACTAACTTTTTTGTTTACCAAATCCCGTCCCGGTCCGTTGTATAGGTAATAAGCGAAGTGGATTGTTGAAATGCAAAATACGTTGCAGATTAAGGATACGAAGATGAAAAAAAATCGGTGGCTTATTTCTGGAATCATCCAGTTGACGGCGCTCTTGATAGTACTGTTGTATACAAGTTCGATGACAGCCCAGCCGGTGACGTCTCACATGACGGACAATGGGTTTGTGGCCAGCGCGTCCCCAAATGATGAACAATTGGCGGCGATCAGAGAAAATTTGTTCAATCTTTTACAGATGAGCCCCAAACTCACCGGCGCCGTGGCCAATGATCCATCGCTGCTCGGCGACCAGGAATACATTAACCGCAGCAACCCTGAGTTGGCCAAGTTTCTCCAGAACCACCCGGAGGTGGCGCGCAATCCGGAGTTTTATTTATTTGGCAATTTCGGAGGAATGGGAAAATCAAGCAAGCGGCTGCGTCTTGATCGCGGGGTTGTGTCATTCGATATGAACGGTCCTGGGCGGGACTATTTCAATCGCATGATGGACATGCTGGTGCCCTTTCTGGTTTTTGTTTGCGTCCTCGGCGCGCTGCTGTGGCTGCTTCGCGTGCTGCTGGAAAACCGGCGCTGGTCGCGGCTGTTTAAAGCTCAGACCGATATTTACAACAAGTTGCTCGACCGGTTCAGCAATAACGACGAATTGCTGGCCTACGTGCGCGACGATGCCGGAAAACGTTTTCTGGAGTCGCTCTCGCTTCCGTCAAGCCTGTGGTCCTTCAGCCGCAGTCCCATAACGCGGGTGCTGGCGCCACTCCAGCTTGGCGTTGTGCTGACGATGGCAGGCGTAGGCATGATCTGGGTTCGCGGCAGTGTCCCCGATGCTACCAGCGCGTTAACCGGTGCGCTGTTGATCTTCGGGGTCTTATCGCTCACGCTGGGGATTGGATTTATCATCTCGGCAGGTCTTTCATTGCTACTGGCGCGGCATCTGGGCTTGATCTCTCCGCCTGCGGCCGGACCATTGCAAGGCAACGCCGGCTCGGACGCACGAGAGCGGCTGTAACAGCGCCTCGTTCTTTTTACGTCATACAGAGTGAATACCACCAGTGACCTGGGACGACATCATTTCGCAAGCCAAGACCGGCGACATGGCAGAAACGGATACGCTGCTCATGGATGAGGAGATATTCGCAGCTTTCTATCATCGAACCTCGCGGGCGGTATGGGCGTACCTGGCGCGCGTCTCGGGAAATGCGGCCCTGGCGGATGATTTGCTTCAGGAAAGCTATTTGCGATTTTTGTGCGCGCGCCGATTGAAAGACGATGAGAATACATGCCGCAGCTACCTGTTTCGGATTGCAACCAACTTGCTGCGCGACCACTGGCGGCGTCCTCAGACCGCGACGCTCGACGAGATTCCGGAAACCGCGCTCATCGCCGCCGACAGCCGCCACTCCGAGCGCATGGATTCGCAGGCGCTGCTGGGCCCGGCCTTTGCGCGGCTGGGGCCGAGGGAGCGCCAACTGCTCTGGCTGGCTTACGCGGAAGGCTGCACGCATCGTGAGATTTCGCAGATCACGGGATTGGGGGCGGCCAGCATTCGCATTTTGTTATTCCGGGCGAGAAGAAAAATGGCCCGCTTGCTTCGCCAGCAAATGCTGAAGCCGGAGAGGAAATCATGAACTTACTTTTCTGCAGCAGACAGAAAGAAGTTAGAGAGGCACTGCACCGAGGACAATGGCCCGAAGGATGCGATCGGAGGCTGCATGCCCATGTTGCGGTCTGCCAGGAGTGTAAAGATCTCGTGCTGGTCGCCCAAACCTTGCAGCAAGACAGGCGTGAGATTATGCAAGAGCCGAACTTTGGACCGAGTTCCACTACAGCGGCTATGCTTTGGTGGCGGTCAGAATTGCGGCTGCGCAGGGGAGCGGTCGAGCGCATGACGAGGCCCATCGCCATCACGGAACGATTTGCGCTCGTTGGCATGGTGATTGCCGTTGTGGGCCTGGCAGCGTGGCAATGGAAGCAGATCGGCGATTGGCTGTTTTCGCTCATCGACACCACAAGCGCCAATACACTTTATACGAATGATCCCGGGGCTTTCGCGTTCGGCACAGCGGGCTGGTTCCCGGTCTTGCTCATGGCGGGCCTGGGAACTTTTGTTGTGATTTGGGGAGTAGCTGTGTTCCTGCTGGCGGAAAAGGACTGATTTGGGACAGGCCAATTTGGAACAACAGGCCAACGACCATTGTGCTCACATTATTTTTATTCTTTTAACCAAAACGAACGGCCGTGCGATGTATAAAAATAAGGACGCTCAACAAAAGCTGAATGTTAAAAAATGGTTAAGTATATCCCAAAATTTAACTGATTGCTGACATTTAGTTTTTCTTTTGGACAAAATAAGCGACCCTGAGCGTTAATAGAACATCAGGTGGAGATTAAATTTGATGGAAAATTTTATGAGCAAGAAGAAAGAAACTCCGCCGCGCATGAAGGTTGTGCCGGTTGATCCCCCGTTTGATTCCGAAGATGAAGCCAGCGAGCTTCATCCGGCATGGCAGGCCTTGATCCGATACTGCCGCGATTTAGGGCATGGGCAGATCGAGCACATCAATATTCAGGATGGCCTGCCGGTTTCCGCAGAGGTCATTAAAAAGAAAATTCGCTGGTGTTGAACCGATTCTGAAAATCTGGCTCACCGTCGCCACCGGAGGCCGTAGAGGTGTTTTTAAAAACCAGATCGCTGGTGTTGAAGATGTGAAAATCGGCTGACCGCAACCCTCGGAGGCCGTCGTACGCTGCGCTCGCTCGCAGCACCGGCGGCCATTACTTTTTGGAGGTGAAAATGCGGTACCAAATCATAGTTCAAGCTATTTTGAGAATCCTGCCGCGAAATATTGCGGCAGCTATCATGGTTGCAGTTGCAGCCTTTGCGCCGATCGTAGCCGCAGCGCAAGACGCTGTCCTTACGGCCGATCTTCACGTCGACCATATATTCAGCCGCGCCCAGGCTGGTTATGTCCAGGACCAGATCAAGCTGGCCCGCGCCTACGAGTTGGGCCAGGGAGTGGGGCGCGATTCAGTTGCGGCAGCGCAGTGGTTCCTCAAGGCGGCCAATTTCGGAAGCCCCATGGCGCAAACCCAGATGGGCTATCTATATATCACCGGCGACGGGGTCCCCCGAGATGAGCAGCAGGCATTCAAGTGGTTCCAGCGCGCGGCGGCGGAAGATTACGCGCCTGCACAGTTCGATCTTGCGTATCTGTTGCTGAACGGAGTCGGGGTCCACCAGGATGTTCAGGCCGGCGCTACCTGGATTACGCAAGCCGCCCGGCGCGGCTTTGCTCCAGCGCAGGTGGACCTTGCAATCCTGTATGCCCGAGGCGTTGGTCTGCCCAGTAATGATGCCGAAGCAATGCACTGGTGCCAGGAGGCAGTCAAGCAACATTTTGCGCCGGGAGAGTTTCTGCTCGGCCTGATGCACGAAACCGGAACGGGCGCCGCGAAGGACATGGCTGAAGCCGCCAAGTGGTACCGGAAGGCGGCCGAACAGGGGGATTCGCGCGCACAGAATAATCTGGGTGGATTATACGAGGATGGCGCAGGAGTTCCGCACGACACGCAGGAAGCAATCAAATGGTACAGGCTGGCGGCGCAACAGGGAAACGGAAACAGCTACATGAACCTTGCGCATTTGTATTCAGGCGCGCACGGCGTCGACCCCGATTACACCATGGCTTATTTCTGGGCGCTGCTGGCCCAGAGCAGCCCGTGGCCGATGTCAACTCGTCCATCGCAAGAGGTGCTCGATCGATTGCGCGCTCATCTCTCGACGCAGCAGGCTGCGAGCGTGGACACGCAGGCAAAATATTGGATGAACCAGCATCCGACCGATGCTTTTCCGAGCGGCTCCACGGGAACCTGGAGTCTGTTCGTTATCCCAATGCCGCCTAATTCGGGCGAGGAGCAGGCGAAGCAACAGTAAATTCCATAAGCATGGGACGCATCGCGGGATGCGTCCCATGCATCTTTCACGGCTATCGTTGCTCGCATTGAACAAACTTCCGCGTCCTGCTTCGAAGTGTGTTATACAGAACAATTCGATCTAAGCGGGAGTCCCACACTTGCAGGTGAACATAAGGTCTTGTCTTCACATCGCGGCGGCGGTGTCTGTACTGGTGGTGGGCTTGCTCTCCAGCAAACAGATGCTGCGACTCGCGCGCCAACCTTATGCGGTGGATGGGGATAATCTCTACCTCATCCGCTTTGAAGGCGTAAAGAGCGCGCTGCCGCAGCGCGGTGTGATCTGTTACGCGCCGAACCCTGACGGCGGCTTCGAAGCCAAAAAACATTATTTCCTGGCGCAGTATGCTCTGGCGCCGCTCGTGCTCCGAACCGCCACGGACTGCGATACCTTGCTAGCGGACTTCCCCGCCGGCTCAGCCCCTGATTCCGTTCTCAGCCGGCAATTCGTTGTGCTGAAGGACTTCGGAAATGGCGTGCTGCTGTTAAGGAGAAATACCGGTCAGTGATCAGGATCGTTACGCCGCTCCTGATCGCTCTGGGTTTCGGTCTTGTTTCCGTCTGCATGTTGTGGCCGCGTCGGCGGCGCTTACTGCGAGACTTGCCGTTAATAATCTTCCTTTCCGTGGGACCGGGGTTGGGAATCTCATCGCTGCTCTTCTTCCTATGGTTACTCGCATTTGGCCATGCGGGCAGCGCCTTTGCCGGTTTTGAAGTCTCACTGCTGCTCATGTTGCTGGTCTTTGCCCTCCTGGCCAGGCGGCGTAGATCGCAAACTACACCTCTGGTAACCGGAATCGTTCGTACTGGCCATGTTGGATCAAAGCTCAAGTGGATCGTGGCAATAATTTTCTTTGTGGCCCTGTTCGCCTCCACTCGGGGATTCCTGTGGTTCGTGCACGGCGATCTCAACGGCGGGTGGGACGCCTGGGGCATCTGGAACCTGCGGGCAAAGTTCCTGTTCCTGGGGGGCTCGCACTGGAGCGACGCATTTTCCGCGGAGGGATCGCTGTC
>DASREY010000204.1:0-5700 GCA_035651775.1 Terriglobales bacterium
GGATTAGCTTTCATTCTGCGGCAGTTCTTCTATCACCGATTCGCCGCTGCAGCCATCGCCGCACGTCCAGCGCCAGGTTTCGTGCAGGCGGTAGCGTCCGTCGGGCAGAACCTCAGGCACGGAATGGCATTCGCCAGTCATGAATTCGCCTGCCTGGTTGAGATGTTGATAACGCATATCCAGAGATCCATCGGCATTGATCTTGGCCAGCAAGTTCCCTAATAAAACCTTGCCGCCGCCGTATGCCGCCCAGACTATATTTTCCTGCTGATGGTAATGAAAGTGTGTTTCGTTTCCTGCTTCGCTATTGGCTGAATTGCTCACCGAGCGAAAAACCCGCCCTTCATAATTGAATTGCATGTTGTTAAGAATACTGCATAACTTTTGGTCATGTCCGGGTGGATGGCAAAGACAGGCTTACTCAGGCGTTTGCCCGATGGTGCATGTACGAACGGCATGGATAGAATCCCGGGAGTCAACTTACGCCACGAGAATTTTTCGTGTAGATTAGACATCTTCACTGGGCGAAATTGCGGTCTAAATCCTGAGTACGTGGAAAGAGCGCCCGGAATAAATTTGATCGAACCGAGGGAATATGCAGGCTGTTGTTTTATTCATGATGTTTGCGAACGCCGTTTTGCCGGGCATGCGTCCGGCGCAAAAGCCTGCTCACCTGGTGACTCATCACCGCCGTCATTTTCGCCGCATTGTTTTCAACTCCCCCATCAAAGGGACACACGAATCCCTGGTACGGCAAAACCAGAAGGCCACGCAAGACGAGTTGGAACGCATTCAGGATGATGCCCAACTGCAGGAGCTGACCCAAAATCAGGAATTGGTCGCGCTTCCTCTGGGCCGCACTCTCACCGTAGATCCCAAGTTGCCGGAAGACCGCCGTTATTGCCGCCCCTGGGCGCGGACCTTTTTACAGAATTTTTCCCAGGCCTATTACCAGCAGTTCAAAACCCCGCTGCAGGTGAACTCGGCCGTGCGGACCGCGGAAGTGCAGAAGAAATTGCGGCGGCACAACCATAATGCGGCTCCCGCCGTTGCTGTTACCCCTGAAGACGGCGAAATTGTTTCTCCTCATCTGACCGGCGCCGCGATTGATGTTGCCAAGCGCGGTATGACCCGCACGCAGCGCACCTGGGTGCAGAATTATCTTCTGGGCGTGCAGAACAGCGGCCTGATTGATGCCGAAGAAGAGTTCCGCCAGCCGGTATTTCACATCAGCGTGTATCGCGACTACGATCCGCTCTCTGAGCCCGTAGCCGCACGGCCGGCGCACGAGCCGCTGCCGCAGACGGTGGAGTAGAGTCCTCCGGTATTTCGTTTTTCCAATAAAGACATTCTTAATAGTTACAAAATATCCTTACAAAGAATTTCAGAATCTTCTCACCTGATAATCTAATCCATTGGGAAACATGCATCTGAATCATGCTGCGTTGCTTTTTGTGGCGGCAGTTATCGCCGGCGGGCTGAACTCCGTTGCCGGAGGCGGGGGTTTTATCGCTTTCCCTACCCTCATTTTCACCGGCATGCTGCCCATTAATGCCAATGCCACCAATACGATGGCATTGTGGCCGGGAACCATGGCGTCGGTCGGCGCTTACCGCCGGGAGTTGGAAGGCCGCGAAAAGTGGAAGATGCTGATGCCGTTGTTTATTGTAACCACCCTGGGTTCGATCATAGGAGCCAGGCTTCTGCTGAAGACGTCACAATCCACCTTCATGCGGGTGGTGCCCTGGCTTTTGCTGGGCGCTACCCTCACATTTGCCGTGGGCGGGCCACTGAGCAACTGGATACGCCGCCGCGCCGAGCGCCATGCTCATGCGTCCCAGGCAGCTTTGTTTGCCGTAACGCTGCTGCAACTGGCGGTGGCGGTCTATATCGGCTACTTCGGGGCGGGAGCGGGAATCCTGATGCTGGCGTTGCTGGCGGTGATGGGGATGGAAAATATCCATACCATGAATGCCTTCAAGACGCTGCTGGCAAGCCTGGCCAACGGTATTGCCATCGTGACCTTTGTGCTGGCGGGAGCGGTGGTGTGGCCGCAGGCTATCCTGATGACGGTGGGCGCGGCGCTCGGCGGATATGGCGGCGCATGGTACGCGCAAAAGCTTGACCAGAAAGTCGTGCGCTACATCGTCATCGTTATCGGCACGGGCATGACGACGTATTTCTTTTTAAGAAAGTGAATCGCAAGGCATTGGGTTCCATGAATAAAAATTTTTATGAAAACTCAAAAAGTAAATCTCGCGGAAAAGTTCACTCACTTTACCGACTATTGCAATCCGCGCATCGTCGGCGAGGTGAATGACTGCCATGTCAAAGTGGTAAAGCTGAAGGGTGAATTCATCTGGCACCACCATGAAAACGAGGACGAACTGTTCTTAGTGGTCAAGGGCAGGTTGCTGATGAAGCTGCGCGATGGCGACGTTGCCATTGATGAAGGCGAGTTCTTCATCGTTCCGCGCGGGGTAGAGCATTGCCCGGTGGCGGAGCAAGAGACGCATATTGTCCTGATTGAACCCCGCAGCACGCTTAACACCGGTAACCTGCGTAACGAGCGCACGGTGGCCGAACTGGAGAGAATTTAGCGTTCTCTCATTGCATGAATGCTGAACTGGAGAGCGAAATAATTATCCGGTCAGCGAGGCAAGGCGATGACGAAGCAATTCTGCGCTGCCTTGCTGCCGCCTTCGAACCCTATCGCAGCGCTTATACCGCTGAAGCTTTTTCCGACACTGTGCTCGATCCCGAACGTCTTGCTGTTCGCTTGCGGCAGATGCATGTGCTGGTTGCGATTGCGCCGGAGGGAGTTGTGGGAACCATTGCCGGTTCGCTCCATGGCGCCGAAGGGCATCTGCGCGGCATGGCAGTGCTGCCCCACTGGCATAAGACTGGCGTGGCGGTAAAACTGCTATGCGCGATCGAAGCTTGGCTGCGAACCAACGGATGCACGCGAGTGACTCTGGATACCACGCTGCCTTTGCACGCGGCGATCAAGTTTTACGAAAAGAATGGATACCGGCGCTCTGGAACGGTCTCCGACTTTTTTGGAATGCTTCTGGTTGAATACCTCAAGCCTTTGTCTTGAAGAAGGCAACAATGAATAAGACGCCCAGCAGCAGGTCAGCGCCGCCGAAGACCAAATCTGCCCCACGCACCCGCCCCTGCAGGTAAATCGTGATCGTAGCAATAACATAGCCCAGCTTTTCAATCACCGAAGGAATCATCATTGGGCGGAGGCGCGCCGGATCAGTAGCAATCACGAAAAATGCAAGCTGCCAGGCCAGCCCCACACTCACGAAGCCGTAGTAGAACAAGGGATGCGTGATGGGCGGCGGGTCCTGGCGGCCTATCGCGTCGAAGATAAAAAGCAGCGGCGTAAGCACCAGCACGCCCCAGATGCCGGCAATCCAGAAGACGATCTTGGCAAATTTCATTTGAGCCTCAAGTTGCTTCGTTGTAGCTGAGATGTAGCAAGCTGCGTCGCTACGAATTATTTATTTGCGGCTGGCCAGTCCTAATCGTATTCCCAGTCCAATAAAAATGCTGCCGGTGAACCAGCGCTGCAGGCGGGCGGCGCGGGTGCTCTGGCGCAGGCGGTTGCCAATATGCCCGGCAAAAAAGGCGACGCCAATGTTCACCAGCGTGCCGCCTACATTAAAAATCAACCCCAGGATAGCGATCTGAAAAGCCACGGGCCCGCGGGCGGCATTGACGAACTGTGGCAGAAAGGCAACGAAGAACATGGCGACCTTGGGGTTAAGTACATTGGTGATAACACCCTGGGTAAAGATCCGGCCCAGGCTGGCAGAAGGAGGGCTGTTGCGCGGAGAAAGCGCATTTTGTGTTTGTTTGCCGAACAGCATCCGTACCCCGAGATAGATCAAATAGGCAGCGCCGGCATAACGAATCACGTTGTACGCGGCGGCCGAGGCTTGCAGCAGCGCAGCCAATCCCAGTGCGGCGGCGGTGATGTGCACCAGGCATCCGGCAAAGATGCCGAGAGCGGAGACGATGCCGGCCTTGCGGCCCTGCCCCAGACTGCGACCCAGAACGTAGAGCATATCCGGTCCCGGAGCAAGGTTCAGGGCCAACGCGGCAACGAGAAAAGCGAGAAAAGCGGCATGATCGGGCATCGGTTTCAGATGAGACTGACCGGTTTTGGGACTCGCAAAATTTCTTAAAGTAAAATCATTTTGCTTTTAGTTTTCCCTAAAAGAACCTTTAGGATTTTGTACTTGACTGCTTGAGAGAGAACGCCTACTGTACCTACCAAAATGGCGCACGGCTCCGCACAAAGCTTGTCGCTCATTGAAGGCGCTGCTTCTCAGGACCTGCGATCCAATAACCCAATGCATAAAGCCGCAAACACTCCCGCTGCAGAGTGTGAGAAATTACCCACGATGCCTTCCGTCGCTCTCAATCCCGCAGAAAAAAGAGAGGCGCTGGAAGAGGTGCTGCAAAGTGCGGTGTTCTTCCGCGCCGAGCAACTGCGTAACTTCTTGCGTTACATCTGCGAGATGGAGCTTGCCGGACGCGGCAGTGAGCTCTGCGAATCTCTGATCGGCATCGAGGCCCTTGGGCGTCCTGCCGATTACACTCCGACGGAAGATGCCAGCGTGCGCCGCCGAGCCGGAGATCTGAGAGATAAACTACAAGAGGTCTACGCCACGGAGTTGGCGGGTTCGAGGGTACGCATTGAACTGCCGAAAGGGAAATATGTTCCACGCTTCGTGCGCATGACACCTGAAAGGGCAATGGATGTCGCGCCTGCCCTCCTGGCATCGCAACGTGCTCCGGCCGAACCCGCCCCCTCGGGGCATGCCAATGAGCCTGTGGAGACTGCGCTTTCACCGCTCCTCGACGCCAATATGAGCGCCACCCGTCTTGAGCCCAGCCGTATGGAACCTGCTCGCTTTGAAGTCATGCCGGCCTGGCGGCGTCGCTTTTCTATCTTTTGGTTAGCGGTTGGCTGGGTCCTCGGTGCTCTCATGGTCTCAACCGGCTTTCTGACCTTTCTCTGGTTCCGTTCCTCCAACGCTCAAACAGCCCCTCGCACAGCCGCGGCCGCTCCGCCGGTATCGCATTCTGTTGCCATTGAGCCCGGCACAAGCTACGAAGCGGAGGCGCCGGGGAACATTCTGAACCAGATGACCAGATCGTGGCCCTGCGACTGGTGCTCCGGAGGCGCCCGCGTGCGTTATATCGGGAAGAGCCCGCGTAATTATCTGGTAATGAACCACATTAATGTCGCAAAAACCGGCAATTACGAGATGGTGATTTTCTATTTGGTCGAGGGCACGCGAACTTTATTTATTAGGGTGAATGATGGCCCACCGACCAAACTCGTACTCACCGGCAAAAGCTGGCGGGAGGTCGACAGAACTTCTATCACCGTACCTCTCCAGGCAGGCAGCAATGAGGTCAAGTTCTACAATGATGACGGCTATAGCCCGGATATAGATCGAATCCTGATCCGGTAAGGCGGTTGATTGCAGTCGCTTTGCTGATCAGGCATTTCCGGCCTTGCACTATCAAGTTACAGAAAACAATGCATTTCAGGCACGTTCCATAAAATGTCTGGTAACGTCTTGAGACACCCCGCCTACTTTTCAACAGAACCATCCCACGGTAAAACCCTTGGCTGCCAGTTAAAACAAATCTAACCGTGTCATCAATACCCCCCAC
>DASREY010000205.1:0-14170 GCA_035651775.1 Terriglobales bacterium
TCAGGGGCCACCCCTTGCCAGCTTGTGGCCGGAGCACCCCAAATCGCGTTTTAACCCGTGTCACTGCTGGCGAAATCCGCTTCGAAGCGGGGACCAGCTGGCAGCTCGCCGGTACCGGGATCCGGGATCCGCTTTTGCGAGATTTCAAAGAGCCTTTCCTCCGTCCCTGAGGACTGAGGAACCCGCCCAATGATGGCATACCCGCCGCTGGGAAGGAATGGTTTGATACCAGAGGCGGGAAAAAGCAAAAGATTCGCCGCAGATAGAGAAGTTTAACCACAAAGGGCACAAAGGTTGGGGGCAAACCTTTACGCGATAGAGGCAAAGGTTGAACCTGAATGGTGTCGACGGCCGTGTTGTCATTCGGAGTGGGATCCTGCGCTGGCGAAGACACACAAAGGCGCTCGCGCCAAGGTAGCGTATCCATAGGGGGATGACTGGAATCTGGAACACCACAGGCGGTTGGGCATTGTCGCTGGGGAACGAGCAGGGTCACCTGTGTTGGGTTCGTCGAGCTACACGCTGGCGGCAAAGTCCCAAGATTGATTGTATGCGAGAACGGGATCGGCATCGTAACAGTAAGTTGTCGTGATGCCATTCGGCAGCACGAGACTGCTACGGCGACTATCAGCGTCATAGGTAAAGTTAGTGACTGTCGGCACCGGTGCCGTCGCCTGTGAAATCTGGGTCAAACGGTTAGCTTTATCAAACGTGTAAGAAATTACCGGCTGGCCAGCCACCATCAACGTTTGTCTTCGCCGGCTGCCATGGCCGCCCATTCGTAGCTCCAAGCCCTCAGATGTCAGCTCTAAGCTCCAGGTTTTTTGGCGTTCTGTTGCTCCGGATTTCTTCGCCTTTATTGCAAGCTCCACTTAACAGAGAAAATGAATCAATTCTGGTTCCAACTTCTTCTTGCGGACAGGCGGATCACCCCCGGCAGGACAGGAATGGTCGCACGACAAAAGCTGCGGCTCTTAAAACTGTCATTTCTGGCAGTACAAAGTTCTGCTCTCCAGCCTTCTAATCACTGCAGGATGCTGAGATGAGCTGTGGAAGATTTGTTCCTCACCCATCTGGAGCGTTCTTTGAGAGGGCAAGTTCACACGATTTTTAGTGCGGTTTGCCTCAGCTCCTCGTTACATCATTTCAAGCCGGAGACTTGCCTTGCTTTGTTGATTAAAGCGGCAATTTTGAGCTTGATCGATCCCATGCCACGCGGGGCAGGCAGTTAGCCTGCGACCCGTGCTCGTTTCGCAGTAGAACAGTTACATGAAACGGGTTGCAAAGTTCAGCCCGTTCTTCTGGAGGGCCCTGCATGAAGCCATTTTCTAAGAGGTTGTTTCTGCTTTTATTGGTCATAGTTCCTACGTTTACCTGGGCACAGCTAGAGACCGGCGTCTCGTACATTCATGAATCCGGGAACAATGGACTCAACGGAGTCAGCCCCTCTCTCGGCTGGCAACTCAACCGTTACGTCGTGGCCGCAATTGATGGAGACTTTCTTTGGGGCTCCTCAAAAGTCGGTGTCTTCGATACTACTGCCTCCACCGGATCGATCAGGATCAAAACAGATTCGCAGAACCTGCTCGCTGGCGCCATGGTTCGCTTTGTGGGGTGGAAGGCTACGCAGAAGCTCGAAAAAAGAAAGATTCTTCCCTTCGCGGAAGTCTTGTTGGGAGAAAGCCGGATCCACCAGGAGATCAGAGACTTTACAGGAACGCTTTCGGCTAGGACCACGGCCACGAATTTCACCTGGGACCTGGGAGGCGGAGTTGACTACACCATAGACTCACATTGGCTGGCTCGTGCAAACATAGACCTGTTGCGCTCGCATTTCATCGCCGGCGGCCAGAGTCACTTCCGATTCCGCCTCGGAGTTGTGCGTGTTTTTTAACGTGATAGCGACCCAACGGTGACTTGGCTTCTTTCGTCCGCACGCTTGAAACCGAGAAAATCGTACGCTGGTGACATCGGCGTGATTCTCCACAGATCTCAGATTTCGCGCAAATGTAGTACGGCGCGTAGGCATGCCGGAGAGCGTCGTAGGCCGATTGCAGCAGTATCTCCCGATCTTTGGTTGCAAGCTTGGGCATGGTTGAACAATTCTAATTGAACTCACCTGCCGCCACGCCCGCCGCCCTGCAAAAAGCTGCATTTTCCACATTCACCTGCTATTCGTCCCTGTTATTCGTCAACGAGAAGGATTAGACTATTCCGTGTGTGTTCCTTGGTATCGGCAGCGAATTTAACAATCCTTTAGCATGCCGATGGTAAGTTTTTCCTGGTTTGAGCAAGGTCCTGGATATGAGCAACCTCGTACAGACAACCAGACCACAACCTAAGAAATCTCGCAGTCCCTTCCCAACTAAAACCACACGGAGGTAACACTTATGGCTGCCACAACGGCTGCAACACAGTTGAACGAACAAGTACTTCAATTTTTATCAAAGCCCAAAAAAATGCTGATTGATGGCAAGTGGGTTGATGCCATTTCGGGAAAAACCTTTGCCACCCTCGACCCCTCGACCGAGGAGACATTGGCCCAGGTTGCCGAAGGCGATAAACAGGATATTGATCTCGCCGTAAAAGCGGCGCGACGCGCATTCGAGAATGGCCCCTGGCGGAAGATGACGGCTTCTGAGCGCGGACGCGCAATCTGGAAGCTGGCTGACCTGATGGAGCAAAACCTCGAACAGTTTGCCGAACTGGAGACGCTCGACAACGGCAAACCCATCGGCGTTGCCCGCGCGGCGGATGTCCCCTTGGCTGTAGACCTGTTTCGCTACATGGCGGGCTGGGCCACAAAAATCGAAGGGACAACCATTCCCATTTCGGTTCCCTACACTCCTGGGGCAAAATATTTCACTTACACTCTCCGTGAACCTGTAGGGGTCGTCGGTCAAATCATCCCCTGGAACTTTCCATTACTGATGGCGGCCTGGAAGCTTGGGCCGGCGCTGGCCACCGGCTGTACCGTCATCCTCAAGCCGGCAGAGCAGACTCCGCTTTCTGCCCTCCTGCTGGGCGAACTGGCGCTCGAAGCCGGTATTCCCGCCGGAGTATTAAATGTTGTTACCGGATTTGGTGAAACCGCCGGAGCCGCTCTGGCCGCCCATCCGGATGTAGATAAAGTCGCATTTACCGGCTCGACCGAAGTGGGCAAGCTGGTGCTGCAGGCCGCTTCCGGCAATCTCAAGAAAGTTTCGCTGGAACTGGGCGGCAAATCGCCCAATGTTGTCTTCAGTGACGCCGATGTTGATACTGCCGTGAAAGGCGCTGCCAGCGCCATCTTCTTCAATCACGGGCAGTGTTGCTGTGCCGGGTCTCGGCTTTACGTGGAAAGCAACATATTTGACCGCGTAGTTGAAGGCGTATCGCAGCAGGCAAAGAAGATCCGGGTGGGCGCTGGCATGGATCCGCAAACCCAGATGGGCCCGCTTGTTTCCCAGGAACAGTTGCAGCGCGTCTGTGGATACATGGAATCAGGTTTGACGGAAGGAGCCAAGGCTGTCACCGGCGGCAAGCGCGCCGGTAACAAAGGTTACTTTGTTGAGCCGACGGTGCTGGTCAATACGAACCCGAAAATGAAAGTCGTGCAGGAAGAAATTTTTGGACCAGTGGTTACAGCCATTCCATTCAAGAATGCAGAGGACGTAATCCCCAGCGCCAACGACACCGTCTACGGACTTGCCGCCGGCATATGGACCAAAGACATCAGTAAGGCCCATCAACTCGCGGCAGAACTGAAAGCGGGCACCGTCTGGATCAACTGCTACAACATCTTCGACGCTGCCCTGCCCTTCGGCGGATACAAACAGTCCGGCTGGGGACGTGAAATGGGCAAAGATGCCCTCGAGTTGTACACAGAAGTGAAAGCCGTCTGCACGCGCATAGGCTGAATTTGCAAGAAGGAGTTTGGTAGAGACGTAGCTTGCTACGTCTCTGCCGGGCGCCTCGGAACTCCTGCGCAGCTGAAACCTGGATAACACGGGTGATTCCCGCCGGCTCCCATGTCGACATTTTGCTCACCGCCAGTCGAGCTATAATATCCTCCTGTTGTGGAGTATCTGACATGACAAAGATCATGGACGAACAGGCGCTCGAAAGACAGCTTCGCACCGAGGGATTTTCCACCACGTACGTTTGGCAGGATAGCCCCAACGCTTTCTATCCCGATCACATGCATCCCAGTGAAACCGCGCACGTCATTCTCGACGGAGAGATGACGGTCACCATGCACGGCGATGCGGAAACTTACCACACGGGCGACCGTTTCAACATCCCCGCCAAAGCTATGCATTCGGCGCGCATGGGCGCAACCGGTTGCCGATATTTGATCGGCGAGAAATAAGACAAATCTCAAAAATTTGACGTTGAGTCTCCTCATCAGCCCTTCGATGTTAAGATTCGCAGGTCATGAAATATTTATTCCGCCTGATGCCCTTTCTTCTCTTAGCTATTGCCGCCCTTGCCCAACCCCCGGCGCAGAACACAACCCTGAATTCTGCTCCGCTGATCCAAAATATCGTTCATCGCCACACCACTTCGCTCAATGGTGACTGGCACTACATTGTGGATTCACACGAAATCGGCACGGGCAGGCGCTATTACACCAATGGCAAGGGTTCTACAACCTCCGGCGTGATGGAATATGATTTTGGCAAGTCGCCAACCCTGCGCGTTCCTGGTGACTGGAATACGCAATACCCTGAGCTGACGCTGTATGAAGGCACGGTCTGGTATGAAAATTCTTTTACTTATCATCCTTCCGCGGATGCCCAGACATTTCTCTACATTGGCGCCGCAAACTACCGGGCGCATGTGTGGTTAAACGGCGAGTCCCTCTGCGACCACGAGGGCGGCTTCACGCCATTCAACTGCAATGCAACCGGGTTGCTGAAAAACGGCGACAACTTCGTGGTGATTTCGGTGAATGACACGCGGCACGCCGACGATATTCCCGCGCTCGCTCCCGATTGGTGGAATTATGGCGGATTGACCCGCGACGTGATGCTGGTCGAGGTGCCGCAAACATTTATTGAAAACTACTCTGTGCAGTTCGAGCGCGGCAGCATGAGCCGCGTTGCCGGATGGGTTCAGCTTGCAGGTGCGTCAGAATCACAGAAACTTGCTCAGCAGAAAATCACAGTGCGCATCCCGGAACTCAAAATCTCACAAGAGGCGACTACTGACGCGAATGGCACTGCGCACTTCGCATTCGATCTGTCCGGTGTGCAGCTATGGTCGCCGGAGAACCCAAGACTCTACAACGTTGAGATTGCTTCCCAAGCCGATCGGATTTCTGATGAGATTGGCTTCCGCAGCATTGAAGTCCGCGGGCTCGATATTGTGCTCAATGGCCATCCCGTATTTTTGCGTGGCATCACGATGCATGAAGAAGCCCTCGGCCATCCTGGCCGGGCTCACGGCGATGACGACGCCCGCGCGTTGCTGGGCTTGGCCAAAGAACTGGGCTGCAACTTCGTGCGTCTGGCGCACTATCCTTACGATGAGCACATAACGCGCATGGCTGATCGCATGGGATTGCTGGTCTGGTCCGAGATTCCAGTGTGGCAGGCGATTGATTGGAACAATCCCACAGTTTTACAGAAGGCCAAACAACAGCTTACGGAACAGATCGCCCGCGACCGCAATCGGGCTTCCATTATTTTGTGGTCGGTCACAAATGAATCAAAGGCGATACCGGAGCGCAATGCCTTCGTTCATCAGTTGGTCGCGACGGCGCGGGCGCTCGATCCAACGCGACTCATCACTGCAGCTACGAATCAATTCAAACGGCCCGATGCGCACAGCATCGTCGTTGATGATCCGGTAATTGCCGATCTTGACGTCTTCGGCTTGAACGAGTACGTGGGGTGGTATTACGGCACCTTTGCCGACCTCGACAACTTCTCATTCACCACGCCTTACAACAAACCCATGATCGTAAGCGAATTTGGCGGCGAGGCCAAGGCAGGCAATCACGGCACGCCCGGCCAGCGCTGGAAGGAAGAGGACCAGGAAGAGATTTACAGGCACCAGCTCGCCGCTCTGCGCAAAGTGCCTTTCCTGCGCGGCATTGCCCCCTGGGTGCTGAAAGATTTTCGTTCACCAAACCGCCAACTGCCCATCTTGCAAGACGGATACAATCGCAAAGGCTTAGTCTCGGAAACCGGAGAGCACAAGAAAGCTTTCTATGTGCTGCAGCAGTTCTATGAAAACATGGTTTCGCAACCCGCGCCGGTCGGGAAATAATGGCATGTACCCGTGCCTCTGGGTTATTCAAGTGCGCACTATTGGTATCAGGGCGGCTTCAGCGTGCCGAAAAAATAAGTCGAGCATGTGGCCCCTGCCCGCTGACAGCAAAGATAATAAAGCTGAACACCGCCACAATGGTACCAGCAGTAATAATTTAAGGAGAGCAACATGCAAACACTCGGAGTTTCGGATTCGACCCCGCAGAGTGAGAACTGGCTCAAGAGTCTCTTTTGGCCCTCCATCCAGAGTGACGTAGACTACCTTGGCGCGCAAGGCTATTGGGTCTGGAACAGGCCCATGGTTGCAGTCAAAAGTACGCGCACCCAACCGCTTTGACAAGATGCTGAATTTCTACCTGTCTTTAGACTATGGCAGAATGCGGGGAAACCTTTCATGGGGGACTCGGCGCTGGCTTATCCGCGATTTGTGCGGCGATTGAATGTAGGAGTAAACTCGATGGCCATGAAACGCACATCCGCTTTTGCATTTGCTCTCATATTCGCTGTATTCGTTTACGGACTGCCGGCCTTTGCCCAGGATTGGGCCAAGGCGACGCTGGAAAAATCTCCCCGCCACCAGGAGTGGGTTGAGGTTAAGCATGATAACCGCACGGTCCACGCTTTCATTGTTTATCCAGAGGTCAAGAAAAAGGCGCCGGCGGTGATTGTGATCCATGAGATTTTTGGTCTTACCGACTGGGTGCGCACCGTCGCCGACAAGCTTGCGGCCAACGGATACATCGCAATTGCTCCCGACCTGCTCTCCGGCTTTGGGCCTGGTGGCAAGGGGAGCGAAGGTTTTGCCAGCACGCAAGACAGCATGAAAGCTATCTCGGGGCTCGACCCTGACACCATCACCGCAGACCTGAACGCGGTCGCCGATTACGTGAAGAAGCTTCC
Source organism: Terriglobales bacterium (assembly GCA_035651775.1). Lineage (GTDB taxonomy): Bacteria > Acidobacteriota > Terriglobia > Terriglobales > Acidobacteriaceae > QIAW01. The sequence continues at coordinate 7,158 of DASREY010000205.1, forward strand.
TTCAGCCAACGGCAAGCTCGCGGTCACCGGATTCTGCTGGGGAGGCGGGCAGTCGTTCCGGTTTGCGACGAATCGTCCGGACCTGAAGGCGGCGTTTGTGTTCTACGGGGTGCCTCCGAAAGATGTCAGCAGCATCACCGCTCCGGTCTATGGCTTTTATGCCGGCAACGACAACCGCATTGGCGCCACCGTGCCTGACACAGTGGCGGCGATGAAGAAGGCTGGCAAGAAATATGATCCGGTGACCTACGAAGGGGCAGGGCACGGATTCATGCGCGCTGGTGAGGACCCAGGCGACACCAACCCAGCCAACAAAAAAGCGCACGACGAAGCCTGGCAGCGCTGGCTGTTGCTGCTGAAGAAGATGTGAGAGAGCAGTTGTCGGCTTCCAGTTGCCAGTGGACATTCAGGACAAAGACTAAACCTGGACCGCAAATCAAGATGTAAATTGCTTCGCTCGGACTGCTTTCGTAAAATTTTGTGAAAGCCCGGCTAAAAGTCTTGACGCGCTGCGACTCTGTGCTGTTTATTGGATGTTGCGCGGGATCGGGCGCCGCGACACCGAAAGGTTACCTCTAATGAAAAATATTCGCGCGGCGTTGCCGGCTGCCATGGTGAGTCTCGTCTTTTTCTTCCTCTTCTTCTTTTTTCTATTTGTCTCTTCCGCTGTCCCGATCAGCGCGCAAGTTCCAGCCGGTGGAGCGGATACGCCGGCTGCTAAGCCGCCCTCGCCGAAGCCGTGGATGAATACGGCGCTCACGCCGGAAAAACGCGCTCAGCTTCTGATCCATGAGATGACGCTGGATGAAAAGCTCACACAGATTCATATGATGGATACGCGTGAGCATCCGCGAATGATCCAGGGGATTGAGCGGCTCGGCATTCCGGGGTTCAAGATCACCAATGGGCCAGTGGGCGCCGGGCCTGGCGATAGCCGCCAGGGCCAGCCCGCAACCGCGCTCCCCTCGGCGCTGGCGCTCGCCGCTGCCTGGGATACGGATCTGGCCGCGACATATGGAAAGATCGCGGGACAGGAATCGGTGGATTGGGGAAACAGCCTACTCGAGGCGCCGGGAGTGAACATCGCCCGGGTTCCGCAGAATGGCCGCAACTTCGAATACTTCGGCGAGGACCCGTACCTGGCGGCGCGCCTGGTGGTTCCGGAGATCAAAGCTATCGAGGCCCAGGGCATTATTGCCGAGGTGAAACATTACGCCGCCAACAATCAGGAGGCCGACCGCAAAACCGTCAACGAGATCGTTGACGAGCGCACGCTGCGAGAAATTTACCTGCCGGCATTTGAGGCCGCGATCAAAGAAGGCGCGCCGGGGGCAATCATGTGCGCCTATCCCAGCGTGAACGGCCAGTTTGGTTGTGAGAACACGCACACTCTCAAAGATATTCTGCGCGGCGAATGGGGGTTCAAGGGATTTGTGCAGTCCGATTACACGGCAACGCACACCGTAGTCCCCGCCGCGCTGGCTGGGCTTGACCTTGCGATGAAGCACGATGTGTGGTCTGACGAAGCCATGAAGGCTGCCATCACCAGTGGCAAGCTCGATGAATCCGTGGTGGATACAATGCTGATCCGCCGCTACACCCAGATGTTCCGGTTGGGGATTTTAGATCATCCCCGGCCGGTGGCGCCGATCCCGGCCGAACAAGATGGCGCAGTTGCCCGCGCTATCGCCGAACAGAGCGCGGTGCTGCTGAAGAACAGCGGCAAGCAGCCGTTGCTTCCGCTGCAGGCCAAAGAGATACACTCCATCGCCGTGATTGGGCCTTATGCGGGCGCGGCGCACACAGGCGGAGGCGGAAGCTCGAAAGTGGCGCCGCTCTACACGGTCACCCCGGTAGACGGCATCAAGAACGCTTTCAAGAACCTCGGCGCCGCCGCTATCAAGGTGGATTATAACGATGGCGCCGATCCGGCGGCGGCTGCGGCGCTCGCCAAATCGAGCGATGTGGCGCTGGTGATGGTTGGCAATGTAGATCGCGAAGGCCGCGATCGGCTGAATCTCGCGCTGCCTGACAACCAGGACCAGCTTGTTTCAGCGGTGGCTGCGGCAAACCCGCGCACGGTGGTGATCCTGAAGACCGGCGGGCCGGTGCTGATGCCGTGGCTCGACCAGGCGCCGGCGGTGCTGGAGGCGTGGTATCCGGGCGAGGAAGATGGCAACGTGGTGGCCGACCTGCTGTTCGGCAACGCCAGTCCTTCAGGCAAGCTGCCGATGACATTCCCAAAAGCGGAAGGAGATGCGCCGGCACATACTCCGCAACAGTATCCGGGAGTCAACGGCACGGCAACGTATTCCGAAGGACTGCTGGTCGGCTATCGCTGGTACGACGCGCAGAACATTGCGCCGCTGTTCCCTTTTGGCTATGGGCTTTCTTACACTACGTTCGCATTCAGTAAGCTCAGCGTGTCTCCGCAATCGTTGAAGCCAGCGAGCGATGGCGATCTGCGCGTCAGCCTGGCTGTGACCAACAGCGGCCCACGCAGCGGAGCGGAAGTCGTGCAGGTCTACATTGCCGCGCCGCGCGACTCCGGTGAGCCGCCTAAACAACTCAAAGGGTTTGCGAAGGTCAGCTTGCAACCCGGCGAGACCAAACAGGTCAGCCTAACCCTCGATCGGCGCGCATTTTCAATCTGGGACACCAGGACCAGCCAGTGGACGGTTATTCCAGGAAACTACAGCGTGCTGGTTGGCGACTCCTCACGCGACCTGCCACTTAAGGGCAGCGTGACCGTGCATTAGATATTCATGCTGGGCTGAGAGCAACCAGAGCGGCTGCGGAAAAAATCTTCGCAGACGCTTAGGCCACATCCCGTGCTTGTTTGCGGTCTTGATCGCACTGCTCGCACCTGGCCTGAATCTGCTCGCGGTTGCGCCGCAAGAGATTGGTGAAAGACTCCCACCAGTGCGGCTTCAGCAGTGCTGTGCCGGATGCGGCTTCTTCCACGCGGCTGACGGCGCCTTGAGGACGCATGGTTATTTTGCCGCTGCCGGGAGCCGGGCCGGAAAATTTGTCAACCATGCGCTCGGGAAAAAGTTCAGCGGCGGTAATTTCCCGATGTGGCGCCGGGCTGGCTTCTTCTGGCACGCGGTTGGAACTCGATGCGGAAGTTAGATCGGCAGAGTTCTCTTCTTCTTCCGTGTGCGGCGGGGTGATGATGCGGTCGTTACCACGACGGTGCATCACCGGAGCCGCCTGCCAGAACTTCTTATATTCTTCTTCATGCTGCTTCCACCCTTCAGTGGAAGCAGAGCTCAGCGACTTCTCGTCATAACGCGGAGAACTCTGGATCTGCTCGCGGGTGGCATCTGCCGAAAAATCGTCAGGACGCTGTTCGTTTGCAAAGATACGATCGGCGGGAAGAACGAAGGCGCCGGCTTCCAGCCAGCCGCCGCTGTCGATGACGACGTATCTCACCTCCATGGTGTCGTGGTCGAAGATGACATCAACAATCTCGCCCAGCTCCTGATCATCAGAGCCGTAAACGGATGTGCCGCGAATGTCATCACTGGTTTCTTCCAGCGAAAAACGATTGCTGCCCAGAGTGCCGTAGTGTGTCATTAAAACTCCTCGTGCCAATAGAGTGATGACAGGAAGGCAGGTAAAATCAATCGGAGAACAGAAGTAGGCGGGCATAATACCTTCGAGTTAGTGCTTATGGATGTGATGAATGTGGAAGATGCCGGAGCCATCTCTTGATACAAGCGCTGGCTCGGGGTACAGTTGGAGTCGGCGTCTATTTCCTTTGCTTGACGTCTATTCTCCCCCGGAGTCCTCGCGTGACCGTAGTTGCTACAGATTGTCCTCTCTGCAATGGCACAGGCTGGAAGCCAGCGCCGAATGCAGAGCCCGGCACAGCGGCGGTTGCAGCCGCCAAACAGCCAGGACGGGTGACGCGCTGCGATTGCGTTCTGAAGAAGAGAGCCGGCCTGCTCATGCAGCAGGCATCGATTCCCCCACGCTATGAGCACTGCGAGCTGCGGGAGTTTGTCACTAAATCATCGGGCAGCAATCCCACCCTGGAAGCTGCGCGGCTGGCGGCAGAGAGCTTTGTGAAGGAGTATCCGGTAGAGAAAACCGGGCTGCTGTTCATTGGCCCCATCGGCGTGGGCAAGACCCACCTTGCGGTCGGAATTGTGCGCGAGCTGGTGCAGCAAAAAAGTGTTCCCTGCCTGTTTTATGATTACCGCGAGCTGCTGAAAGAGATACAAAATTCCTACAACCCCACCGTCAACACCACCGAGATGGCCATCCTGCGGCCGGTGTTCGAGGCTGAGGTCCTGGTGCTCGACGAACTGGGAGCGGTGAAGCCCACCGAATGGGTGTGGGATACGGTCAGCCTGATCCTGAATACGCGCTACAACGACAAGCGCACCACCATCATCACCACCAACTTTCCCGACCAGCCCCCAGCAATGGCCGCTGCGCCCCGCGACCTCACCGCCCGCGACAACGCCGCGCGCGCTCTCCGCGAAGAAACCCTCGGCGACCGCATTGGCGAACGCATGCGCTCACGCCTGAACGAAATGTGCAGGAAGGTCCCAATGGAAGGCAGCGACTTCCGGCAGAGAGTACGCAGCAGCAGTTATCGGTGAATAGCAGTCGGCGCTTATCGCGTTTTCATAATTGCTGTGTCCTCTACGGTGGAAGAGCCGGCCTTCCGGCTGGCATCGAGGTGCAAGAAGAGATGGCTTGAGCCTCGGAGCCGACGGGATGTACCAATTTGGAATTCCTCTAGCCCAGGGGTGCTTTCGCTGCACTCGTTGTATATCCACCACACTAAAAAGCGCCCTTTCTGAACATCAAAAACCCGATCAAATCAATCAAAAAGTGCCCTTCGTCAGCCCTCGAATCATCTTGACTTTCCAGCTACTCTGGATTTGAATTGGGCTTTCCCCCGTTTATTTGACGATTCTCAAATGCCGTCCTCTGCCATTGGGCCACGGTGATATCCAGGAGAAAGCTCATGCTTCTATCCCGATACGGGACCCTGCGCGCGATTGTGGCGCTGATACTGTTCGCAACTGCATTCCAACTGCTCGCCCAATCGGCCTCGAAGCCGGATGCAAAGGCTGCGCCACAGAATGCCACGGCGAACCGTTCGACGGATGGAGACAACGATCCGGACATGCCGGCTACGTTAGGGAGCAGGATGGACGAGAAGACTTATTTGCAATTGCGGGCGGAATATATTGGCCGCATCCGCGGCATTGATCCCGAGAAGCCGGCCCCAGACCCGCGCATTCGTATGAATGCCATCCGCGGCCTGGAGCTGCAAGAGCAGCGTATCTATGGAACCCAGCCAGGACCGGGAGCGCGAGGAGCTGCAGGAACCATTGCACCATTCTCGCCCCCCAGTTCTACTACGTGGACTGAACTTGGCCCCTCTCCGATCCCTAACGGACAGACCTCTCCAACAGCTTCCGTAAGTGGACGCGTCACAGCGATTGCCGTTCATCCCACGAACCCCAACATCATTTATGTGGGAGCGGCCCAGGGGGGTGTTTACCGTTCGCTCGACGGAGGAGCAACCTGGACACAGTTGATGGATAGCGCACTGTCGCTGGCCGTAGGCGCCATCGCTATTGCTCCCTCCCAACCCTCAACGATTTATGTGGGAACAGGTGAGGGCAACTTCTCCGCCGATAGTTTTTTCGGTGTGGGAGTGTACCGCATTGATAACGCCGATACCAGCCCGGTGCTAGTCGGACCCTTGAACAAGGATGCGGGGAGCAACGACATCTTTACCGGTCGGGCGATTTCGCAAATCCTGGTCCACCCAACTGATCCCAACACGATCTTTGTATCATCGACCTCCGGCATTTCCGGTCTTGGCGCAACCCCATTTTCTGTTCTTCCGGCCCGCGGTCTCTATCGTTCGACCAACGCAGCCGGACCAGCAGGCTCGGTTACTTTCACGCAACTCACCGTGGCGACGGTGAGCAGCAACCGCAGCATTACCGATATCGCTATGGAGCCTGGGAATCCTAACAACCTAGTGACTGCCGTCTTTGGAAACGCCGTTGCCGGCGATGGTGGCTATTACCGCACCACTAATGCCCTAGCGACGACCCCGACATTTACGCAGACTTTGGTTTTAAATGCGATCACCATGAAATTTGCCATCAATAAAGTAGGCTCGACGGTCACGGTGCTGGCTGGTAGTGGCGATGGCGGCGGAGCAACAGGCACATTGAGAATTTCGGTGAACGGCGGGGCCACCTGGGGCGCTGCTGTCGCTGCAGCGAATGGATTCTGTGGTGGGCAGTGCTTCTATGATGCGCCGCTGACCATCAAACCGGATGACGCCAATACCTTTTTCCTCGGCGGGTCTGCAGGAAATTTAATGCTGCAAAAAACCATCAATGGCGGCAGTTCGTTCACTACTCCCAACGCTTCCCTGCACGCCGATACCCATGCAATTGTCTATGCTCCCTCGGACTTTACTGTGATGTATGAGGGCAATGATGGAGGCATCTGGCGCTCGGCCGACGGCGGCAATACCTGGACCTCAATCAATACGGCAGGATTCAAAGCCACGCAATTTCAAAGCCTGGCTCTGCATCCCAGCGACCGTGAATTCATGATCGGCGGTACGCAAGACAATGGTACGGAATTTAGGAAGCCAGATACCACTTGGACCCGCGCCGATTTTGGCGACGGCGGCTATTCGCTAATCGACCAAAATGCCGCTGATACGACCACTGTCACGATGTACCATACGTACTTTAACCAAGCCAACAACGTGGTGGGCTATGCGTTCGTGACCGGCGTAGCCAATGCTCACGACAATGGCTGGGGCTTTTCTGGTTGCGGTGATGGAGTAACCCCGGCGAACGGAATCACTTGCACGGACAACGTTCTGTTTTATGCGCCGATGGCGCGAGGGCCAGGAAGTCCAAATACGGTTTATTACGGCACCGATCGTCTCTATCGTTCGGCAAATGGCGGCACCACGAATACCGTTGTCAGCCAGAATCCGATCGTCGCCGGTG